>NZ_JASJPC010000016.1:77408-93373 GCF_031426875.1 Sulfuritalea sp.
AAATCCGCATACATACCGGTTTCAATCCTCGCCCGGCCCTCACGGGCCGGGCGTCGCCAAAGGCGTTGATCCACCAGTAACACCAGACGCGGTTTCAATCCTCGCCCGGCCCTCACGGGCCGGGCGTCCAGCTGTCGCAGTTGATAAATCCGCATACATACCGGTTTCAATCCTCGCCCGGCCCTCACGGGCCGGGCGTCCGAACACATATCCATGTTCGACAAACGACTGTGAGTTTCAATCCTCGCCCGGCCCTCACGGGCCGGGCGTCTGGTTTCGCGCATCGCATTGAGTCATCGAACGAAATTCCTCGCTTTGCGCGAACCGTCCAGCACCTCGCCGAAACGAGGCACTGCCAATTCTCCTACGCCCAATTTCGGAATGCAAAATCAGGTAGTTGCCTTTGCCGCGAACCTGCCGGCAATTCCACGTCACTTGCGATCCGCGCGTCATAGCACCAGTGGCCCTTCAAAATCGACTGCCTTGAACTTTCCGTACTCGCGCACATGCAGTTCGACGGGTTCGGTCAGGCGGTAGAAGCGCAGGCAGTCTTCCGCCAATTCGATTTCCGCCAGCAGCCGGCGTTCGAGTTCCTCGAACTGCATCGCGTCGACCTTGCATTCGAATACCGATTTCTGCACGCGCTGACCCATGCCTTCGCAGACCCGTGCCACGCGCCGCAAACGGCGGCGGCCGGCTTTGGTTTCGGTGGAGACATCGTAGCTGACGATGACAAGCATGATCCTGCCTCCGCTTACTTTGGACAAAACGGCAGGTAGCCTTCCGCATCGCCGCGCACGGCGCGCGCAAGCAGACGTGCCTGCACGAAAGGGACAAGGCCAAGAGCGAAACTCGACTCCAGCAAGGGATGCATCAGTGCTTCTTGCTTGCGTTCCTGATATGCGGTTACCACCGCCCGCCGCACATCGTCTTTCAGTGTCACCGCGCCACCGGAGTGCTCCTCGAAATCATCGGCATTGACCTGCCGACGATTGATCAGCGTCAGAGCCAGGCGGTCGGCCAGCAGCGGACGGAATTCTTCCATGAGATCGAGCGCGAGAGCTGCGCGGCCGGGACGCAGCGCATGCAGGAAGCCGATTTGCGGATCGAGGCCGACGCTCTCCACTGCCGAACGCACGTCGTTCATCAGCATCGCATACAGAAAGGAAAGCAGTGCATTCATGCGATCCAGCGGCGGTCGGCGCGTGCGGCCGTTCATGGTGAAGGCCTGCCGCGCCTCGGGACGCACCAGCAAAGTCAGCGCGGCAAAGTAGCGCTTGGCCTGGTCACCTTCGATGCCGCGCACGGCGTCGAGGTCCGCCGCGTGTTCGAGCCGGGCCAAGGCGCGGCCGAGTTCGTCGGCGGTTGCCGTCAGCACGGCACTGTCTTCCTCGCGGCCGTTCTCGCGCGCACCGCGTTGCACTACCTGACGGCAATTCTTCAACTTGCCGGCGATACAGGATTTGGCGACGGCCAAACAAAAGTCGGCGCTGGCCGCATTGTCCAATAAGCGGTGATGCTGGGCCTGGCGCAGCAACACGTTGCCGGATACCGGACCTTCCAGCCGCGCCTTGAAGCGGCCGCGGCCATCGAGCAAGACCAGGCTCTTGCCCTCGTCGGCCAGACGATGCATGAGGATGGGCGAGACCATCACATGACCGAAGCAGACCACGGACGAGAGATGATGCAGCGGCACCCGCAGGCGCGTTTCGTGTTCGATCTCGACGCGCAGGGTGTCGTTGTCGAGATGCAGATAGCTTTCCGGGAGGGTGACGTACAGGGTGTTGAGCAGTTGCATGGCGCGGCCTTCCGGACGGGTTTAGCCCTCGGGGTCGAACAAGTGCGCCCGCCTCGCCGCGAGCGCGCCTGTTTCGCCCAGAGAGGGCTGGCATTGCTCGATCAGCGAGCACTGTTTGCAGCGGGCGTCGTTGGCGGGCGGCGACAGCTCACCCGAGTCGATCTGGATGCGCACGGCGGCGGTGACGTCCTCGACACGGCGCCGGAGATCGGCCGTGATCGGCACTACGCGCCGGCGCTTGGAGGTGGCGTAATAGATCGCGCCATGCGGCACGGCGCGACCGGTCATTTCTTCGAGGCACAGCGCCTGCGCGGCCAGTTGCAGATCGTCGCAGGCGGCAATCCACGCCGCCTTGCTGCGGCTGCCGTGTTTGTATTCCACCGGATAAGGCGTGCCGTCGGCTTCGAATTCCACGACATCGGCCTTGCCGATCAAGCCGAGACGATCATTCCAGACGGGTAGCGCGCGCTCCACGCGCAGGCCGGCGCGCGTCTCGACGCCGGGCTGGTCGACCTGCTTATGTACGGCCTGGCCGCGCAGGGTGTGCAGGTTCTCGGCGAATAGTTGCTCGACGTGAATCAGCGCGCACTGGCGCGGGCAATAGCACCAGTGCTGGAGCGCGGAGAGGGGGATGGGGTCAGGAAAGTCCACCGGACAGACCGGCCAGAAATGGGCGGCGGCGTACCGTGTGACCATCGAATATGTGGAAGCAGCCTTCCTGAAGCTGCTGCGCGTCGTGTAGCTGCACCAACCAATCCGCCGGTTCCTCCGGCTGATAAGAGGTCACACGCAGTAAGACAATGACACCCGGCGCCGGCAATCCCCGCTTGAAGACCAGCTCGCCATAGTCGCGGTCAAAGGTCGCCAACCAGCGCCCTTCGGCGCGGGCGCGCTCCATCACCACGTCATCGTCGATACTCGGGCTATCCTCGCTGATCGCGGCGACATCCCACCCGCGCGCTCGCAGGCGCAGAACCGAAGGCTGCGGAAAGTTCTCGTTCAGCAGCCAGCGCGGCGTCATGCCGTGGCCTTTTGAATGGCAATGTAGTCCTCCTCGCGGAATACTTCGGTGACGAACGAGATGGCCGCCAGCACGTCGTCGCGCGTGACGCGCGGATACGACTCCAGTATTTGCTCCATGCTCCAGCCGTCGGACAGGCGGTCCATCAGCAGTTCCACCGAAATGCGCGTGCCTCGGATAATGGGCTTCCCGACGAGCACCTTGGGGTCGACAACTACATGGTCTTTCCAGTTCATTTTCAGCACCTCCGAATCAGTGTTGCTTCTTTGTCCTCATCGAAATGGCAGCGCACGGCATCGCGCGCCTGCGCGTGCAGGCTCGGGAGGCCGTCGGCTTCGGTAAAGATGTCCTCACCGACCGCGCGGGCCGTATAACCTCCCTCCGGCGCTTCTTCGACGATGAAATGGATTTCGGTCATGACCTTGATTTCCTTATGTGCGGCGGCAAAACTCAACGTACGACGATCTTTATGGTCGCGCTGTGCGGCAAGGACTCGATTATCCGCTCAACGCCTCAACTTCCCACGGGCGCACCGAAGCTACGCCGCCGGTGAAGCATGAAGCTGGAAGCCCAGCGCCTTGACCACCTTCATCACAGTCGCGAACTCCGGATTGCCTTCACTCGACTGCGCCTTGTACAGGCTCTCGCGCGATAGCCCGGTATCGCGCGCCAACTGCGTCATACCACGCGCCTTGGCGATCACGCCCAGCGCGTGGGCGATCAGCGCCGCGTCGCCGTCCTCAAGACAGGCTTCCAGATAGAGGACCATTTCCTCTTCCGTCTTCAGGTGCTCGGCCGAATCCCAAGGCCGCAATTTGATCGATGTCGCTGCCATGCTCCGCTCCTACAGGCGGCGGGCCAGTTCCAGCGCCCGCTTGATGTCCTTCGACTGGGAGGATTTGTCGCCTCCCGCAAGCAGAATCACCACCTCGACCCCGCGCTGCGCGAAATAGACGTCGGTGGAGAGAATCTGCTTCACGGATTGTGGCCCATGAGATACATCTATGGAAGTAGCGGCGACCGGTCAGCAGCGGCGAATCAGTGTGACGTTCGGCTGGCCTGCAATCGCATGCTCACCGACCGAGACAGGCTGGCCGTCAAACAGCACCGAATAGGCGCCAAAGTCGCGGGCTACGTCGCCACCCATGCGCGTCTCCGTCAGACGATCGAACAAGGCATGGGCCGGGGCGTTGCCAAGTTCGGACTCGTGCTTGAAGACGTAAAGCCCGCGCGTCGACATTTCACCCCGTGCGGCGGAGCGGTCGTGCTCGAACATCTGCTCGAATGCCTTGAAAAGAAGTTCAAGGTCGTCATCAGAAAAACTTGTCTGTTTGGCCAGAAACGAGGAAATGAAGCCATGCGAGCGATAAAGGCCGTAGGGGACGGTGTGCTTGCGGCCCATGGTGCGGTTATCTCCTTCCTGTTTCTCGGCCTCGGCTTCGGTCGCCACCGCCATTCGCGTAATGGAATGTTCCTGCGCGATCACCGGGTCGACGGAGCGGGCAAAGGTGAGTTGCACCGGGCCACGTACCTGACCGCAATTGACGCCGGTGGACATCACCGCGCCGAAGGTGCGCACGTCGAAAAAGTTGGCGCACATCCACTTGCGCGCATCCTCGACGGCGTCGCCGCCCTTGCGCTTCTTGCCTTCGCCCTCCAACGCGTCCTCACGGCCGATGGCGACATAGGCGCGCTTGTGCTGGGCATTGAGCACCGCTTTTTCCTTGACGTAGATTTCATATGGCGGATGTTCGCCCTTGACCATGCCGACGTAATTGCGCAGCTTGCGCTTGAGGCAGACATCAGTAACCAAACCGTCGCCGGTTTCGGCGTCGAGACGCGGCAGGTTGCCGGCGTCGGGGTCACCGTTGGGATTGCCGTCTTTCACGTCGAACAGCAGCACGAAGTCATAGCGGTGGTTCAGGCTCATTTCATTTCTCCTCGGAAGATTCGGAAGTTGTTTTCGGCGTGTAGAAGTCCTGGCGCTGATGGTAGTAACCGAGCGCAAAGCGGCCTTGTTCGGGCAGCGGCAACTGGCGCGGAAAATCGGCGATACCGCCCATGATTTCGCCAATCAGACGCTCGAGATTGACGCGGCGGCCGGGCGAGAGCTTGCCCAGGTGGTGGTTCTTCAAGCGCAGCAGCGTGGTGAACACGGCCACCGGCGTGGAGGACGCGGCGCCGTAGTAGCGGTCGCGAATGGTGGCGTTGAGGCCAGGGCTGGCTTCTTCCTGAATTTTTTCCAGCACGGCGAACAGTCGGCCGAGACGGTAGGCCGGACTGGGGTGGGCGGTGTCGAGCATGGGGGCGAACTCCTTCTCGGTGGCTGATGTTGAATTGCGGTTGGCATTGCGAATGGATCTGTTCAGGCAGGCCTTGAGCACGGCGGCGCGCGGGTAGGTGACACGCTGCTCGGCGCGGCAGCGACCGACGGCGCCTTGAAGCAGTGCGGTGGGATAGGCAACGTCTTCGCCAGCAAGCACGGCGCGCACGACATCGCCACCCAGCCTGGGCGGAATGTTGTCGGCCTTGCCCTGCACAGCGATGCCGGCGAGCAGGCGGAACAACGAGAGGTAGCGCGGATCATTCGGCCCCCGCGCCACGTCGAGGTCGTCGAAATGGCGGCGCAAACGCGCGCCGAGTTCCGCCGCCGTCCCGGTCTGCCAGAAGCGCACAGCGATGCGCGCCGCGTTAGGCGCCAAACCCAGCACATGGCAGCGGGTCGCATCCTCGTCGCTGACAAAGCGGCCGCTGTGGATGGAACGGTAGAGCGCGTCGAGCGCCCGCGCGCCGCGGTCGGGGTCGTCCTTCGGCGACTCGCCGAAGAGATCAGGCACCAGGGTTTCGAAGTCGCTTGACCTTTCCGCCCAGAACACCGTAGAAGCATCACCAACCTGCACGCGCTGGCGCGAGTCGCGCCCGAGCAGGTGATTCAGCGCCGTGGTGTAGGCGAAGGCGGCGGGCTTGCCGACGGGCGCGTTCGCACCCTGCCGCTTGCCGTAGGAATTGAAGGCGTCGAGATTGAAGGAAACAACGTTCGCCCCCGACGACTGCGCACCCCACACGCCCTTGATTGCTGCATGCAGCCGCTCAGCCGGCGCCATCGCGCCGCTGACCAGGCAGAAGGCGGAATCGCTGCTCTCGCCTTCCTCCATCGTCGCGGTGGCCAGGGCTACCGCTGGATGCTGGCAGACCAGTTCAACCTCGCCTTGCAGGCGGAAACTCATGACCGGGTTGCCTTCCAGAATCTCAGGCCAGAGCGGGTCGCTTTCCAGCGCGGCAATATCGACTGCGTCCAGAAACTTGCGCACTGCGACGACTCCCGACAAGGCGGTAGTCGACTCCGGCAGAGCCTCAATGCGGGCACGGAAGGCGGCGTGCTGCTCGACAACCCGCTCCGGCTTGCCACGCGTGTCGACGCCGAGTACATATTCGGCGGTATCCCACAACAGATTGGCGGCGATACCCGAAGCACGCTTGACCGCCTGCGGTACCAGGAAACGCTGGCCTAGCAGCCTCTTGCCTTCCTTGCGCCGCGTGTCGCGGATCGGCGGCAGCCAGCGGCCCGCCGCGTCGATTTCGAGGATGAAGGGAATTTCCTTCTCCTCCAGTCCGAAGGCGGGCAGGCGTCTGGCCGGATCGGGATCGGCGGCCTTGCGCCGGTAGTAGTCGTTGAGGGCTTGAAGAATCATCGCCGAATCTCCTCGCCTTCCCAAGCCGGCACGTTCACTGCACCGTTCGCCATCTGTGCGCGGAAAAACCGGGGTTGCGAATCGGTGGGATTGGCGAAATCCAGGTCATGCAGCATCCAGCCCAAGTCGCGGCTTTCGGCGATGGTCGGGGCTTCGACGGCTGGGTCGGCGACATAGCGGAAGCGCGCAGCGAATTCACGGCAGCCGAGATAAGGCTGATTGACACATTGACCTGCCTCGGCGCGGCGCTCGAACATGGCACGGTACTTGGCCGGCGGGCTCTGGTCGACGCGGTCGGGCTCGATGTCGAGATCGGCATGGATGCGGTAGGAGACATCGCGCAGGAACAAGCCGGCCCGCTGCTGGCGCTCGTCCTCGATATTGAGGGCAAGCACGCCATCGCCACCGTTCATCGCCGTCTGCACGTTGCGCACCGACATCACAGCGCCGACTTCGTTGCGGCGCAAATTGATCCAGCGGATCGGCTTCAACACCTCTATTCGGCGCACGCGCCAGCGCACCGCCGGTTTCCAGAAGATCGCCTCGAATACCGCACGGGCGGCGGATGGTGTCATTACGTCGTAGGAGACGCGCTCCACTTTCATTTCCGGTCGGGTGAAGCAAGCGAAGTCGCCGGAGACTTCAAGGCAATACGGTTTCATTCGCATCCTCCCTGCATTGTTTCGTCATTGTCCGCCATGACATGGTTATACAGCAAGGCCAGCCGCCGAAAGTGAAGGATTGTCCTCGTCCAGCAAACCAAGCACAGGGTCATACAGCAAATCGTTGCGCTGCACGAAACAGCCGGGCTGAACTTCCGCCACGTCGCCTCGCATCAGCATGCGTTCCACGACCCGCTGCCGCACCGTCACGGCGCAGCGTTGCAGCTTGCGCATCAGCCAGCGCTCCGGACCATCTCGTTCGAGCTGGCCAAGCAGCGCGTCGATCCCCTGGTAACCGTCATAGCGGACGAAGACCATCGCCTGATCCTCGTCGTCGATGAGGCGGAAATTATCGGCGGCGGTGCGGAACTGGACGCCGAGCGCTGGGTCCGGCGTCAGGTCGCGCACGATGCCCTTGGCGTCGAGATCAATCCCGAAATAGAGCCGGTCGAAATATCGCTCGAACAACTCCGGCGCCAGCGGTTCGCCATCCCAGGCCTGTAGCACCGAGAGGCAGGCGTTCTCAGCTTGACGCAGGAATCCGGGAGGCGCAGCGCTTGGCGGCTGGAAGACCACCACCGTGCCCCGCTCTTGTTCGCCTTCGCGGTTGCAGCGCCCGGCCGCTTGGGCGATAGAGTCAAGCCCGGCGAAGGCGCGGTAGACAGCGGGGAAGCTGACATCCACGCCAGCCTCTATCAAGCTCGTGCTGATGACGCGTAGAGGTCGTCCGTCACGCCCTTCGCGTTTGTCCTTAAGCCGCTGCTTGATTTCCGCAATGACCTGTGCCCGGTGCGCACCGCACATCAGCGCCGACAGGTGCAGCGTGCCTTCCGGCATCAAACGCCACAGCTTGCGCGCATCGCCGCGCGTAGTGACGATGGCGAGGGCGCAATCCTGTGCCATCAGCTCGGTTGCAATGTCCTCCCAACTCGAACGGTGCGTCCATTCCGGGAGACGCACGTCGACACGCTTGAGGCGACGGTAGAGTTCGCCGGGGTCGGCGATGATTTCGGTCACGTCGTCGAGCCCGCGCCGGCTGCGCGCGGCGTCGAAATAGGTCTTGCTCGCCAATGCCGGCTGGGTGGCCGTGCACAGCACCACCGTAGCACCGTAATGCCGTGCCAAGAGGTTGAGAACGTCGAGGATGGGTTGCAGAAATTCCGGCGGCAGGCATTGCGCCTCGTCGAGGACGATGACGCTGTCGCAGAGGTTGTGCAGCTTGCGGCAGCGCGAAGTCTTGGCCGCGAACAGGGATTCGAACAGCTGCACGTTGGTGGTGACAACCAGCGGCGCATCCCAGTTTTCGCAGGCCAGGCGGGACCGCGCTGTTTCATGACTTTCGTCGGTCTCGGCTTGGCTGTGATGCTCGACAACATTGGCCGCACCGAAGATGCGACCGAATATGTCGGCAGTCTGTTCGACGATACTGGTATACGGAATCGCATAAACGACGCGGCGCTTGCCGTGGACGCGGGCATGTTCGAGGGCAAAGGCCAGCGACGACAATGTTTTTCCTCCGCCGGTCGGCACGGTGAGGGAGTACAGACCCGGCGCGCCTTGTGCGCGAAAGCGGCATTGCGCCAGCACTTCGCCGCGCAGGCGGTTGACCGGAGTATCCGGTGCCCGGGCCATAACTTCGGCCATATGCGCGTCGAAGTCCATCGCCAAACTCGCCAACTCCGGATAGCCCGCTCGCGCCTCGGCACGGGAGCCGTCCATGAAGGCTTCGGTATCGAGGAAATCGGCGTCGACGAGGCAGGAAAACAGCATGCGCGTCCATAGCGCATATCCCTTGCCGCCACCAGGCGAATGCCGCAGATCAGGCGCGGCGCCTCGTGCCAGCAATTCTGCCGGAGCTGCTACCCGCGCTTCGTCGAGTTCCCGCCGCGTGTCGGCATTGTCTGCCGCCAAACGGCCGTCGAGACCACCGTGCCAGTCCCTCAAACCTCCATGATGACCAGCGATCAGATAAGCCAGAACTCGGCCGGGAATACCGAAACGCTCGATCGAATGCAGAGCACCGGCGGCGGAATGCGTCTTGTCCTTTCCCTGCACGCGGCCCTCGATGTGGGCTTCGTTGCCCGCAGGCGATCGGACGTACTTCTGAAAACCCGGCCGATACTTGCCGAGGTCATGCCACAAGCCGGCCAGTTCCTCCACGTCTGCCGCGCCGAAGTTCTCCGCAAAGACTTTCGCCAAGCGGCCAACTTCACTCAGATGTGCGTCGAGTCCGTGGAAACCTCCATCTCCTCCATCCCGTCCTCCACCACCCGACCGCGCATGCGCAATGAACTCCATCGCCCGCCTCCCTGACATGAATGTAGCCATCATACCGGCGAGGTGGCTCACCAGACGAGCCTGCGAAACATTAGTTCACGGCGCCGTCTGCCACAAAAGTTGGCGCTGGCGGGACGGCGATTTATCAGTGCGGATTGGCGCCACCCGGCATGTCGTGGCCTGAAATCCGCAGGAAATAAGCCAGCACCCCCGCGCCGGCAATCGACAGGCTCGCCACGGCCGCGATCCAGAAGCCTGCCGCGCCCATGCGCGTGCCGAAGGCATCGGTCAGGCCGAGCAGATAGCCGCCGCCCAGGCCCACACCCCATAGCGAAAGTGCATAGATCACCATCGGCGCCATGGCGCGCTTGTAGCCGCGCAGCACCTGGGCCATGACGGCCTGCACGGCGTCGGCGAGGTGATAGACGGCGACGATGCCGAGCAGCGTGGTGGCGGCGGCGGCAACCACCGGGTCCGATGTGTAGGCGCGCGCCAGCGGCGCGGCGCCGAAGCCAATGGCCGCGCCAGTAATCGCCGCCGCGCCGCAACCGACGGCGAGGCCGAGCAAACCGGCGTGCCGCGCGCGTCGGCTATCGCCGGCGCCCAGCGCCTGGCCAACCACCACGCCGGTGGCGACGCCCAGGGCGAGGGGCACCATGAAGACGAACACCGCGACATTGGCGGCAACCTGGTGCGCAGCGGAAACCTCCGGTCCGAGGCGGGCGATGAACAGCGCCATGAAGGTAAAGGCGGTGACATCGACGAGGAAGGTGGCGCCCATCGGCAGGCCCAGCACCAGCAATCCGCGCAGGGCCGTCAGGCGCGGCCACTCGAAGCGGGCGAAGACGCCGTAGGGCGCGTATTCGGCATTGCGCCGGCACCACAGCCAGGACAAGGTCGCAACGGTCCACATGATGACGGCGGTGGACCAGCCGCAGCCCGCACCGCCCATGGCCGGGAAACCGAAATGGCCATACATGAAGACCCAGTTGAGCGGTGCCTTGAGCGCCAACCCGAGCAGGTTGAACGTCATCACCGGACGCGGCCGGCCGATGCCGTTGGTGAAACCGTAGAAGACACGGAAGAACATTACGCCCGGCACCGCCCAGGCCGAGCCTTCGAGATAGGCGCGCACCTTGAATTCCACCTCGGGGGTCAGGCGCGAAAAAGCCAGCAGCGGATCGGGATGTTTCAGGGCGGCGAAGGCAAGCAGCGAGAGCAGCAGCGCCAGCCAGGCGCATTGCCGCACGTCGGCGCCGATCTCGGCGTAGCGTTGCGCGCCGTAATGGTGAGCCACCACCGGCGTCAGCGCCAGCAGCACGCCCATCAGCGCCATGATGATGGTGATGTAGATGCTGGCGCCGATGCCGACCGCCGCCAGGTCGACCGAGGACAGGTGGCCGGCCATCAGCGTGTCGATCACGCCATTGGCCATCACCGCGGCCTGGGCGATCAGCACCGGCCAGGCTAGGTGCAGCAGTTCGCGCTGAAGTGAACGCGAGGAACGATGAACGGTCATCGGCGAAGTCTAGTTCACTGGACCGCAGGGCGGCCGTAGGGCGGCCGTAGGGCGGACTTCAGTCCGCCATCCACTTCTGGCCGACTGAAGTCGGCCCTACAACGCCATCCACCCTGGCCGACTGAAGTCGACCCTACAACGGCATTCCGGCAGCCCTGCTGGCCTCAGAGCACCAATGGCTGGTCCGGTAATTCGTTGGGGTTGCTCGCGCCCGCCGGGAAATGGCCCGCCAGCAGTGCGCCGGCGCGTGCCACGGCCTGCAGCGCCCCGTCACGCCATCGGGCATCGTGGAAGCTGGCCTCCATCTCGCGGCAGATCGCGTCCCATTCGAACTGCGGCACCCGCGCCGCGATGCCGCGGTCGGCGAGGATCTCGACGCGGTGCTCGACCAGTTGCACGTAGATCAAGATGCCGCTGTTTTCCGCGGTGTCCCAGACGCGCAGGGCGGCGAACAGTTCGATCGCCCGCTCGCGTGCCGAGAGCTCGCGCCACAGCGCGGACAGCGGCAGCGAGCCCTCGGCGACGAAGCGCAGCTCGCCGCGATGCGTTTGTTCGCCGGCCGCGATGGCCGCGCCGATCGCCGCCTGGTCGGCCGCGGAAAATACGCGCCGCAACCACCAGTCGGGCAGCAGCAGATGCCGGAGGCAACGGATCAGTTTCATCTCACCACCTGCCCGAAGCGCCGCCGCCGCCGAAGCCGCCGCCCCCCGAGAAACCGCCGCCACCGCCGCGAAACCCGCCGCCGCCGCGCGACAGCAGGTTGAAGAAGGACAGGACGAAGACCGCCACGCCGGCCAGGCCCGCTGCCAGCCAGGAACCGAAGATAACGAAGCCCAACCCGCCGGCGACCAGACCGGCGATGAGCGAACCGAACAGGCCGAACAGGCTGCGCAGCACGCCGCCGGCCACCACCGCCGCCATCAGCCAGGGAAACAGGTCGGCCTGCTCTGCATTCTGGCCCACGCCGCCAGCCGGGCGCGCGGGCGATGCGGCCGGCGCATCGCCGCCGATGGCCCGGTCGAGCGCCTCGACGGCCGCCAGCAGGCCGCCGAAGAAATCGCCGGCGGCAAACCGCGGCGCCATGCGCTCGGCGACGATGCGTTTGGCCACGGCATCGGGAATCGCGCCTTCGAGCCCGTAGCCGACCTCGATGCGCATCGTCCGATCGTCCTTGGCGACGATGACGATGACGCCGTTGTCGGCGCCCTTGTGGCCGATCTTCCAGGCCTCGGCCAGGCGTATGCCGAATGCTTCGATGGCCTCGGGCTGGGTGCTCGGCAGCAGCAGTACGGCGACCTGCGCGCCGCGGCTTCTTTCAATGGCGGCCAGTTGCGCTTCGAGGCGGCCGCGTTGCGTGGCATCCAGCGTTGCCGTCAGGTCGGTGATGCGGCCGGTCAAAGTCGGCAGCGGCTCCGCCGCGTCGGCGCCGGCCGGCAGCAGCGCCAGCCAGATCAGCGCCAGCAGGGCGGGCCAGAGGCGGCGCACTTACTGATAGCCGGCCGAGGTCGGTGAAGCCGGTGCCGCTGCCGGGGCCGGCGCGTCGAACTTGATCGCCGGCGGTGCCGACATGGCCTTTTCGTCATCGACCGTGAAATTGGCCTTGGTCTTCCAGCCCATGACGCTGGCGGTAAGGCTGTTGGGGAAGGTGCGCACCGAGACGTTGTATGCCTGCACCGACTTGATGTAGCGGTTGCGCGCCACGGTGATGCGGTTCTCGGTGCCTTCCACCTGCGCCTGCAGGTCGCGGAAATTGGCGTCGGCCTTGAGCTGCGGATAGTTTTCGGCGACCACCAGCAAGCGCGACAGCGCGCCGCCGAGTTCGCCCTGGGCCTTCTGGAACTTGGCGAAGGCTTCCGGATCGTTGATCAGTTCCGGCGTGGCCTTGAGCCCGGCGACATTGGCGCGCGCCTCGGTGACCCGCGTCAGCACTTCCTTCTCGTGGCTGGCATAGCCCTGCACCACCGAGACCAGGTTGGGAATCAGGTCGGCGCGGCGCTTGTACTGATTGAGCACTTCCGACCACGCGGCAGCCACCGCCTCGTCGTTGATCTGGATCTGGTTGTAGCCGCAACCGGACAACAGGCTGGCCGCAAGGGCCAGCACGGCAAACAGGCGCATACGCATGGCAATCTCCAACATGTAGAAAACAAACGGAATATGGCGGCGATGCGCGGCGATTGCAAGGGCCGGGGTTTGCCCGATGCAACTTGCCGGGATTTTCACTATCGAAGCAGGAGGCTCCGGCGACGGTAGGCCTACTGCTGCAAGGGTTTCCCGCTGCAATCTCAGATGACTTCAGGAAAGGAGTTGATCATGGCAGTTAACCAAAACGCAGCCACACCCAAGCCGGGCAACACGTTGCTGCTGGTCGCGACGCGCAAAGGGGCGTGGCTCTACCACGGCGATCCGGCGCGCGCGACCTGGCGCGCGGACGGCCCGCACTTTCTGGGCCACATCATCAGCCATGTGGTGCTCGATCCGCGCGATGGCCGAACCCTGCTCGCCGCGGCGAAGACCGGCCACCTCGGGCCGACGATTTTCCGCTCCACGGACCTGGGCCGCAGCTGGAAGGAAGCCGCGCAACCGCCGGCCTTCGCCACGGTCGCCGACGGCGGGCGCTCGGTCGATCACACCTTCTGGCTGACGCCGGGCCATGCCGACGAGGCGGACGTCTGGTATGCGGGCACCTCGCCCCAGGGCCTGTTCCGCTCCGCCGACGGCGGTGTGACCTGGGCGCCCTTCTCCAACATCAACGACGATCCGCAATACCGCAAATGGATGGGCACGGTGCAGGACGGCACGCCGGACGGCCCGAAACTGCATTCGATCATCGTCGATCCGCGCGATGCCGCGCACCTGTATCTGGCGATGTCGGGCGGCGGCGTGCACGAGTCGACCGACGGCGGCGAAAGCTTCGCGCCCATCGTCGAGGGACTCGAGGTGGTCGAGGGCTTCGACCGCAACGACATCGCGTTTCACGACCCGCACTGCGTCCGCCTGTGCCCGAGCAATCCGGATCGCCTGTACCAGCAGAACCACTGCGGCATCTACCGTCTCGACCGGCCGTCACGGCAATGGCTGCGCATCGGCAAGAACATGCCGCAGCAGGTCGGCGACATCGGCTTTCCGCTGGTGCTGCATCCGCGCGATGCCGATACGGCGTGGGTGTTTCCGATGGACGGCACCGAGGTCTGGCCGCGCACCAGTCCGGACGGCAAGCCGGCGGTCTATGCCACGCGCGACGCCGGCGCGACCTGGCAGCGTCTCGACGCCGGCCTGCCCGCCGGCGAGGCCTGGTGGACCGTCAAACGGCAAGCCATGACGGCCGACCGGCGCAACCCGCTGGGCCTGTATTTCGGCACCACCAGCGGCGAACTCTGGATGAGCCGTGACGAGGGCAAGGAGTGGCGCTGCATCGCCCAGCACCTGCCGGAAATCTACGCCGTGGAAGCGGCAGAGCCGGCCTAGCGGCACCATCGTGAAAGTGCTGATCCCCAGCGCGCTGCGCTCCTACACCGAGCGCGCACACGCCGAGGCCAGCGGCGCCACGCTCGCCGCCGTGGTCGCCGACCTGGACCGGCAATACCCTGGAATCCGCTTTCGCATGATCGACGAACAGAACCGGATCCGTCGGCACATCCGCTTCTTCGTCAATGGCGCGCAGGTGCGCGAGCTTGCGCAACCGGTCAGCGCCGGCGAAGAACTGATCATCGTCCAGGCGCTGAGCGGCGGCTGACAGCAGCGCCGCATGCCGATTTGACGGAAGGCGAAAATCGAGCGGGAACGCGGATGCGAAAGTTGGCGCAGGCGCCGTATCGCCAGCGCCGACTTTCAGGCAGGACCTGATGCGATGAAAGCCAAAGTGATAGAGTGCGATCGTCATCAAAAAGCAGCGAGCGCCGCCGATTACGCGACATCGCTTGTGAGGAGAATTTCGCCATGACCATGAACTTCAAGCCCTACATCACCCGCGATCCGGCTATTTGCGGTGGCGATGCGGTCGTCACTGGAACCCGCGTCACTGTAAGGACCATTCTCGCCAGTCTGGCCGAAGGCATGAGCGACGAAGACATTCTGGCCGATTTTCCGACGCTAAATCAGGATGCCCTGCGTGCGGTGATTGCGTTTGCGGCCTTCTCGCCGTCGCCGACATTTGATGACATCGATCCCATAGCACCAAGACAAGGAGTTCGCCAATGACCACCGTTGACATAGTTGCCATGCCGGTTTCGGAAAAGCTCAAGCTGATGGAAACGCTTTGGGACTCGCTGTGCCAGCAATCCGGTGGAAACGTGGAATTGCCCTCATGGCATGGCGAGGTGCTTGAGCAGCGCCTGCGCCGCCTTGCCAGCGGCGAGGAATCGGTGGCGCCTTGGAACGAAGCGAAGGAACGCATCCGCGCCCAGATCAAGTCTCACTGATGCAGGTCAGGATAGCCCGCTCGGCAGAAACCGACCTGCTCGAAGGCTATGCGTTTTACGAAGAGCAACAGGCAGGTATTGGCGAGTATTTCCTCGACAGTCTGTTCGCCGACATCGATGCGCTTGCGCTGTTCGCCGGCATTCATCCCAAGCCGACCGGGAACCTGCATCGCACCCTCGCCAAGCGTTTTCCGTTCGCGATTTACTACGACCTGAGAGACGACATTGCGACCGTCGTGGCCGTGCTCGACTGTCGCCAGAATCCTGCGTCGATCACGGAGCGCTTGCAGCCTAGCTGATCGCCGTCGCGGACTCTGTCTGCCGGGGATTCCGCTTCGCGGGCCGGCAAGCGCCGACTTTCGGGAAACCGGGGTCTGCCTCCGAATATTCCAATAGAATATTTCAGATCTCTTTGTGCTGGCAGCATAAAAGCATAGGCCCTCTAATGGGCCTATGCATTTTGAATTGATTCAGGGGGTACTATGAGCCTACGAGATCACGGCCTATTGAAGCCGCGCATCTAGCAGCCTGTCGGACTTCACCAATGTTATGCTATAATCATAGGCATTGAATCG
>NZ_JASJPC010000017.1:0-10616 GCF_031426875.1 Sulfuritalea sp.
CAAATGAGCCGCCCAAGCCCCGATCCGGCACGCGCAGTAGATTTATTCACAAGCTTTCAGTTCATCAAGGCCTTGGCTTCGGCAATCAGCTTCGTGCCGTCCATGTTCTTGGCACCGACTTCCTTGACCCAGTCCGCAATCACGCCATCGGCCGGCTTGTGCCAGTTCGCCACTTCGGCCGCCGGCACGCTGTAGAAGGTGTTCTTGCGATCGACTGCGGTCTGGCGTGCCGGGGCAGTCGCCCCATCCCATATCTTGCCAGCCCAGGCCGAGGTCGCGGCGCCGCTGTTGGCATCGATTACCTTTTTCAGCTCGGGCGGCAAGCTGTCGTAGCGGGCCGGGTTCATGGCGAAGACGAAGGCCGAGGTGGCGATGAAGGCTTGTCCGGCAGCCGTCTCGGTGTGGAATTTGACGATTTCCTGGATCTTCAGCGAAGGGATGACTTCCCAGGGCAGCACCGTGCCGTCGATCACGCCCTTGGAGAGGCTTTCCGCCACTTGCGGCACCGGCATCGGCACCGGCGTCGCGCCCAGCGCACTGACCAGCTTGGTCGCCATGCGGTTCGGCGCGCGCAGCTTGAGGCCCTTGAAATCGGCCAGGGTCTTGATCTGCTTGCTGGTGGTGTGCAACTGCGTGCCGGGGATGACGTGGAAGATCAGCGGCTTGACGCCCTTGTACTCGTCCTTGGCATTTTTCGCGGCGTAGTCCCACAGGGCTTTCGACGCCTTTTCAGCGCTGGAGACCATGAAGGGCAGCTCGAACACTTCGGTGGCGAGGAAGCGTCCGGCCTGGTAGCCGGGCAGCGTCCACACGATGTCGGCGACGCCGTCCTTGACCTGGTCGAAGAGCTGCGGCGGCGTGCCGCCGAGTTGCATCGCCGGATAGATCTGGCACTTGAGCTTGCCCGCCGAATCCTTGGCGATCTTGGCGCACCAGGGCTCGATCATCTTGACGTGGGCGTTGGAACTGGGCGGCAGGAAGTGGTGCACCCTCAGGGTCACGGTTTCCTGGGCGGCTGCCTGCGTCGCGGCCAATGCCAGGAATGCGGTGGCGAGCGCCGACTTCAGTATGCGGGATGATTGCATCGTGTCTCCTATCGTCGTTATGGTTTAAGTGTGCTGCGGGATGAAATGGGAGCGTGGAATGAAGCGTTAAGAGCCGAAGGCGTGCACCAGGTAGAGCGTGATGCCGGGAAAGAACAGCAGCAACAGGATGCGCAGGAAATCGGAAGCGAGGAAAGGCATCACGCCCTTGAAGGTCTCGATCAGCGGCACGTCCTTGGCCAGGCTGTTGATGATGTAGATGTTCATGCCCACCGGCGGATGCACCAGGCCGATTTCCACCACCATCAGGGCCAGGATGCCGAACCAGATCGACTTGTCGTCCGGACTCATGCCCCAGAAATCCAGACCCATCACCACCGGGTAGAAGATCGGGATGGTGAGCAGGATCATCGCCAGGGAATCCATGACGCAGCCGAGGAAGACGTAGATCAGCAGGATCGATGCCATCACCAGCAAAGGCGAGAACCCGCTGCCCTTGACCCAGTTCGCAAGTTCGGCCGGCATCTGGGTCAGCGCCAGACCGGAATTCAGCATGTCGGCGCCGAGCAGCACGAGGAAGATCATGGCGGTGGCCTCGGCCGCGCCGAGGATGCTGTCCTTGACGCCCTGCAGGCGCATGCCGCCGGAAACCACGGCGAGGATGCCGCAGGCCGCCGCACCGATCGAGGCGGCCTCGGTCGGATTGGCCCAGCCGCCGTAGAGGCCGACCACCACCACGAGGAAGACAATCAGCACCGGGAACACCCGGCCCAGCGCCCGCATCCGCTCCGGCCATGACACGCGGGGACCGGCCGGACCGGCTTCGGGCTTCAGCGTGACCACGATGCGGATGACGATCATGTAGCCGAGCATGGCGATCAGACCCGGCAGCACGGCGGCCATGAACAGCTTGCCGATCGATTCCTGCGTCAGCACGGCATAGATCACCAGCGGCACCGAAGGCGGAATCATGATGCCCAGCGTTCCGCCGGCGGCCAGCGTACCGGTCGCCAGCGCGCCGGAATACTTGTGCCGGCGCAGCTCCGGCAGGGCCACCTGGCCCATGGTCGCCGCGGTCGCCAGCGAAGAGCCGCAGATCGCACCGAAGCCGGCGCAGGCGCCCACCGCGGCCATCGCCACGCCGCCGCGCAAGTGGCCGACAAAGGCATTGACGCAGCTGAAGAGCGCCTTGGACAGCCCGCCGTGGGTGGCGAACTGACCCATCAGCAGGAACATCGGTATGACGGAGAGATCGTAATTGGAAAGCCGCGCATAGACCAGGTTCTTCAGCGAACTGAGCAGCAGCGGCACGGCGCCGCCGCCGAGCATGGTGAGGAAGCCGCCGGCGCCGACCAGGAACATCGAAATCCCGATCGGCACGCGCAGCACCAGTAGGCACATGAGGATGCCGAACATGATCAGACCTACCGTGGTGCCGCTCATTGGACTACCCTCCCCGCAACCCCGACCCCACGGCCGGCTCTGCATAGCCGGCCGGCTACGGCAGAGCGGAGCAGTGCTCCGCGAAACCCTGCCTTCGCCCCAAGGCAGGGGGTGACGATGGTTCGCTGCTGCGCAGCTCCGTAGTTTGGCTGCGCCGCCCTTGGGGCGGCCCGGCGGGCGGCGCTCATTTCCTTCCCCTGCAGGCGAGCCGGAAGCGGCGCCGCGCGATATACAAGCCGGTCATGGCGAACACCACCAGGCTCGGCACGATCAGGGCCTCGGCTACCCACTGCGGCAGGCCGAGCATCAGCGAGGAGTCGCCGGAAGCCTTCGAGGCCAGCGCCGCCACGGCCGTGCGCCAGGACAGCAGCAGCATCACGCCGCCGAGCAGCAGCGCGGCAATGCCGTCGAGCGCCGCCCGTGCCCGCGCCGGCAGGCGCGTGGTGAAGAAATCGACGCGAACGTGGGCGTCGTTGATCTGGCACCAGGGAAAGAACATCGCCGCCGCCACCGCAGCACCCATCTGCATGATTTCGAGGTCGCCGGGAATCGGCAGCGAGAACAGCTTGCGGCCGACGATCGACACCAGCGACATGGCGATCAGCAGGATCATGATCGCGCCACCGAGGTAGGCCAGGGCGCGGCTGACGGCCAGCAGGCGCAAACCGAGCGGACTGTGCGGTGGTTCTTCGGGATGACCAACGTGTTCGACCGAACCCGGTTCGAGTTCGATCATGCGCGCTCCCCTGCCGCGCTCACGGCGCATACCTTACTGTCGCGCCCCTGCGCTACTGGCGTTTTCATGCCTTCATCTCCTCCGATAAGCTGATCGAGCAGCGCGCATCCGTGACGGAAATCAGTGCCGTCGGATTTTCTTGTTGACATGATTGAACGCTCATTCATATCGAAAGTCAAGCGCTTCATGCGCCATTCAAAATGATTTATGGGGGGTTGACTTGTCAGACTGACTGAGCAATCATTCAGTCATGAGCGGAGGGCCGATTCGAGGGTAAGCAAACCTGAATCCGGCACTGCACAAGGCATTCTTTCCTACTTAGAAAGCGAGACAATCATGCGACTGAACGGCAAGACAGCGGTAGTAACGGGGGGAGCATCGGGGATAGGGAAGGCCACCGCGGAAGCGCTGGCGGCAGCCGGTGCCCATGTTCTGATCGGCGACCTCGACGAGACGAATGGCAAGGCAGTGGCTGAAGCGATCCGCGCCAAGGGACAGGCCGCCGACTTCAGCCGGCTCGACGTTGCCGACCTGGCATCGGTAGCCGCTTTCAAGGGCGCCGCCGATGCGCTGAACCTCAAGGTCGACATCGTCGCCAACGTCGCCGGCTGGGGCAAGATCCAGCCCTTCATGGAGAACACGCCGGAGTTCTGGCGCAAGGTGATGGATGTCAACCTGCTCGGCCCGGTGGCCGTGACCCACGCCTTCCTGCCGGGAATGATCGAGCGCAATTCGGGCAAGGTGGTCACGGTATCGAGCGACGCCGGCCGTGTCGGCAGCCTCGGCGAAACCATGTACTCGGGGGCCAAGGGCGGCGCCATCGCATTTACCAAGTCGCTGGCACGCGAAGTCGCGCGCTATGGCATCAACGTCAATTGCGTCTGCCCGGGGCCGACCGACACGCCGCTCTTGCGCGCCGTGCCGGAGAAGCACCAGGAGGCCTTCGTCAAGGCCACGCCGATGCGCCGCCTGGCGAAGCCCTCCGAAATCGCCGATGCCATCCTGTTCTTCGCCAGCGACCGCGCCTCGTTCGTCACCGGCCAGACCATCAGCGTCAGCGGCGGCCTGACCCTCGCCGGCTAAGCCCCCCCATCCCGAATCTGAAAACAAAAGGAGCACTACATGTACAAGCTTAAAGCCGCAGACTGGCGTCCTGAACACTTCAAGCTCGAAGTCGCCAACAACGTCGCCACCATCACGCTGAACCGCCCCGAGCGCAAGAACCCGCTGACCTTCGAAAGCTACGCCGAACTGCGCGATACCTTCCACAAGTTCCAGTACGCCGAGGACGTTCGCGCGGTGGTGATCACCGGCGCCGGCGGCAACTTCTGCTCCGGTGGCGATGTGCATGAAATCATCGGCCCGCTGACCAAGATGGACATGACCGGTCTCCTGAAGTTCACACGCATGACCGGCAACCTGGTCAAGGAAATGCGCAATTGTCCGCAGCCCATCATTGCTGCCGTCGACGGAATCTGCTGCGGCGCCGGCGCCATCATTTCCATGGCCAGCGATCTGCGCTATGGCACGCCGAAAGCCAAGACCGGCTTCCTTTTCGTCAAGGTCGGCTTGGCCGGTTGCGACATGGGCGCCTGCAGCATCCTGCCACGCATCATCGGCCAGGGCCGCGCATCGGAACTGCTGTACACCGGGCGCATGATGAGCGCCGAGGAAGGCCAGGCGTGGGGCTTCTTCAATGGCGTCGTCGCCCAGGAAGACCTGCTGGCGACAGCCACCAACATGGCCCGATCTCTCGCCGACGGCCCGGCGTTTGCCCACTCCGTTACCAAGAAGTGCCTGCATCAGGAGTGGAACCAGACCATCGAGCAGGCGCTGGAGACCGAGGCCGAAGCCCAGGCCATCTGCATGCAGACCGAGGACTTCAAGATCGCCTATCACGCCTTCGTCGCCAAGGAAACACCCAAGTTCATAGGCAATTAGCGGGAAATGCATCGCCATGCGCGCATTCTCAGGATCGAGCGAAGCGAGCCAATCAGTAGCCTCCCCGCGAGGGGAGGATGGGAGGGGCGGGCCCATTTGCCAACTTGGTGTCCATCGAAGGTAAGAGATTTAAGAATGCGGGATGGCATATTGGAGCCATGAGCGTTAAATGGCGTCAATCCGGGGATGGAGCGGTGCGAACCGCTATCCCCGGCGTGAATGCTTCGCTGTTCTTCCGCCCAGCCAGGCTGGCTTCGTGGCAGACTGTGCGCCGACAAAAAACGAACCGAGAAGGAGGCAAGTATGGGTTCTGCAGGTGATGTTCAGGCGCTGGTTACCGATCCGAAGCTGGTCGAAGAGAGGCGCGGCCAGATCGTGCGCGCTGCGGTCAAGCTGTTCTCGGAAGACGGCTATTACACGACGACCATCCAGCAGATTGCCCGCCAGGCCGGCGTCAGCACGGGGCTGATCTACCAGTACTTCCGCGACAAGGACGACATCCTCTTCCTCAGCCTGAAGATGGTGCTGGACAGCTACGAGAACGAGATCCCGACGCAGCTGGCAGGCGTCGAGCACCCGGTAGAAAGGCTGTGCGTCGCGGTGTGGGCCTACTGCCACATCGTCGATGGCCTGCGCGAGGCCACGGTGCTGGCTTATCGGTCCACCAAGTCGCTGCGCCCGGATCGCCGGGTGCTGATCAAGGATGCCGAGTCGCGCACCAACCGGCTCATCGAACAATGCCTTCATGCCTGCGTCGAAGGCGGCTACATGCAGCCGCTCAACGAATATCTGGCCTCCTACCAGCTTGTCATGTATGCGCATTCGTGGGCGCTCAAGCACTGGGTTCTGCGCGAGCACTACTCGCTGGAAAGCTATATCGGCGAAGGCATCAAGCTGATGATCGAGCCCTTCCTGACAGCCAAGGGACGTCGCGGCCTGGCGGGCGTCGCGCAGCGCACGGCGGCCTTCAGCAGCGAATCCCTGATCGCCGAGAGCAAATCGAAAGCGGCCGAATCGCCGGCCCGGCGCCGCAAGCGGCCACGGGCCGTGGCGGCCTGACTCTGAATCCAATACCGCGTGCCGCGCCAAGCGCCGGCACGCCCACGGAAAGAAAGCAATGATTACGCTGAACATCGATGGCGCGGTAGCAACCGCGACCTTGTGCCGGGCTCCGGTGAATGCCATCAACGAGGAATGGGTGGCGCGCTTCGACCAGGTGCTGGCTGAAGTCGAGCGCGCCGAGACGGTCGGCGTGCTCTGGATCCGCAGCTCCGAGCGGGCGTTTTGCGCCGGCGCCGACCTGGCTTTGATGCACAGCATCCTCGACAGTGCCGCCGGCCGCGAGCGCATGATCGCCCTCACGCGCCGCATGCAGGAGGTCTTTGCCCGGCTGGAGGCCCTGTCCAAGGTGACACTGGTCGAGATCGGCGGCGCCGCGATGGGCGGCGGTTTCGAGCTGGCCCTGGCCTGCGACCTGCGCATCGTCGCCGACAGCGCGAAGATCGGCCTGCCCGAAGCCGGACTCGGACTGCTCCCCGCCGCAGGCGGCACGCAACGCATGACGCGGATCTGCGGCGAAGCCGTGGCGCGGCGCCTGATACTCGGCGCCGAACTCGTCAGCGGCAGCGACGCGGTCGCGCTCGGCCTGGCGCAATGGAGCGCGCCGTCCGCCGCGCTGCAAGAAACCGCGCGCGCCACTGTGCAGCGCATCGCCGCCGTGCCACCGCGGGCGACTGCCGAATGCAAGCACTGCATCAACATCGCCATCGACGGCAGCGCCGACGGCTACGAAACCGAACTGGCCGGCAGCGCCGCGCTGCTGGCGCTGCCCGAGACGCAAGCCAGTGTCGCCCGCTTCCTCGAAAGTCGGCGCTAGCAACACGGCGATTCCGGAGCGGCTGGAGACCTCCCGCCTCCTCCTGACACGGCCACGGGCAGAGGACTGGCGGGCATTGCACGAGTACTACAGCGATGCCGAGTGCGCCCGCTTCACTTTCCAGAACCCGCTGCCCGAGACGGAAACGCAGCGCGTGCTGGGCTCCCTGGTACGCCACTGGGAACGCAAGGGCTTTGGCCCCTATGTACTCAAAGAGAAGCTGTCGGGCATGAGCGCCGGCCTGGTCGGACTCTGGTTTCCTTCCGAGTGGCCGGAAACCGAGATCAAGTGGGCCATCATCCGTAGCCATTGGGGCAAGGGCTACGCCAGCGAGGCGGCCCGCGCCGTGCTGGCGATACTGCCGCTGCATCTGCCGCAGATGCAGCCGATCAGCCTGATCGATGCCGAAAACAGCCGCTCGATTGCGCTGGCCAAAGCTCTGGGCGCCAGCCTGGAGCAGGAACTGACGTTTCGCCAGCGTCCGTTCCTCATGTACCGCCACCGCCGCCACGGCGGCTGATATCCGCGCCGCGGGCAAGCGAACCCGCGTGGCCATTGCGCCAGCGTTGTGCTTTGCCGCCGCGTCGACCGCCGCCGCCGGTCGCGTTCACCCTGCAAAAAGCATTTGATCCGCAGATTTCGCCGATTGGCGCAGGCCACTCCGTTGTTCTCTCTGCGTCATCTGCGGATTAGGTTCAATTCTCGCCCTGAAAGACCCTTGCGAAAGGCTTGCTTTTTTCCAAACGCCACTTTACACTGGCAGCGAGTGAACGTTCATTCAGTGATTGGAGATCAATCATTCGGCCGATGCTGGCGATGGGTTCAGAGCGTTGCGATTCGTGTTGCGCCGGGAAATGCGATTCCCGGGTAAGCCAGGGCAAACCTAGACAAGGAGATCAGTGTATGAACGATGGGCTGTTTGACCAGTTCCAGGAGTGGTACGAGAAACGTCACGACTACGCGCGTGACTGGAAAGCGCGTACCGGTGGCCAGGTGGTGGCCACCATGTGCACCTATTCACCGGAAGAGCTGCTGCTGGCCGCCGGCATGCTGCCGGTGCGCGTGATCGGCGCCCATGAACCGCAGAACGTGACCGAGCCGCACATCTTCGGCATGTTCTGCCCCTTTTGCCGCGATTCCCTGGCGCAGGGCCTGCTCGGCCGCTACGACTATGCCGAAGGCGTCACGCTGACGCAGTCCTGCATCCAGTACCGACAGACCTACAGCTCGTGGCGGCAGAACGTGCCGACAGTGAAGTGGGACTTTTACGTCGCCATGCCGAATGAAGTCCAGTCGGCCCACGCGCGGAAGGTGCACCGCGCCGAAATCCAGCGCTTCCGGGTTTTCCTCGAAGCCCTGACCGGCAAGCCGCTGACCGATGCCATGTTGAAGGAAGCGCTGGCCGTGGTCGACGAAAACCGCCGCCTGTTGCGCGAGCTGTTCGAATACCGCAAGGTCGCCAATCCGCAGATCACGGGCTGCGAAGCGCTCTACGCCTCGATTACCGCGCAGTTTGTGGACAAGCGCGAGCATAACGAACTGTTGAAGAAGGTCCTTGCCGCGCTGCCTACCCGTCAGTTGAATCGTCCCGAAGGCGTGCGTTTCATGACCATCGGTTCGGAAAACGACGACCTCGCTTTCATGAACATGGTCGAGTCGGTCGGATCGACCATCGTCATCGACGATCAGTGTTCCGGCACCCGCTACTTCTGGAACGAGTCGAAGCCCGAGGACGACGTGATCAAGGCGATCGCCGATCGCTACTGCGACCGTCCGGCCTGCCCGACCAAGGATTACCCGGCCCACACGCGCTTCGACCATGTGCTCACGCTGGCCAAGGATTACAACGCGCGCGCCGCGATCTTCCTGCAGCAGAAGTTCTGCGATCCGCACGAGGGCGACTACCCGGATCTCAAACGTCATCTCGAAAGCAACGGTATCCCGACGCTGTTCCTCGAATTCGACATCACCAACCCCATCGGCCCCTTCCGGATTCGCGTCGAAGCCATGCTCGAGACCTTGAGCGACGAAGAGCTGTTCTGAGCCACCAGGAGATAAATCATGACTTCAAAGAATCTGTATCCGACCGAGTCGCTCAAGCTGTGGGGCAAGGCGAAACAGCTGCGCGAACAGTACTACCAGAATTTTGCGCGGGCCAAGGAAAACGGCGGCATCCGCTGGTCAGCCGCCGGCTGGTCTTTCGACGCGATCCCGACCTCGCTCGGCGACGACGTCTACCCGCTCACCGGCGAGCCCTATTCCGCCGGCGTCTCGCTCGACCGCAAATTCACCCAGCGCTGCCTCGACGCCGCCGAAGCCCAGGGCTTTGCCCGCGACATGTGCTCCTACATGCGCATTTACTGGGGCAGCATGCACCTCAACGAGTACTACTACGGCGGCGAATGGCCGAAGTCGGACTTCATCTACCAGACGCAGATTTGCTGCTCGCACGCCAAGTGGTACCAGCACGTGGCGCAGACCAAGAAGATTCCCGATTTCTACGTCGATGTCTCGGTCGGCGCCTATCGCGACATGACGCCCGACCGCCTCGACTACGTGACCTCGCAATTGCACGACTCGATCGACTTCGTGGAGAAGGCCACCGGGCGCAAGTGCGACGACGAACTGCTGATACGCGCAATCAAAAATGAGATGCGCTCGACGGCCCGCTGGGCGCAGATCTGCGAACTGCAGAAGGCGGTGCCGGCGCCGCTCGACGAAAAGACCATGTACTCGCTGTATGTGCTGGCCATCCTGCACAAGTCCTCGCAGTGGTGTGCCGACTTCTACGACGAGCTCTACGAGGAAGTGAAGGATCGCGTCGCGCGCGGCATCGCCGCGGTGCCGACCGAGCGCTGCCGCCTGATGTCGGACACGCAGCCGCCTTGGCCTTTCCTCAAGATCTTCCGCTACCTCGAAACCTATGGCGCAGTGTCGATCGGTTCGCTCTACACCTTCGGCCTCGAAGGCACCTGGGAATACAAGCCCGATGGCAGCTGGGGCGCCCGGACCTTGCCGTGGGAAAAAGGCATCGAAATGAACGACCGCGACACCGCGCTGCGCCTGTATGCCGACTGGAATCTGTCGAAGCCCTTGTGGCAGCAGTTCTTCGATCCTTCGGTGAAGTCCGAGATGATGATCAACATCGCCCGCGACTGGAAGGTCGACGGCTGCATGATGCACTTGAACCGCGGCTGCGAAGGCCTCTCGGTCGGCATCATGGAGAACCGCCAGGCCATGGCCAAAGCCGGCTTTCCGATCATGACCTTCGAAGGCAACATGGGCGACGAGCGCGAGTTCGACGAAGTGCGCACGCAGGCACGGGTCGATGCCTTCATGGAACAGCTCGGTCTGCGTCGCCAGGCTGCCTGAAACAAAAACCGAAAAGCCAGCCACAGAGTTCACAGAGGACACAGAGATGAAACCATTGCCTATCGTTTGCCGCAATGAACGAGCCGACAGGTTTTTCTCTGTGATCTCTGTGTCCTCTGTGGCCCATTGTTTTTAAGGAAGGAAAGGCGAAACATGATTACCGCAGGAATCGATATGGGCTCGCGCAGCATCAAGGTGGTGCTGC
>NZ_JASJPC010000018.1:0-153317 GCF_031426875.1 Sulfuritalea sp.
CTGGCGCACACGTGCAGGTGACCGGCGCTGCGCGGCTTCATCGCGCAGCGTCCAGTGACCGAAGGGAACGGGGTCGACCGTAGGGTTAGGCATCGGCCGCGTTCTGGACGCTGGATGTGAGTTGCCGAAGTGCCTCTTGGTCCTCCGGTTCGAGCCCTACCAGGAACGACTCAATCCGCTTGCGAAGCAAGGCGGTGAATTCGGCGCGGAACCAGACGAAGGCGACACTGTAGAAGTGCATGTCGCGGTCGGTCACCTCTATGTCGTAGAAGGTCTTCGGATGGGTCAGGCGATTGCGCGACGACTTTGCCGCAACAAATGCCCTGTAGCCCTCTCCTGCAGCGCCAAACCGATGGTTGAGGCGCCATATGCAGATGGCGAGTTTGAAGGTTCGCTTGAGGCTCTGATCAAGGGGGAGGAACTTGCCCGCATCTGATTGGAAGAGCGACAGCGAGCCGAGGGTCTTCAGTTCTCGTTCGGAGAGCGGCTCTGGATGCTCACCGCGCCGGACCGACGAGCGGACCTCGATCCGTATGCACTCCAGCGCCGCCTCGATGTACGCGAAGATGGCTCGTGCGACAGACCGTCGAAGTAGCTGCGACTGACGGTCTTGCTCCAGAAGTTCGTAGGCAGCGTGCACATCATCTGTGAGCGCGTGGAAGAGCTCGTGAGATCGAATGAGACCGTCTCCGAGGGAAGGGCTGTCTGGCATTCCGATGCCTAACAGCTATTCAGACGCAGAAGCGTCCGGGTTATTGCTGATAATACGGACACGGTTCAAATGCCTTAATAATATTGAATGACGTGGAGATTATCTGATCCCCATCTTCTTATCAATCAACAATCATATGGACAGGGCTCGCACGTCTGCTTCGCGGAAACTTTCCCACCGGCCGCTCCTGGCCGCACTGAGACATTGCAGCAAGGGGGCGGGTTCGGATTAGTTTGTGCGGCATGGGTCGTTTCCAGAAAGTCGGCGCTGGCGGCACGGCGATTCACGCTGTCGTGGAACTGGATATCACGTCCCTTTAGTTGCTTTTCGCAGATCTTTGATCAACAAGTGAAGGTGATACGGGTCGGTCGGGCTTGGATCAAAATCGAAATGCTCATAGAACCGTCGAGCGTCGTTGTCCTTGGCATGAACAATGACCGCGCGGATACCGGCAATATCGGCAGCCTGAAGAGTCCTGGCAAGAGCATCATGCAGCAGGGCCGCTCCCAATCCTTTCCGTTTGGCCCCGTTGTCGACAGCGAGTCTGGCGAGCAACATCACCGGAACAGGGTGGCGAGCCAAACCTTTAACCATTCGGGTGGGCGCCTGAGCGTGGGCAACGGCTCCCACTGCCAGGCTGTAATAGCCGACGACCTTTTCGTCAGCCAGCGCCACATAGGTCCGCGTGCTGCCGGCCGACTGGCTGTGCAGGGCAAAACGGGAAATGAAACGATTGAGTGCATCATGGCCGCAGTCAAAATCATCGACTATGTGAATGCGATCAAGCTTCCGAATAAGCCAACCGGCATTCCTTGCCACCACTACTTGCCTGTTTTCATCAGGCGGGAAAGACGTGGCCGTGCGCGAGGCGGCGCGTCAAGCGCGGCCTGAAATGCCTGCCATTGGGCGTCATCGAGAATGAACAAACGCCGGTCCGCCAAGGTTTCGGCGGCAGACGTCAAGCCACTGTCCAGTAGAAATTCGCTGACTGTTTTGTCTTGGGCTTGGGCCGCGGCCTGGATCATCTCCTTGGCGGCAGGCGAGATACGCAAATCGACCCGTTGGGTCTTCGAGGAAGCCAGCATGACGTCACCTCTGAAGTTAACTGAAGCACAGTATATCGTGTGTTCAATCGCCGTACAATGGTTTCAGATTGGAGACTGATGCCCAGCGACTTCTTGTGGCCGCACTGAGACATAGAGAGATCGGTCATCGATGGCAGCAAAGGTCAAAATGCGCTTACTCACCAACATAGCATCGAGATTGTTCGACTCTACCCTGCGCAAGAGTTGGCGCTGGCGACACGGCGCCGCTTGGACGAATTGCGGCGATGCAGCGCCGCAGTATCTCAGCGGCTATTGAATCGCGCAGCGAGCTGGGCCAGCTTTTCCTGACGCTTCTGCTCGGCTTCCTTTTGCCGTTGCGCTTCCTTTTGCGCCTGTTCCTCGGCCTTGCGGCGGTCGGCGGCTTTCTTGAAGCGCTCGCGCAGGGTCGTGTTGGCGACTTCGCGATGTTCGCCGGTGACTTCGCCGGCCGGCTTGCCGTCGAGATCGAAGCGCTCCTTGCCGGCGAGCAGCGCCTTCAGGTAGCGCGTCGATGCGGTGTGGCTGCGCATCGCCAGGCGCAGCTGGGCGGTTTCGACTTCCGGCATTCTTTCGATGACGGCCTTGTGGATGCCCAGGGCGAGGGGCTTGCCCTCGCGAAAGACCGCGAAATTCGCGCAGAGGGTTTCGAGCAGCGCGTTGCGCGGCGAGGATTTTGCGGGTGTGGAGGTCATACCTGGAGTCCGGTTGTCAGGCCGATGTGATGAGTTGAATGGAGCGTCGGTCGGGCCGGGCTCAGTGGGGTTTGTCGGGCTTGTCGGGTTTGTCGCGTTTGTCGTGATGGTCGATTGCTTCGACGACGCGGATCGAATGGATGTCCTCGACCACGATGGCTTCGCCTTCGATGACATGGCCATCGGCCGGGCGTTGTTTCATGGTCTTGCGCAGTGCGCGGGTTTTCCACCAGAACCAGCCGAGGCCGACGAGGCCCGCGACGGCAAGCACGGCAAGCACGGCAAGCAGCACCAAAGAAAACATGAAGCCGACGACGAGCAGGACCACGCCGGCCAAGGCGGCGAGGATACGGGTCAGCAGGCTGGATTCTCCGGGTTGCATGGCGCTGTCAGGCAAACTTTATCATTGATGTCATTTACGCTTTGCAGGCTGCCGCGGCGATGTCGAGCGAGCGTAAGCGAAGATCCGGATCGAAGATATCGCATACCAGCATGAATTCGTCGGCGGCCGTTGCCTGCTTCAGCGCCGCCAGGCCGGCGCGCACCGTCGACGGGCCGCCGATCACCGCGGCGGCGAGGAACTGGCCGATCGCGGCCCGTTCCTGCGGGTGCAAGGTCGCGATGAAATCCTTCACCGGCGGCGGCAGGCAGCGCCGGTCGCCATGCAGTATGCCCAGCACGCGCTGATGGACGCTGCTGGCGAGGAAGTCGGCTTCGGCATCGGTGGCCGCGGCGATCAGCGGCACGCCGATGATCACATAGGGTAGTGCGAGGCTGGCCGAGGGCCGGAACTCGCTGCGGTAGAGGGCGATGGCCTGGTGCAGCAGGCCCGGCGCGAAATGCGAGGCGAAGGCGTAGGGCAGGCCGCGCTCGGCCGCCAGTTTTGCGGAAAACAGGCTGGAACCGAGCAGCCAGATCGGCACGTCGGTGCCGGCGCCGGGCATCGCGACGACGCTCTGGCCGGCTTGCGGGGCCGCCAGCAGTTGCTGCAGCTCGGCCACTTCGCGCGGGAAGTCGGCTTCGCTTTCGACCCGGTCGCGGCGCAGTGCGCGCATGGTGGTGCGGTCGGTGCCGGGGGCGCGGCCGAGGCCCAGGTCTATGCGATTCGGGTAGATTTCGGCCAGGGTGCCGAAGGCCTCGGCCACCACCAGCGGCGCATGGTTGGGCAGCATGACGCCGCCCGAGCCGACGCGCATGCGGCGGGTGCCGCCGGCGATGTAGCCGACCAGCACCGCGGTGGCGGAACTGGCGATGCCCGGCATGTTGTGATGCTCGGCCAGCCAGTAGCGCGTGAAGCCGAGCGACTCGGCATGCTGCGCGGTGCGCAGCGCGATCGCCAGCGCCTCTGCCACGCTGCCGCCCTCGCGCACGGCGACGAGGTCGAGCATGGACAGCCGGGTGTCCTCAAGAGTTGTCATGGTTGGTCGATCGCGGGGCGATGGGTCGCTTGCTGCAGGCCGGGAATTTACACCGGATCGGATCAGGCCGGCAGGTCTTCGCGCGTGACCAGGAATACCTTGCCTTCGGCATCTTCGGTATCCAGCCAGACTGCCGGCAGATCGGGAAAGGCCGCGGTGACCAGGTCCTGGTTGTGGCCGACTTCGACCGCCAGCACGCCGCGCGGATTCAGGTGCGCGCGCGCCTCGGCGAGGATGCGGCGCACGATGTCGAGCCCGTCCGGGCCGGCGGCCAGCGCCAGCGCGGGCTCGTGGCGGTACTCGGGCGGCAGCGCCGCCATGGCCTCGGTCGTGACGTAGGGCGGATTGCTGAGGATCAGGTCGTAGCGCTTGCCCTTGACCGCCGCGAACAGGTCGGACTCGATGGCCTTGACGCGGTCTTCCAGATGGTAGTCGGCGATGTTGCGGCAGGCCACCACCAGGGCGTCCGCCGAAATGTCGATGGCATCGACGGCGGCATTGGGGAAGCTGTGGGCCATCAGGATCGCCAGGCAGCCGGAACCGGTGCACAAGTCGAGCGCGGATGCGACGCCTTCGGGATCGTCGATCCAGGGCGCAAAACCGCTTTCGAGCAGTTCGGCGAAGTAGGAACGCGGCACGATGACGCGCTGGTCGACGTAGAAGCGGAACTGTCCGAGCCAGGCTTCCTGCACCAGATAGGCGGTGGGCAGGCGGTGCACCACGCGCCGCTGCAGGTTGTCGAGCAGGGCCAGGCGCTCGCTGCGCGTGAGGTGGGCGTCGAGCCAGGGTTCCAGCCTGTCGTGCGGCAGGTGCAGGGTGGCCAGCACCAGCCAGACCGCCTCGTCCCAGGCGTTGGTGGTGCCGTGGCCGTAGCACAGGCCGGTTTCGTTGAAGCGGCTGACCGCCCAGCGCAGCCAGTCGCGGATCGTGACCAGTTCGTCGGTGGCGCCGTCGATCATTCGGACAGGAGGCCTTCGAAAGTGAGTTCGTAGATGCGCGCCAGCGGTTCGAGATCGGCCACCGCGATGCGTTCGTCCACCTTGTGGATGCTGGCGTTGGTCGGGCCGAACTCGACCAGTTGCGGGCAGATGTCGGCGATGAAGCGGCCGTCGGAAGTGCCGCCGGTGGTCGATAGTTCGATGGCGCCGCCGGTCACGGCCGCCGCCGCCGCGCTCAAGGCGTCGCAGAGTTCGCCGCGCGGCGTCAGGAAGGGTTTGGCGCCCAGCGTCCAGGCGATCTCGTATTCGAGCCCGTGGCGGTCGAGCAGGGCATGCACGCGGGATTGCAGGCTGTCCACGGTGCTGGCCGTGGAAAAGCGGAAGTTGAACATGATCTCGAAACTGCCGGGCACGACATTGCCGGCGCCCGTGCCGGCGTGGGCGTTGGAAATCTGGAAGCTGGTGGGCGGGAAATAGTCGTTGCCGGCGTCCCAGGTAGTTGCCGCGAGTTCGGCCAGCGCCGGTGCGGCGAGATGCACCGGATTCTTCACCAGATGCGGATAGGCGACATGGCCCTGCACGCCCTTGACGCGCAGCGTGGCCGAGAGCGAGCCGCGGCGGCCGTTCTTCATGGTGTCGCCGAGGCGGTCGACGCAGGTCGGCTCGCCGACGATGCAGAAGTCGATGATTTCGTTGCGCGCCTTGAGCGCTTCGACCACGCGCACCGTGCCGTCGACCGCATCGCCTTCCTCGTCGGAGGTCAGCAACAGCGCCAGGGAGTTGGCGCTGACGCCACGGCGCGCAATCAGGCGTTCCATGGCGACGATGGCGGCGGCGATCGAGCTTTTCATGTCGGCCGCGCCGCGACCGTAGAGCCAGCCGTCGCGCACGGTCGGCTCGAAAGGCGGCGAGGTCCATTGTTCCAGCGGGCCGGTGGGCACCACGTCGGTGTGGCCGGCAAAGCAGATCAGGCGGCCGGCGGGTTTGCCACCGGGTTTGCCACCCGCGTCGCGCCGCGCCCAGAGGTTAGAGACGCCGCCGGCATCGATGCGTTCGATGTGAAAACCCAGCCGGATCAGCCAGGAGGCGATCAGGTCGAGGCAGCCGGCATCGTCGGGCGTCACCGACGGGCGCGCGATCAGCGCCCTGGCTTTTTCCAGGACCGGCATCAGGCGTCCATGTTCAGCTTGAAGTCGCTGAAGGATCCGGGCGCGACGGACTTGGTGTAATCGGGGGCCGCGGACGGGTCGGGCTGCGCCGCCGGGGCCGCGGCTGCAGCGGCGCCGGCCGCCGCCGGGGCTGCGGCGTTGTTGATCACCTGCTGCAGGTTGTTGGCCGAATCGGCGTTGTTCAGCGCTTCTTCGAGCGTGATGACGCCGGTGCTGTAGAGCGTGAACAGGCACTGCTCGAAGGTCTGGCTGCCGGGCACCATGGACTTTTCCATGGCGTCCTTGATTTCGCCGAGGTCGCCCTTTTCGATCAGTTCGGCGATGTAGCGCGAATTGAGCAGCACTTCGACGGCCGGCGCGCGGCCGCCGTCGGGCTTCTTCACCAGGCGCTGCGAGATCACGCATTTCAGCGTGACGCCGAGGTCGGAGAGCAGGGCCGGGCGGTTTTCCAGCGGATAGAAGCTGATGATGCGGCTCATCGCGTGGTAGCTGTTGTTGGCGTGCAGCGTGGCCATGCACAGGTGGCCGGATTGGGCGTAGGCGATGGCCTGGCTCATGGTGTCCTTGTCGCGGATCTCGCCGATGAAAATGACGTCGGGCGCCTGGCGCAGCGCGTTCTTCAGCGCGATGTGGAAGGCCTTGGTGTCGGAGCCGACCTCGCGCTGATTGACGATGGATTTCTTGTTCTGGAAGATGAACTCGACCGGGTCTTCCAGCGTCAGGATGTGGCCCGACTTGCGCGCGTTGCGGTAGTCGATCATCGAGGTCAGGGTGGTCGACTTGCCCGAGCCGGTGGCGCCGACCATCAGGATCAGGCCGCGCTTTTCCATGATGACTTCCTTGAGCACTTCGGGCAGCTGGAGCGAGTCGAAATCCGGAATGTCGCCGGGGATGTAGCGCACCACGATGGCCGGCGAACCTTTCTGGCGGAAACAGGACAGACGGAAGTTGCCGGTGCCGGGCATGTTGTAGGCGCCGTTGAATTCCAGTTCCTCGAGAAACTCGTTCATCTGCTTCTCGGTCAGAACCTCGCCGAACAGCGTCATGATGGTCGCCGCATCCATGATCGTCTGGTTGATCGGCACCGAATTGCCGTTGATCTTGATGTGGATCGGCGAACCGACGGAGACGAACAGGTCCGAAGCCTTCTTCTCCGCCATCAACTGGAACAGTCTCTGCATCGTGCCCATGCTGGTCTCCTCCGGGGATTGCCTGCGTCAGTCGCGCAGCAGTTCGTTGATGCCGGTCTTGGCCCGTGTCTGCGCATCGACCCGCTTGACGATGACGGCGCAATACAGGCTGTACTTGCCGTCGGCCGAGGGCAGGTTGCCGCTGACCACCACGGAGCCTTCCGGAATGCGGCCGTAGATCACTTCGCCGCTGGCGCGATCGTAGATCTTGGTGCTCTGGCCAATATACACGCCCATCGAGATTACGCAGTTGTCCTCGACGATGACGCCTTCGACGACTTCCGAGCGGGCGCCGATGAAGCAGTTGTCGCCGATGATGGTCGGGTTGGCCTGCAGCGGTTCCAGCACGCCGCCGATGCCGACGCCGCCCGACAGATGCACGTTCTTGCCGATCTGCGCGCAGGAGCCGACGGTGGACCAGCCGTCGACCATGGTGCCTTCGCCGACATAGGCGCCGATGTTCACGAAGCTCGGCATCAGCACCACGTTCTTGCCGATGAAACTGCCGCGCCGCGCGATGGCGCCGGGCACGACGCGGAAGCCGCCGTTGGCGAAGTCGTGGGCCGCGTAGTTGCTGAACTTGTTCGGCACCTTGTCGTAATAGCGCATCGGGCCGGCTTCGGTCACGGCATTGTCTTCGAGGCGGAAGGAGAGCAGCACGGCCTTCTTGATCCACTGGTGGGTGGTCCATTGGCCGTCGATCTTTTCGGCGACGCGCAGGGAGCCTGAGTCGAGCTCGCCGATGACGTGGGCGACGGCGTCGCCGATGCGCGCCGGAGCGGCGCCGGGGCTCAGGCTGGCGCGGTCTTCCCACGCCTGTTCGATGATTTGCTGAAGTTCGGTCATGGCGGCTTCTTTCAGAGAGATAGACAAAAATCGTTGATGCGGCGCGCGGCTTCGAGGCATTCCTGGTGCGGTGCGACCAGCGCGATGCGGATGAAGTCGGCGCCCGGATTGATGCCGTTCGCTTCGCGCGCGAGGTAGCTGCCCGGCAGCACCACGACGTTCTTCTGGCGCAGCAGTTCGCGGGCGAATTCGGTGTCGGCGATCGGAGTCCTGGCCCAGAGGTAGAAGCCGGCATCCGGCACGCGGCAATCCAGGTGGCGGGCGATCAGCGGCGTGACTTCATGGAATTTTTCGGCATACATGCGGCGGTTGTCGCGCACGTGGGCCTCGTCGCCCCAGGCGGCGATGCTGGCGGCCTGGACCGCCGGGTTCATGGCGCCGCCGTGGTAAGTGCGATAGAGCAGGAACTGCTTGAGCACGGCGGCATCGCCGGCGACGAAGCCCGAGCGCAGTCCCGGCACGTTGGAACGCTTGGAAAGGCTGGAGAAGGCGACGAGGTTGCGGTAGTCGGCGCGGCCCAGTTGCGCGGCGGCGGTGAGGCTGCCCAGGGGCGGCCGGCTTTCGTCGAAATAGATTTCCGAGTAGCACTCGTCCGAGGCGATGACGAAGCCATGACGGTCGGACAGCTCGAACAGGGCTTTCCAGGCGGCCAGGTCCATCACCTTGCCGGTTGGGTTGGCCGGCGAACAGACATAGACCAGTTGCACCTCGCGCCAGGTGCTCTGCGGCAGCGAGGCCCAGTCCATGTCGAAATCATTGTGCGGCAAGGTGTTGAGGTAGATGGGCTCGGCGCCGGCGAGCAGCGCGGCGCCTTCGTAGATCTGGTAGAAGGGATTGGGGCAGACCACCTTGGCGCCGCCGTTGCCACGATGGCGGCTGCGGTCGATGACGGTCTGGGCGAAGGCAAACAACGCTTCGCGCGAGCCATTCACCGGCACCACCTGGGTCGCCGCATCGGGTGCCGGCACGCCGTAGCGGCGTGCGATCCAGCCGGCGATGGCCTGGCGCAGCGCCTCCGAACCCTGCGTAGTCGGATAGTTGGCGAGCCCGGCGAGGTTGTCCGCCAGCGCGCGCTGGATGAAAGGCGGCGTCGGATGCTGCGGCTCGCCGATCGACAGCTTGATCTCGCCGAGAGTTGGCGCTGGCGACACGCCGGCAAACAGCTGGCGCAGCTTTTCGAAGGGATAGGGCTGCAGGCGGGCGAGATCGGGATTCACGGAGCGGCGCGGGAGGGACGGAAAGGACGGCATTATACGAGAGCCCATAGTCGGGCGACGGGCCGGGACGGCTGGTCGATGCCGGCAGATTTCCGGTACATTCGCATTTCTGCAGCGCCTGAGGAGACAAGCATGGGACAGATGATCGAATTCAAGCGGCCGGACGGCAGCGTCTGCGGCGGCTACCTGGCCGGCGCCGGCCAGGGTCGCCCCGGGGTGGTGGTGATCCAGGAATGGTGGGGACTCAATGACCAGATCTGCGGCGTTGCCGACCGCTTCGCGCGTGCCGGTTACAACGCGCTGGCGCCCGACTTGTTCAAGGGCCGCGTCACCCAGGAGCCCGACGAGGCCAGCCACCTGATGAGCGGCCTGGATTTTCCCGGCGCCACGCATCAGGACATCCGCGGTGCGGTGGACCATCTGCGCGGCATGGACGGCAACGCCAAGGTCGCCGTGATGGGCTTCTGCATGGGCGGCGCGCTGACCATCGCGGCGGCCGTGCATGTGCCGAATGTTTCGGCCGCCGTGTGCTTCTACGGCATCCCGCCCAAGGAATTCGCCGATGCGGCGGATATCCGCATTCCGTTCCAGGGGCATTTCGCCAGCAAGGACGACTGGTGCACCCCGGCCGCCGTCGGTGCGCTGGAGGCCGCGATGCGCGCCAGGGGCGCGATGCCGGACCTGTATCGCTACGAAGCCGACCATGCCTTCTTCAACGAGCGGCGCGGCGAGGTCTACGACGCGGCCTGCGCCAACCAGGCCTGGAGTCGCACGCTGGCCTTCCTGGCCGGGGCCCTGGGCTGATCCATGCCGACACCCGAACTGACACCCGCCGACTGGGTGAATATCAGCCTCACCGAGGCCTTGCTGGCGCGCGACGGTCCGCCGCTCTACGTCGCCGCCAAGCTCGGCTGCCTTGCCGCGGTGAAAGTGATGTGCGAGGCCGGCACCAACGTCGAGGTGCTCGGTCCGAACAAGCAGCGCCCGCTGCACGCGGCGGCGGCCGGCGGCCACGAGAGCATCGCGGCGACCCTGGTCAGCGCCGGCTGTGATGTCGATGCCCAGGACGAGGACGGCAACACGCCGCTGATCACGGCGATACTCAATGGTCATGCCGCGCCGGTCGAATTGCTGCTGGCGGTCGGCGCCGATATCGAGATCGCGCGGCTCGACGGCCTCACCGCGATCCACATGGCGCAACTGCCGGGCACGCCGAAAGTCATCTACGAGTTGATCATGCTCGGCCAGGAGGAGATCTGAAGCGCAAGGCTCCGGCATGAAGCTCTACCTGGCGGGGCCGGACGTGTTCCGGCCTGACGCAGTGGCCTGGGCCGCGCAGGTGCGCGCGCTGTGCCGCGAGCAAGGTCACGAAGCCCTGGTGCCGCTGGACGAAGCGCGTGGCACGGCGCTCGACATCTATCGCAGCAACCTGCGGCAGATAGTCGCGGCTGATGCGGTGCTGGCCAACCTCAATCCGTTTCGCGGCGCCGAGCCGGATTCCGGCACCTGCGTCGAAATCGGCTATGCGCTGGCGCTGGGCAAGCCGGTGATCGGCTACCTGGATGCGCTGGTTCCGCTGCGCGAGCGGCTGCAGGCAGTTGGCGCGGACAGCGACTACCGCGATGCCGCCGGCTGGGCCGTGGAGAATTTCGGCCTGCCGCTCAACCTGATGCTGGCGGTGCCGGTGCAGTTGGTGCAGGGCGGGCTGGAAGCGGCGCTGGCGACGCTGCGCGAAACCGTGGAGCGCGAACCGTAGGGCGGGCTGTAGGGCGGGCTTCAGCCCGCCATCCACCCTTGGCCGACTGAAGTCGGCCCTACAGCGATAAGCCGTTGTCGCGAGCAAGCTCGCTCCTGCATCCATCGGTTTCAACATGTCTGCGTACTAGCGGGTCTTCGGCGCCATGCGGATTTCCGGCACGATGCGGGTGTTTTCGCCATCGACGATCAGCCAGAGTTCGGCTTCCTGCAGCGTGCATTGCAGCTGCATGCCGCGCTCGGCCAGGGCCGCCAGCGCGCGGCTGTCCTCGGTCGAAAGATTGATCACCGTGAGCTTGTCCTGGCGTTGCAGGGCGGCCTGGTTCTGCTGCCACCACATATCGGCGACGCGCCCGCCGTAAGTCAGCACCACCACCTGCTGCGAGCGCCCGCAGGCACGGCGGACGCGCTTTTCGTCGGGCAGGCCGACGTCGATCCAGAGTTCGATGGCGCCGGTCAGGTCCTTGCGCCACAAGTCGGGCTCGTCCTCGGACGACAGGCCCTTGCCGAAAACCAGCGCCGGATCGGCGTGCAGGGCGAAGGCCAGCACCCGCACCATCATCCTTTCGTCGGTTTCCGACGGATGGCGGGCGACGGTCAGCGTGTGGTTCTGGTAATAGTTGCGGTCGAGATCGGCGATCTGCAGTTCGACCTTGAAGATGGTGGATTTGAGGGCCATGGCGCGCTGCTGAAACGGCGCCACATTAAACTACAGAACGGTCGGCATGGAGGCAAGAAAATGGTGGCACGCAGGGTAGCGGTGATCGGTGTTGCCAGCGGCTACGGCGCCGGCGATCCGGCTTGCCAGGACGGATCGGAGGTGATCCGCGCGCTGCGCTTCCTGTCCGATCTCGAAGCGGTCGACGCCGGGCTGTACTGGGACGAGCCGATCCGGCTGGCGCTGCCAGGTCCTGCCGACGCGCTGGATGCCGTGGAAAACATTGCCGGCCAGCTCGCGGATCGCGTCGGGCAACACCTGGAGCAGGGCGATTTCCCGCTGGTGATCGGCGGCGACCATTCCTGCGCCATCGGCACCTGGTCGGGCGTCAAGCGCGCACTGGGCGCGTCGGCACGGCTCGGCCTGATCTGGATCGACGCCCACATGGACAGCCACACCATGGCGACCAGCGCGACCCGGCATATACACGGCATGCCGCTGGCCAGCCTGCTGGGCCAGGGCGATCCGCGCCTGAGCGGAGTGGCCGGCGCAGGCGCGAAGCTGTTGCCCGAAGATGTCTGCCTGATCGGCGTGCGCAGCTTCGAAGCGGAGGAGGTGATCCTGCTGCGGCAACTCGGCGTGCGCGTCTATTTCATGCACGAGGTGCGGCGTCGAGGCTTGTCCGAGGTGTTCGCCGAGGCCTTGTGCCGGGTCGCCGCGCACACCCGGGGCTATGGCATCAGCATCGATCTGGATGCGCTCGATCCGGCTGAGGGGCCGGGCGTCGGCACCCCGGTTCCCGGCGGCCTGCTGCGGGCCGACATGACCGATGCCCTGGCGCTGGCACAGGGCGATGAGCGCTTGCTGGCAGTGGAAATCGTCGAATACAACCCCTATCGCGACGAGCACTTCGTCACCGCCCGCGCCATCCACGACCTGTGCCGGTCGCTGATCCCCTAGCGGCGGCCGGCCGGGCCTGCCGCTACTTCTTGATCGGGGTCGGTATCGACGACTTGCCCTGGGCGCCGCCGAAAGGCAGTGCCGGCGTGGCGGGTTTGGTCTTGTCCTGCTTGGGCTTTTTCTGCTCGCGATTGCTGCGCATTTGTCCCTTGGCCATTTGATTCTCCTGAAAGTATGAATAATGCATTGCGTGGGGCCGGGTATGCAGTACCGACCGGGCGGAAGAATTGCCGGGCCGGTGATCTGCAATCCTGCGGTGGGGGCCGGCGGGCTGTTGTGGATGGTACTCCCAAACGGCGCGGGCCGTAGCCGGCGCGGCCGTGAATATTCGCACACCGATTTGACTTTGCGCGCGACGAGGCATACAGTGAATTTGCGTTCGACTTGAGGGCAGTTTCAGGAGGAATCTAGCGCTGAAAAAACGTCCGCGACCTACCGTTCCACCCTGTGATCAGGAGTCATCCAGGCTCCAGCCCTGATGGGCAGCGCCGATTTGTGCAACAGCTTGCGGGCGCATTACAAGTACAGCTAAAGAGGCAAGCAAAAGGTCCGTTCCGGTGAAATGCCGCAATGGGCCTTTTGCCGTTTACCGGGATAAATTAGCGCGACAAATAAGCGCGACAGATTGCCACGACAAGTTCAGGAACTGCAGGACAGCGCCGAGCAGCCGGCCTTGTGCCGCGCCCATTCGGGCCGGCGCGCGGCTAGGTCCGCATTCTCGGGCTGCTCGTCGTAGGGGCGTTGCAGCACCGCCAGCAGGCGCTCGATGACCGATGCATCGCCCTGTTCCAGCGCGTCGATCGCCAGCTGCGCCAGATAGTTGCGCGCGACGTATTTTGGGTTGCAGCGGTTCATCCGCGCCCGGCGCGCGGCGGGGTCCTGGCGGTCGCGGCGCACGCGGTCGACGTAGCGCTGCAGCCAGGGCAGCAGGTGGCGGCCGCTGTCGCCGTCTTCGACATAGAAGGCAGGCCGCAGCGGGGCGAGCAGTTCGTCGTCGGCCAATTCCGCCGCGGCCAGCCCGATCGGCACCTCGGCCAGCCGGCGATAGAACAGGGTCATGTCGGTCTCGACCGCGTGCAGCAAGTCGTCGAGTTCGGTCAGCAGCGTGGCGTCGTTCTCGTCGAGCGCCAGCAGGCCGAGCTTGTCGGCCATGATGCGGCGCGAGGCGGCGGCAAAGGTGCGGCCGTAGCCGGCGATGCCGGCTTCCAGATCCGTGACCGCGGGGATCAGCGGCGACAGGGCGGTGGCCAGGCGCAGCAGGTTCCACTGCGCGATTTCAGGCTGCCGGCCGTAGCAGTAGCGGCGGCCCTGCGCGTCGGTGGTGTTCGGCGTCCAGCCCAGGTCGTAGCCCTCCAGCCAGCCGTAAGGGCCGTAATCGATGGTGAGGCCGAGGATGGACATGTTGTCGGTATTCATCACGCCATGGACGAAGCCGACGCGCATCCATTCCGCCACCATCAGCGCGGTGCGGCGGCAGATTTCGTCGAACCATTTTGCATACACCGCGGGCGAGGGCGGGCCGAGTTCGGGATGGTGGGTGGCGATCACGTAATCGGCGAGGCGCCGGAGTTCGTCCAGCTCTTCATGTGCGGCGAGGATTTCGAAGTTGCCGAAGCGCACGAAGGAGGAGGCGACGCGGCAGACCACGGCGCCCGGTTCGTCCTGCGCATTGCCGTCGTAGAACATGTCGCGCTCGACCGGCTCGCCGGTGGCGACCAGGGAGAGCGCCCGCGTCGTCGGCACGCCGAGATGATGCATGGCTTCGCTGCAGAGGAACTCGCGCAGCGAGGAGCGCAGCACCGCGCGACCGTCGGCGTGGCGCGAGTAGGGCGTGCGGCCGGCGCCCTTGAGCTGCAGTTCGCGGCGCTGGCCGTCGGCACCGATCATCTCCACCAGCGTCAGCGCCCGGCCGTCGCCCAGCTGGCCGGCCCAGTGGCCGAACTGGTGGCCGCCATAGCGCGCCGCGTAAGGCTGCATTCCCGGCAACACGCGATTGCCGGCGAGCACCTCGGCCGCGGCGCCATCCGGCGCTTGCGGGCGCGCGATGCCGAGCAGGGCGCTGACGTCGTCGCTCCAGGCCAGCAGGCGCGGCGCCGCGACGGGGGTCGGGCTGACCCGGCTGTAGCAGGCCTTGCGCACCGGCCGCGGGACGTCCCGCGGCAAGGGGTCGGCAGGCAGCTCGCGGACGAAGCTGTTGTCGAAACGGCTCGCCAGCAAGGGGTCGCAGAGGTCGAGCGGCGCGGCAACGCCGGGAAGATTGCGCAGGATGTCGTTCATGGCAGGTGGGAGTGATGCCGGCAGGGAGTTGGCGCTGATGAAGCAACTGCGCTACAAGGCGGTCGAGCAAACTACGCTCTCCTCGCCGTAGCGGATGGCGATACGGCGTTTGTACCCGCGCCCCGGGCCAATATCAACCCTGAAGCTAGTGTGGCGTCAGCCGCGTGAAGTAGGCTTTGCTTTCCCGCTTGCGCCACTCCCATGGCGGAAACGGTGCCACGTCCTGCCACAGGCCGATGCGCCGGGCGCGTGCATCGAACTCGGCGTACTCGTAATAGCCCTGTTCTTCCAGCGACTGCTCGCGGCGGAGTTCGCGATACCACCAGGCCAGCCCGGCCTCCAACTGCGCCAGCGCGGCGTCGCGCGTGCGGGCACAGCCTGGACAGTCGGGCGGCTGCACCATGACGCGCGCGACGATGCGCCCGTAGTCGTCTTCCTTGCGCCGTTCGACGCTGACCTTCCTGCCCAGCAACAGGTCTGCCAGATTCTTGCGCGACTCCCGGCCGAAGGCCTGTCTGGGTTCCGGCGCGTCGATGCCGGCGAGGCGGATCTTGTAGCGGGTTTTGCGGCTGTCCATCACGATGATGACGTCGCCCTCGGCAACCTCCAGCACCGTTGCCTGCAGGCTCTCGCAGCGGGCCGCGGGCGGGGTCAGCAGGCAGCCCAGGGCCAGGCAGCGGGCCAGACGGCGAAGACTTCCGGAGACGGGAAAATCCATGGTCGATGAATTCCCTCTTGGCGTTTGCGCGCAAAGGCGATCACCCATGCTACCAAACCCGGCCCGCCACTGCCGGTCCGCACCTTGCCACTGGCGGCGCGCACGGCCATTGGGCATAAAATGCGGATTAGACTGCGATTGAGCGCAGCACGATACCAAGCTGTTGGATATCCGGTCGCCATCCGCCGCGGCGCAATGCGGCGGCGGGCCGATCGGATCGATTCGGCGGAGGAGGATTAAACGCATGAAGACCGTTCAATGGGGGTTGGACTATTACACCGGCTTGCCCGAGGTGGACCGGCAGCATCAGGAGTTGTTTGCCCTGATCAACCGGCTCAACGCCGCGAAATCGTGCTCGCCGGAAGCGCTCGACCAGGCGTTCGCCGAATTGCGCGACTACGTGCGCGAGCATTTCGGGCTGGAAGAGCAGTTGATGGCCGAGGCACAGATCGACGCCGAACATTACGCCCAGCACCGGGCCGCGCATGCGGGCTTCGTGGCGCGCCTGGATCAACTCTGGCAGGCCCGCGGCGAAGACAGCGAATGGGTGGCGGAGGAGATGCTGGCCTTCCTGACCAACTGGCTGGTGCAGCACATCCTGCTTACCGATCGCAAGATGGCGCTCGAAATCCATACCCGGATGGGCACCCAGGCGCCGCACAACATGTTCGAGCACTTCTGACGCCGTTTCGCGGCCCGGCCGCCTAGTAGCCAGTCAACAAGGAAATGGCGCATTCCCTGTAGGAGCGAGCTTGCTCGCGATAAGCCGTTGTCGCGAGCAAGCTCGCTCCTACATCCATCGGTTTCAACATGTCTGCGTACTAGGGCATGATCTCGACGTATTCGTAGACTTCGGCATCGACCAGGCGTTTGCGCAGGGGCAATGGCAGCCTGGCGAACCAGGCATGCGGGTCGTGCCTGTCGATCTCGCGGCCGATGAATCTCACCAGTTCGCAGATCGGTTCGACGACGTTGCGGCGATAGCGTTCGTCCTTCTTCACATAGCCCAGGTAGAGGTTCTTCATGCAGTTGCCGCGGCACCAGGGGAAGGCCTCGCAATTGTCGCAGGGCATTTCCGGGCTGGGCTGCAGCGGACTTTTCCGCAGCCAGTTGCCCTGGATCTCGCCCATCTGCATTTCCGGGGCATACATCATGTCGGGACAGGGAAATATCTTGCCGTCGGGCATGACGTTGATCAGGTGGGTCGAGACGCGGCATTGCGTCCGCCCGGCATACAGCTCCCGGCCGCGCGTCGGCAGCACCTTGTTGCGCACGATGCCCATCAGCGGCACCAGCGGGTAGAGCGTCTCGCTGCTGGCGAAGAATTTGTCGATCAGGCGCACCAGCACCAGCTTGCGGCGGTCGACCGAATCGCCGGCATACATCTCGTCGGCAACGAACTGCCAGTACAGGTAGTCGATGGCTTCGACCGCGGTGGCCAGCTCGTCGAGTTCCTCGAAGCCGGTGTCGGGGTTGCCCCAGGTCACGCGCGCCGTGATGCTGCCGCCGACGCGCTGATGGACGTGGTTGAGGTTCTTGATCACCTGGCGCCAGATGCCGCGGCCGCGGTAGCCGTCGGTGATCTGCTCGCCGCCGTCGATCGATACCAGGATGTTGGAGAAGCGGCCCAGCATCCAGTCGGGCAGGTTGTCGAGCAGCGTGCCGTTGGTCTGCAACTGGTAGCGGAACTCGGGGAAGCGCCGCATCACGGCCTGCATCATGGGCAGGTTGAGCGTCGGCTCGCCGCCATAGAAGGTGACGTAGATTTCCTTGCCCTGCAAATGCCGCGCGACGAAGGCCGCGAGCTGCTCGATGTCGTACTTGAGTTCGGTCTGCGAGCCCAGCATGTCGCCGACGCCCAGCGAACAATAGGTGCATTTGAGGTTGCACTTGAGCGTGGTCAGCAGTTGCAGTTCGACGCGGCCGCCGACGATGGGATCGGGGTCGGAAACGGGCTGGGGCGTGGGTGTGAGCTGGACGATGTTCATGATTCCGGTTCTTCTTGGGCAGTGGTGAATGTTTCAGGGCAGGGCGGACGCCCGCGGAGGCTGATGGTAGAGGCGGGCGCCGCGCCCGCATGTAGCGAACAACAGCCGGGAAACCTTGTTGTTCAAGGCTGGCGGCCGGTTCAATGCAAGGTCGGGTTCGACGCCACCAGGCGCAGGCCGACATTGACGATCAGCACATGCTGGCCGAGCATGACGACGCTGCCGCTGCGGCGGTTGTCCCCGGTGTCGCTGAAATCGAAGCCATAGACGCGGCGCAGCAGCAGGCGGCCGTCGTCGTCGCGGGCCAGCCTGAGGCTGGCGATGGCGACGGTGTCGTCGAGCAGTTGCAGGCCTTCGGCGGCACAGGCGGCTTTCGCCGCAGCGATGCCGATGCCGCGCACCTGGATGCTGTCGTACCAGAGCCAGGCCAGGGCAGCGAGGGCCGCCAGGCTGAGGATTTCAAATGTCGGCATGATCGGGCTGGTGCATACGTCGTCTTCGCGTGGGTTCGTGGCAGTGCGGCGCCGTGGCGCCAGCGGCAACTTTCCGGCTACTCGACCACCACGGTGCCCATCATGCCGCCGGCGGCATGGTCGAGGATATGGCAGTGGTACATCCATTCCCCCGGATTGTCGGCGACGAAGGCGACATCGACGGCCTGGCGCGGCGCCATGATCACGGTATCGCGCCATTCGCGGTGCGGCGTCGCGACGCCGTCGATGGCCAGCACGCGGAAAAAATGGCCATGCAGATGCATCGGGTGCGCGAAGTCGGTTTCGTTGATCATGTGCAGGATCACATGCTCGCCCTTGGCCAGATGCAGCAGCGGCTCGTGCATCAGCGCGTGCTCGTGCTGCGCGTTGTAGTTCATGGTCCAGGCCAGTCCCTGCTTGGCCATGATGTCCTGGATGCGCGCCGGCTTGCCGTCGACCATGCCGATCACCGGCGTGCCGCGCATGCCGCCCTGGAAGACGATGTAGTGGTCCGTGGCCTTGTCCAGGTTCGGCTCGGCGATGCGGTTCGGCGCCAGGGCGATCGGCGCCTTCAGCGGCGCGCTGCGCACCGCCGCCTGGCTCGAATAGGCCAGCGCGCCGAGCACGGTGGCGCCGGCCGGCGGGCGACCCAGGTCGCGCAGGGCGAAGCTCTGGCCGGGTTTTTCCATACAGTCGATGATCAGGTCGGCGCGCATGCCGGGCCCCAGCGGCAGGCCGTCGGCCGGGACGGGATGCGGTGTCACGCCCTGGCCGTCCCAGGCGATGATGCGCGCGGCATGGCCTTCGATGGCCAGGCGGAAAAACCGCGCCGAGGCGCCGTTGATCAGGCGCAGGCGCAGGCGTTCGCCGGCGCGCACCTCGATCTTGCGCTCGGCGCCGGCGACCAGGCCATTGACCAGCAACTGGCTGCCGAGCCGTCCCTGGTTGGCGATGTCGAGTATCCGGCCGTAATCCTCGACCTGCTGGCGCTGTTCGTCGAGCTTGATGTCGGAGAGCAGCCAGACCTCCTCGCGGTCCACCTGCGGCGGCCGCTCTTCCTCGACGATCAGCGCGCCGTACAGGCCGCGCGGCACCTGCTCGAAGCTGGACTGGTGCGGGTGGTACCAGTAGGTTCCGGAATCGCGCAGCTCGAAACGGTAGTCGAAGCGGCCGCCGACGGGGATGGGCAGTTGCGTCACGCTCGGCACGCCGTCCATGGCATTGGGCACGCGCACGCCATGCCAATGCACGGTGGTTTCCTGGGGCAGTTGATTGCTCAGCGCGAGATGGGCATGGTCGCCGCGGCGAAAGCGCAGCAAGGGGCCGGGAAACTGTTTGTTGTAGCTCCAGACGCGGGTCTGGCCGGTGCCGTCCGGATCGAGCGCCACCTTGAATTCGGCCGCGATCAGCTCGATGCGGCGCTCGCTGCGCGGGGCCGCGCGCAGCGGCAGCGCCAGCGCGGCGCCGAGGGCGGCGGTGGTCTGGAGAAACTGGCGGCGGCGCAATGGCATCGGTGGTTCTCCTGGGGATCAGGGCGCGGACTGCTGATAGAGGCGGGTCACCTGGTCGGCCAGTTCCAGCACGGCGTCGCCGCCTTCGGCCAGGATCAGCCGGAAGGATTCGGCGCCTTCGGTGGCCAGCGCCGTGCGCAGCCATTCCCATTGCAGCGCGAGGTTCTCGATTTCGCCGCGGGTCGCGGCACTGTTGTCGGCGCGTTGCTGCATGGCGGTCAGCGCACCGGAAAACTCGTTCTGCACCGATTCCATCTCGTCGCGCAGGCGGGCATTGTCGACGCCCCACTGGCGCAGCATGTAGGTCTTCACCAGGCGCTGCGAGAGCATGCGCTGGCGGCCGGCCAGATTGACCCAGCGGCTGACCGGTGCGCTGCTCTGGTCCTGCAGTGCGCGCGTCAGCCGTTCCGCCGCCATCAGCACGTCTTCGGCGCGGGCGTCGATCAGTTCGGCATCGGCCTGGCGGATCACGCCGAGCGCCGTCGTGCGCAGCGGCGACCAGGCGGCGCGCAGGCCGGCCAGCGCGGTGCGCGCCGGCGGGCTGGCCGCCACGGGATCGAGCGCCTTCAGGTTGTCCTCGAAGCGGCGGATGGCTTCATCGAGCTGGCGCTTGGACAGCGCCGGCTGCACGTTGAGGCCGATCTGGCACCAGGATTTGACGATGCGCTGCGACAGCATGCGCTGCTGGCCGGCAAGATTGATGGCATCGGCGTCGGTCGCCTGCGCCAGCTGCGCCGCGCAGCCCAGCGCCAGGATCAGCCAGAGACGGAGTAAGGCTTGCAACATTGTCTGCTTCTCCTAGAACGCCGGCACGCCCATCGCCTGCAATGCGCGATTGAGCTGGACAAAGGCCTTTTCCATGGCCGCCACGGCTTCCGTGTGATTGTTGGTGCGTGCCTGGCCGGCGGCTTCCTCCTTGAGGCGGCCGGCTTCCTGAACGAAGTCATCGACCATGCGGCGCTTGTCGCCTGCGGCGCGTCCCTCCGCGATCATCATGCCGACCAGGATTTCGTTGGACTGGAAGCGCTTCTGTTCATATACATACTCGTCGGCCGGCGAATTGAACTTGAGGGACATCGTCACCACCTCGCCGGCGCGCAGGCGCGAGATTTCCTCCACTTCGAGCTTGTAGGCTTCGGCCATCTTCCGGTTGGCGTCGCCCAATCGCCCGGCCGCGGCCAGCTTGCTCCCTTCGTCGGCCAGCGCATCGACGCGCTGCAGTGCCAACTGCGCGGCCGCGCTGACGGACGGCTTGTTGCCCAGATCGACCAGCGAGGCGCGGTAGGTCGCCACCTGCTCGCCCATGTCCTGCAGGCGCTGCTTCTGCACGCTGTCGGCAAGCCCCCCGGCATTGCGGCTATTGGCCCTGGAGACGTTGCGCAAGGCCTCGTCGAGCGCCTTTGCGGCGTCGGCGTGGCGTTGTGCCGTGAGCGCCTCCCGGGCTTCCTTGAGCAAGCCCCGGCTGCGTTCGATCAGCGCCGCCTTCTCGCCATCTCCGCTGGCGGCTGCTGCCTGCGCGGCCGGCGATGCGACCAGCATTTCGACCAGCTTGAGCTTCTGCTCCGCGAGCCGTCGCTGCTGATCCGGGTCGGGCGCCGTCTGCGCCGCGGCCGGCAGGGCCAGCAGGCAGGATGCCAGAATCAGTCCGCCGATCGATCGTCGCATCACTTTCCTGTCTCTCCCCGTATCCCGATGGCTTCGTCGGCATTTTGCCAGCAATTCGCCGCGCCACAGAAAGTTGGCGCTGGCGGCACGGCGAGGCGCTGGATGGGACCGCTTGTTGCGGCGAAACATCGGCTAAGCTCGGCCGATGAGAATTCCCGCCGCCTTGATCCGCCTGCTGCTGGCCGCCGTGCTGCTCGCCGCCCTGGGCGCGGCCGCGGCGAGCCGTTTCAATGGCGTGGACATCGGCCATACGCGGAGTTACGCGCAGGACTTCCGCCTCACCGACCACGACGGGCGCCCACGCCGCCTGGCGGATTTTCGCGGCAAGGCCGTGGTGCTGTTCTTCGGCTACCTGCAATGCCCCAACTATTGCCCCCTGACGCTGCAGCGCATGGCGCAAACCATGCGCTTGCTGGGCGCGGATGCCACAAGGGTGCAGGTGCTGTTCGTCACCCTCGACCCGCAGCGCGATGTTCCGGCGGCGCTCAGGGAATACGTCACGGCTTTTGATCCGGCTTTCCTCGGTCTCTACGACACGCCCGCGGCCACTCCCGAGCTGGCGCTCGGCTTCCGCATCTATTACCGCAAGGTGGCAGGCGCCACGGCGAACAGCTATTACATCGACCATGCCGTGTTCAGCTATGCCTACGACCCGGGCGGCAGGCTGCGCCTGCTGCTGCGGGACACGCTCTCCGCCGCGGAGATCGCGGCCGACCTGCGCCGCCTGTTGCGGGAACCCTGAGCGCGCCGGCGCCCGGCTACTTGTATTTGCCGAAAACGGTCTTTGCGTCCTGATGCGCGCGATCCAGGTTGCGCATCGATGGATCGTCGTCGTGCCCGACGAAGAAGTCGTCCGCCTGGGCGCGCATCACCATGCCGATCGCGGCTTCGTCGGCGACGGCATATTTCTCGGTGATCAGCGTGGTGACCTCGTCGAGGTATTCCTCGTAAGTCATGTTCGTACTGCCGCTCATCGGGTGTTTCTTTCGCGCACGATCGGCGGCACATATTTGACCGAAAAGCGCCAGCCCTCCGGCGTATCGCGCAGCAACAGGGTCTTCGAGCTGGCACCGGGCTCGAAGACGGGTTCCGATCCCGGCAGTTCCACGGCGCCGATGCCCTTGATCACGCATGCGCCCGGGATCACCGTGAACACCGATTCGGCCGCGACAATGGCGAAATGGCCTTCCTTCGATTCCGAACAGGTCAGCCCCCGCGGCACCGAATGCGGATCCTGACGCCAGGCATCGCGCATGGCGTCGAGACCCCTGACCAAATCCGCCGTGACGGTGATCGCGAGAACCACTTCGCGAGACTTTGCATGACTCATTGCGTGTTCCTTCTGGTGTCGGTAGGGCGGACTGTAGGGCGGATGTAGGGCGGATGTAGGGCGGATGTAGGGCGGATGTAGGGCGGACTTCAGTCCGCCATCGTATTCTGGCCGACTGAAGTCGGCCCTACAAGGGCATCCACCGCCTCGCCCGGCCGAAGCCGGCCCAAACTTGGCCGCAGCAATTGCGAAGCGGCGCGCTAAGTGACCAGATATTCGACCAGAACACCCGAGGTCCGCCGCAGCCGGCGCGATAGCAGCCGTGCCAGGTAGAACATGAAGCGATAGGCGAGATAGGGGTGTTCCGTCGTCATCCGCTCGAGACCTTCATGACTGAGGGTCAGCAGTTCGCAATCCGATTCCGCCACGCAGGTAGCCGAGCGCCGCTCCCGGTCGAGCAAGGCCATCTCGCCGATGATGCGGCCCTCTCTTTCGTAACAGAGCAGGCGGCCGGCATCGTCGCCACCCTTGCTGATGGCAATGCGCCCGCGCACGAGGATGAGCATGTAGCTGCCGGGATCGCCTTCATGAAAAATGACCTCGCCCTTGCTCGACCTCATGGACATCAAATGGGGGCTGATGGTTTCCAGTTCCCGATAGGAGAATTCCTTGAAGAACTCCAGGCCATCGAGCAGGTCGGCAATCCTGTTGGTCATGATCGGCTAGCCTCGTTCAGGTGACGATGCCGGTATTGTACTTGGGACCGATCGGCGACTCGTTATCCCGCGGCCAGCAATCGTTCGGCATTCAGCCTGGCCTTGACGCGCGCCTGCTGTTCCGCCCGGTTGATGGTGGTGACGGTCTTGCCGAATTCATCGCGCTGGCTGCTGCTTTTCTTGGTGGCCTCGATCGACTTGATGCAGCGCCACCTCTTGCCGCCCTTGGTTTCGATCTGGCGCATTTCGGCACGGGGATGATGCCGGGTGCAGTGATAGCAGTAAATGGTCTCGGTAGAGGGCATGGCAGAGTCTCGAATGTGAAGGTTTGAAAAAGTGACAATGTCGGGATATTGGCTAGCGCATAGAGGCCGTCGAATCGCGGTCAGCCGTGGCCATCGGGCGGCTTGCGCAGGATGTCGACGCGCAGCGGGTTGCGGAAATCGGCGCCGGTGGCCGTCAGATGCGTCTCGAATTTTCTGCGGACGGCAGCGTGCAGTTCCGGCGCGAGCCGGTGGTCGGTATGGGTGACCCGGATGACCCGTTCCTCGAACTGCGCGAAGCTGTCGAAGTGGCCCGGGGTGGCGAAGAAGCGCTGCCCGACGAGCATCAAGCGAGCGTCGTCGACGGCCCGGCGGACGGCGCCAAAGGCGGCTTCGCGAACCTCCTTCTCGTCGTGGAACAGGCGCAGGATTTCGTTGAATTCTCCGGCATACACCGGCTCGGAAATCCAGGCCAGGCCGCCCGGCTTCAGAACTCTGCGAATCTCGCTGAGCGCGCGATCCATCTTGCTGGTCGGCACATGGTGCAGCGACTTGAACATCATGACGATGTCGAACGAGCAATCTGCCGCCGGAATCTCCTCCGCGGCCCCCTGGCGAAAACTGACGTTCGGCAGGTCGGTAATGCGCAAGTTCAGGGCATGCTGTATCGCATCCACTTCCAGTGCCACGATGGCGGCGACCTTCTGCGCAATGGCGCGGGTCTTCTCGGCCTTGCCGCAACCGAGTTCAAGCACTTGCGCATGCTCCAGCGGCAGTTCGGCGGCGATCAGTTCGTACTCGTCGCAAAGCAGCTCGGCACTGGGGTCGGAAATTTTCATGGTTGAGCGTGTCAGGAAAAAGTTGGGAGAGCTTGGATAAGGGTTTGATGGAGGATGCTTCGGCGCAAACGCGCAGGAAAGAGTTGGCGCTGGCGCCACGGCGGTCCTGCAACGATGCAGGCTTCGAACGCTAAGCCTTCTTCACGAACTCCGATTTCAGCTGCATCGCGCCGATGCCGTCGATCTTGCAGTCGATGTCGTGATCGCCTTCGACCAAGCGGATGTTCTTGACCTTGGTGCCGACCTTGACCACCGACGACGAGCCCTTGATCTTGAGATCCTTGATCACGGTCACGGTGTCGCCGTCCTGCAGCACGTTGCCGTTGGAGTCCTTGACGACGCGCTTCTCGTCGCCGCCGGCCGCAGCCAGCTTGGGCCATTCGTGGGCGCATTCCGGGCAGACGTAGTTCTCGCCGTCTTCGTAGGTGAATTCCGAACTGCATTGCGGACATTGGGGCAGGGTGCTCATGGCTTGCTTCCTCTCTTCGCGAGCGTATCTCAGTAAAGCAAAAAGCCAACCCCGAGGGATTGGCTAAGTGCTTGTATTTATGGCTCCTCGACCTGGGCTCGAACCAGGGACCTACGGATTAACAGTCCGGCGCTCTACCAACTGAGCTATCGAGGAACATTCAAGAGGCGCGGATTATAGCCGCGCCCGTTTTTGCTCGCAATAGCTTTGTTACTTCTTCAGCACCGTGGCGATGGCCTTGGCGACGTAGTCGATGTTGCGCGTGTTGAGCGCGGCGACGCAGATGCGGCCGGTGCTGACGGCGTAGATGCCGAATTCGGCGCGCAGCCTTTCGACCTGTTCGGCGGTCAGTCCGGTGTAGCTGAACATGCCGCGCTGCACCTTGATGAACTCGAAACCGGTGGCGCCGGCCGCGCTGAGCTTGTCCACTAGACTGTTGCGCATGGTACGGATGCGCTCGCGCATGCCGGCCAGCTCGTCTTCCCATTGCTGGCGCAGTTCCGGGCTGGAGAGCACGGCAGCGACGACGGCGCCGCCATGGGTCGGCGGGTTGGAATAGTTGGTGCGGATCACGCGCTTGACCTGCGAGAGTACGCGCGCCGATTCGTCCTTGCCGGCGGTGACGATGGTCAGCGCGCCGACGCGCTCGCCGTAGAGCGAGAAGGACTTGCTGAAGCTGCTGGAAACCACGAACTGCAGGCCGGAGGCGGCGAACAGGTCGAGCGCGATGGCGTCGGGCTTGATGCCGTCGGCGAAGCCCTGATAAGCCATGTCGATGAAGGCGACCAGATCGCGCGCCTTGACTGCTTCGACCACTTCGGCCCACTGCGAGGCGCTCAGATCGGCGCCTGTGGGGTTGTGGCAGCAGGCGTGCAGCACGACGACGGACTTGGCCGGCATCGCCGCCAGCGCGGCCTTCATGCCGGCAAAATCGACGCCGCGCGTGGCCGCGTCGTAGTAGGCGTAGTTTTCGACCGTGAAGCCGGCGGATTCGAACAGCGCGCGGTGGTTTTCCCAGCTCGGGTCGCTGATATAGACCTTGGCGTCGGGCAGCAGGCGCTTCAGGTAGTCGGCGCCGACCTTCAGCGCGCCGGTACCGCCGAGGCATTCGCAGGTGATGGCGCGGCCGGCGGCGAGCAGTGCGGAATCCTTGCCGAAGAGCAGGCCCTGCACCGCGTTGTTGTAAGCGGGAATGCCCTCGATCGGCTGGTAGCCGCGTGCCGGCTGGGTTTCCAGGCGGGCCTTCTCGGCGGTCTTGACCGCGGCCAGCAGCGGGATCTTGCCGTCGTCGCCGAAATAGACGCCGACGCCGAGGTTCACCTTGTTCGGGTTGGTGTCGGCATTGAAGGCTTCGTTGAGGCCCAGGATGGGGTCGCGGGGGGCCATTTCGACGGCGGCGAAGATAGAACTCATGAATGCTCCGGATGCGGGAAAATTGGAAAGTTGGCGCTGGCGCTACGGCGAATTTCTGCTGCCGTGCGAAGCGCGCAATAATACCCGATCGGCGCAGCGCTTTCGATCAGGTTTTTCCCGGGTTTCCATAAGTAAATAAACAGGTTATGGCTGAAATTCATGAGTTGAAGGGGCGCGTGGTCGAGTTTCCGGGCAGCCCCTGGCGTTTGCACCAGCCCTTCCCGCCGGCGGGCGACCAGCCCGAGGCGATCCGCCTGCTGACCGAGGGCCTCAACGACGGCCTGTCCTTCCAGACCCTGCTCGGCGTCACGGGTTCGGGCAAGACCTACACCATGGCCAACGTCATCGCCCGGCTGGGCCGGCCGGCACTGGTGCTGGCGCCGAACAAGACGCTGGCGGCGCAGTTGTATTCGGAGTTCCGCGAGTTCTTTCCGGAGAACGCGGTCGAGTACTTTGTTTCCTATTACGACTACTACCAGCCCGAGGCCTACGTGCCCTCGCGCGACCTGTTTATCGAGAAGGATTCGTCGATCAACGAGCACATCGAGCAGATGCGTTTGTCGGCGACCAAGAGCCTGCTGGAGCGGCGCGACGTGGTGATCGTGTGCACTGTGTCGGCGATCTACGGCATCGGCGATCCGGTCGATTACCACAGCATGATCCTGCACCTGCGGGTCGGCGAGAAGATCGGCCAGCGCGAGATCATCCGGCGGCTCACCGAGATGCAGTACGAGCGCAACGAGATGGACTTCAAGCGCGGCGTGTATCGCGTGCGCGGCGACGTGATCGACGTCTTTCCGGCGGAGAACGCCGAGAGCGCAGTGCGCATCACGCTGTTCGACGACGAGCTGGAATCGCTGACGCTGTTCGATCCGCTGACCGGCCACACGCGGCAGAAGCTGGGCCGCTTCACGGTCTTTCCGTCCAGCCATTACGTGACGCCGCGCGCGACGGTGCTCAAAGCGGTCGAGGCGATCAAGGAGGAACTGCGCCAGCGCATCGAGTTCTTCCAGGCCAACCAGAAACTGGTCGAATGCCAGCGCATCGAACAGCGCACCCGCTTCGACCTCGAAATGCTGGATCAATTGGGCTTTTGCAAGGGCATCGAGAACTACTCGCGGCACCTCTCCGGGCGCCAGGCCGGCGAGCCGCCGCCGACGCTCTACGACTATCTGCCCAATGACGCGATCATGTTCGTCGACGAATCGCATGTGACCGTCCCGCAGGTCGGCGGCATGTACAAGGGCGACCGCTCGCGCAAGGAAAACCTGGTCGACTACGGCTTTCGCCTGCCGTCGGCGCTGGACAACCGGCCGCTGAAGTTCGAGGAATTCGAGCGCCTGATGCCGCAGACGGTGTTCGTCTCGGCGACGCCGGCCGACTACGAGGAAAAGCATCAGGGCCAGGTGGTCGAGCAGCTGGTGCGGCCGACCGGGCTGGTCGATCCGGTGGTCGAGGTGCGCCCGGCCAGCACCCAGGTCGACGACCTGCTCAGCGAATGCAAGAAGCGCATCGCCGCCGGCGAGCGGGTGCTGGTGACGACGCTGACCAAGCGCCTGGCCGAGCAACTCACCGAGTACATGGGTGACAACGGGATCAAGGTCAGATATCTGCATTCCGACATCGACACCGTCGAGCGCGTCGAGATCATCCGCGACCTGCGCCTGGGCGAGTTCGACGTGCTGGTCGGCATCAACCTCTTGCGTGAGGGCCTGGACATTCCCGAGGTGTCGCTGGTGGCGATCCTCGATGCCGACAAGGAAGGCTTCCTGCGTTCGACGCGCTCGCTGATCCAGACCATGGGCCGCGCCGCGCGCCACCTCAACGGCACCGCGGTGCTCTATGCCGATCGGATCACCGACTCGATGCAGCGCGCGATGGGCGAAACCGCACGGCGCCGGGCCAAGCAACTGGCGCACAACGAGGCCGAGGGCATCACGCCGGTCGGTGTCAGGAAGCGCATCAAGGACATGATCGACGGCGTGTACGATGCCGACACGGCGGTGCGCGATCTCAAGGCGGCGCAGGAGGCGGCGCGCTACGAGGTGATGAGCGAAAAGGATCTGGCGCGCGAGATCCGCAGACTGGAGAAGGCCATGCAGGAACACGCGAAGAACCTGGAATTCGAGGAAGCCGCGGCGGCGCGCGACGAATTGTTCCGTATCCAGCGCCTGGCCTTCGGCGGCGAGGCGCACGATGCGCCCGGAGACGCCGCCTGATGCTGCACAAGATACTGTTCGTCTGCACCGGCAATATCTGTCGTTCGCCGACCGCGGAAGGCGTGGCGCGCGGCCTGGCGGTAGAACAGGGTGTGGCGCAGCTGTTCGAATTCGATTCGGCCGGCACCCATGGCTACCATGTCGGCGAGCCGCCCGATCCGCGCAGCATCGCCGCGGCGCGGCGTCGCGGCTACGATCTGGCGTCTCTGCGCGCACGCCGTGTGACGGAGTTCGATTTCATTCGCTTCGACCGCGTGCTGGCAATGGGCCCCGACCATCTGGCAGCGTTGCTGCGCGCCTGTCCGCCGCAGCACCGGAACAAGCTGGGACTGATGCTCGATTTCAGCGAACGCTTCGACCTGACCGAGGTGCCCGATCCCTACTACGGCGGCGCCGAGGGCTTCGAGCATGTGCTCGACCTGGTGGAGGATGCGGCAAGCCAATTGATCCGCCAGTTCGCCGCCAGGTGAACGCAACAACGGGCGCCCGAGGGCGCCCGTTGAACAGGCCTTGTAGGGCCGACTTCAGTCGGCCAGGGGCGGATGGCGTTGTAGGGCCGACTTCAGTCGGCCAGCGGTGGATGGCGGTGTAGGGCCGGTTTCAACCGGCCAGGGTGGATGGCGGACTGAAGTCCGCCCTACAGCCCGCCCGGTCCGCCCTCCAGCCCACACCCCACCTTGAAAACGCCTCAGTCGTGCTTGGTTTCCACCAGTTGCAGCGGCTCGTTGGGGATCACCGGCGCCGCCTTCGGCTTGCGGCCAAGAGGCTGTGTCGGGGCGAAGGTGTTCGCGACCGGTGCCGCATGGCTGGTTTCGATCATCACCAGGCCGACCTGCTGCAGGGATTCCTTGACATCGACCGGGGCGGGCTGCGGTGCCGGCGGCACGATGATCGGATCGGCAGCCGCCACGGGCTCAGGGGCCGCCGCGGCTTGCGGTGCGGCTTCCACGATGGGCTGCGGCGCTGGCGCCACAGGTGCCGGCGCGGTGACAGGTGCCACCGGTGCGACAGGCTCCGCCACGACGGCAGCCACCGACATCTCGACTTCAGGCGCGGCAGGCGCCGCGGCTTCGGCCGGGACTTCGGCTGCAACAACTGGCGTCGCGACCTGCTCCTGGACTGCTGTGGGGACCGCTTCGGCTATCGGAGCCCTTACCGGCTCGATTGCTGCCGCAGGCATAGCCACGGCGATGCCGGCTTCGTCGGTGACGGGCGCGGTGGCCTGAACGGCAACGAATCCTTCAGCTGCGGCTTCCGTCGTGCTGCCTTCCTCGCTGCGCCCACGGCCACGACCGCGGCCGCGACTGCGGCGTCCGCTGCGGGCTTCGCCTTCCTGGCCGGCGCCTTCGTTGCCGGGAGTTGGCGCTGGCGACACGCCATTCTGGGCGGCCTCGCCACGCGGCGGACGCGGTTCGCGCGGCTCGCGTGGCGGACGCGGTTCGCGGACTTCCTTCGGCTCCCGGGCTTCCCTGGGTTCGCGGGCCTCCTTGGGTTCCCTCGGCTCGCGTGGCTCACGCGGCTCGCGCGGTTTGCGGTTGCCCGTTTCGCCTTGGGTCTCGTCGCGCTTGCCTTGCGGGCGCGGAGTCTGCTCGCCGCGTTCCTTGCGCTCGCCGCCTTCGCGGTTGTCGCGACCGTCGCGACGACCATTGCGATCGCGGCCGCCACGGCCACCTTCGCGATTGCCATCGCGATTGCGGTCGCGCGAGCCTTCACGGCGCGGCGGCCGGTCGGCCTTGGCTTCGGCAGGTGCCGGTGCCGCGGGCGTCGCGCCGCCGGTGAAGAAGGACACCAGCTTGCTGAAGAAACCGGCTTCGCGGGCCGCCACGGGCTGGGCGACGGGCGCAACGGCCTTCGGCTCGACGATCGGCGCCGGCTGGTCGGGCGTGATGCCCTTGACCGCGGCTTCGATCTTGACCGGCTTGGCTTCGGCGTTGGCCGAGGGCGGCTGATAGGCTTCCTCGATCGGCTTTTCCGCCATCTGGTAGCTGGCGAGGACGACGCCCTCGGCATTCAGCTGATCGTGGCGCAGGCGGACGATTTCATGGGCCGGCGTCTCCAGGTGGCGGTTGGGCACGATCACCAGATTGACGCGGTGGCGCATCTCGATGCGCGAGATGTCGACGCGCTTTTCGTTGAGCAGGAAGGTGGCGACATCCACCGGGACCTGGCAATGCAGGGCGCCGGTGTTTTCCTTCATCGATTCCTCTTCGAGGATGCGCAGGATGTGCAGCGCGGCCGATTCGGTGCTGCGGATGTGGCCGGTGCCGGTGCAGCGCGGGCAGGTGATGTAGCTGGTTTCGGCAAGCGCCGGACGCAGGCGCTGGCGCGACAGTTCGAGCAGGCCGAAGCGGCTGATCTTGCCGGTCTGGACCCGGGCGCGGTCGAAGTGCAGGGCGTCGCGCAGGCGGTTCTCGACTTCACGCTGGTTCTTGGTCGATTCCATGTCGATGAAGTCGATCACGATCAGGCCGCCGAGGTCGCGCAGGCGCAACTGGCGGGCGATTTCGTCGGCGGCTTCGCAGTTGGTGCGCAGCGCCGTTTCCTCGATGTCGCTGCCTTTGGTGGCGCGGCCCGAGTTGACGTCGACCGAGACCAGGGCTTCGGTATGGTCGATGACGATGGCGCCGCCCGAAGGCAGCGTGACCTGGCGCGAGTAGGCCGATTCGATCTGATGTTCGATCTGGAAGCGCGAGAACAGCGGCACGTCGTCGTGGTAGCGCTTGACGCGATTCACGGTGCCCGGCATCACGTGCGCCATGAACTGCTGCGCCTGTTCGAAGATGTCGTCGGTGTCGATCAGGATCTCGCCGATTTCGGAGTGGAAGTAGTCGCGGATGGCGCGGATCACCAGGCTGGATTCCTGGTAGATCAGGAAGGCGCCGCTCTGGGCCTTGGCCGCGCCGTCGATGGCGGTCCACAGTTGCAGCAGGTAGTTCAAGTCCCACTGCAGTTCTTCGAGGCTGCGGCCGATGCCGGCGGTGCGGGCGATCAGGCTGGTGCCGCTGGGAACCACGAGCTGGTCCATGATTTCGCGCAATTCCTGGCGGTCGTCGCCCTCGACACGGCGCGAAACGCCGCCGCCACGGGGATTGTTCGGCATCAGCACCAGGTAGCGGCCGGCCAGCGAGACATAGGTGGTCAGCGCCGCGCCCTTGTTGCCGCGCTCGTCCTTTTCGACCTGGACGATGAGTTCCTGGCCGTTGCTGAGCACGTCCTGGATGCGCGCCTTGCCGGCGTCGACGCCGGGCTTGAAATAGGTGCGGGAAATTTCCTTGAACGGCAGGAAGCCGTGACGTTCGGCGCCATAGTCCACGAAGGCGGCTTCGAGGCTGGGCTCGATGCGCGTGATGACGGCCTTGTAGATGTTGCTCTTGCGCTGCTCTTTGTTGGCTGATTCGATGTCGAGGTCAATCAGCTTCTGACCATCGACGATCGCGACGCGGAGTTCCTCAGCCTGCGTCGCATTGAAAAGCATGCGTTTCATGTGTGCTCCCGCGCGCATTCACTGCAGGAGGGCACGACAAGTCGCACACCGCGGGCGTCAGGATGCGGGCGGTGTGACTCGGGTTTGCGGTTGGTTTGGCAGTTTCATGGTGCCTAAGGTTTAGCGTGGCAAACGGGGTTGATGACTTGTCTTCGGTAAGGCGGGCGCTGACTAGCAGTCAGCGTCCGGCAATCTGTGCCCAAATCTGTGCGTGTGTAGCGCGCAATCTAGTAGTATCGCTCTTTCGGGCGAGCGAAACACCCTGAGGTCAGCTGGTCGCGTTACCGGTCGGAGTTGTGAGTTCCGGCGGTTGTTTCCTGTTGCTTTCGCGCCCTTGTCGCCGCTATGCACTTGATCGCTGACAAGCGACGCTGCACTGACGGCAACAACCCCCCGGGAGCCGTGCCACCGACGCCACTTCGGGCCGCCGGGCACACCGTCACGGGACGGCTAACCAAGCGAGCAGTATATTGCAAATGAAGGACTTAAGCAAAGATTCGGTTACGTGGCTTGAGGTCGGCGAGGAGGCCGAAGGCCAGCGTATCGACAATTTTCTGCTGCGTATCGCCAAAGGCGTACCGAAGAGCCATATCTATCGCATCGTGCACAGCGGCGAAGTACGGGTGAACAAGGGCAGGGTGCCGGCGGAATACCGGCTCAAGATCGGCGACCGCTTGCGCGTGCCGCCCATGCGAACCGCCGAGCGGCCGTCGCAAGCCGCTGTTCCGGCACGCGATTTTGAAATTGCCTACGAGGATGAGGCGCTCATCGTGATCGACAAGCCGGCCGGCGTCGCGGTCCATGGCGGCAGCGGCGTGTCCTTCGGTGTGATCGAACAGCTGCGCCGGGCCCGGCCGCAGGCGAAGTTTCTCGAACTGGCCCACCGGCTCGACCGCGACACTTCGGGCCTGCTGGTGGTGGCCAAGAAGCGCGCCGCGCTGACCAGGCTGCATGACATGTTCCGCGACGGTGCAATAGCCAAACGCTATCTGGCCCTGGTCAAGGGGCGCTGGCGCAACGAACTGCAGCATGTGCGCCTGCCTTTGCTCAAGTATCTGACGGCCGAGGGCGAGCGGCGGGTCAGCGTGAATCCCGAGGGCAAGGCCGCGCATTCGATCATGCGGCTGGTCGCCCGCTGGGAGAACTTCAGTCTGGTCGAGGTCGAACTCAAGACCGGGCGTACCCACCAGATCCGGGTGCACCTCGCGCATCTGGGCTTTCCGATCGCCGGCGACGACAAATACGGCGATTTTTCCCTGAACAAGACCTTGCAGAAAACCGGGCTCGGCCGCATGTTCCTGCATGCCGCCAAGTTGGCACTGCCGCATCCACTTTCGGGTGCGCCGGTGGAACTCGCAGCGCCCCTGCCGGACGAATTGCGCAGCTTCACCGAAAAACTCGACAAGAACGAAACCAGGACTTATGGCCAAACGTTTTGAACTGATCGTCTTCGACTGGGACGGTACCCTGATGGATTCCACCGGCGCCATCGTTGCCAGCATCCAGGCTGCGGCGCGGGATCTCGACATTCCTCCGCCCAGCGACGAACGCGCCAGCCACATCATCGGGCTGGGACTGATCGACGCCTTGCGCCACGCCCTGCCGGATTTGCCGACGGAACGCTACCAGGCGGTCGCGGAGCGTTATCGGCATCACTATCTGGCGCAGGATCAGGATCTGCTGCTGTTCGATGGCGCAGTGGAGCTGATCGACGAACTGACCGCGGCAGGACACATGCTTGCGGTTGCCACGGGCAAGACGCGCAAGGGGCTGGATCGGGCTTTCGAGGTCAGCGGGCTGGGTCCGCGTTTCCAGGCCTCGCGCTGCGCCGACGAATGCCATTCGAAGCCGCATCCGCAGATGCTGGAGGAATTGATGGCCGAATTCGGCGTCGAGCCGGAGGCCACCCTGATGATCGGCGACACCACGCACGATCTGCTGATGGCGAGGAATGCGGGGGTTGCGGCGCTCGGCGTGGCCTATGGTGCGCATCCGCGTGAAAGCCTGGAGGCGGAAACCCCACTTTACTGTGCGGCCAATGTGGCCGAACTGGCGGCGTGGCTGCGACAGCAGGCCTGAACCGGCGCCTGATCTGCGACAGCGATGCACTGGTCGACGGCGGCCATGGCCTGCGCTTCACGGTCGATCGATCGGGGATTGCGGAGCCGGCTTTCGCCGTGCGCTATCGCGGGCAGGTCCACGCATTTCTGAACCGTTGCGGCCATATTCCGGTCGAACTGGACTGGCAGCAAGGAGAGTTCTTCGATCATTCAGGCTTATACTTGATTTGCGCCACGCATGGCGCGCTCTACGCCCCGGATTCCGGGCATTGCATGGGCGGACGCTGCAATGGCAAAGGGCTGGTCGCCTTGTCGGTGCTTGAGGACGGGGGGCAAATATTCTTGATTGAGGAAGGCAGGCAAAGTGTCGGATAGCAATGATCAGCAGTGGGAACGCAAGGTGCTGGAAAAACTGGCCATGGAGGCGCTCGCCGAGCAGCGTCGCGGTCGCCGTTGGGGTATCTTTTTCAAATTGCTCGGCTTTGGCTACCTGGTGGTCATTCTTGGTCTGGCACTGGAATGGGGACAAACCGAGAAGTTCGCCGATGGCGCCAAGTTCACGGCACTGGTCGATCTGAACGGGGTCATCAAGGCCAAGGGCGATGCCAACGCCGAGAATATCATCACCGCCCTGCAGGCGGCTTTCGACGACAAGCATACTGTCGGCGTGATCCTGCGCATCAACAGCCCGGGCGGCAGCCCGGTCCAGTCCGGGATCATCAACGACGAAATGCGCCGCCTGCGTGCCGCGCATCCGGAGATTCCCCTGCATGTCGTGGTCGAGGACGTCTGCGCCTCAGGCGGCTACTACGTGGCGGCGGCGGCCGACAAGATCTTCGTGGACAAGGCCAGCATCGTCGGCTCGATCGGTGTGCTGATGGATGGCTTCGGTTTTACCGGCACCATGGAAAAGCTCGGTGTCGAGCGCCGCCTGCTGACCGCCGGCGAGAGCAAGGGTTTTCTCGATCCTTTCTCGCCGCAAAACGAAAGTCACAAGGATCATGCCAAGCAGATGCTGGGTGAAATTCACCAGCAGTTCATCGATGTGGTCAGAAAAGGCCGCGGCAAGCGCCTCAAGGAAACCCCCGAGATGTTCTCCGGCCTCATGTGGAGCGGCGCCAAGAGCATCGAACTCGGGCTGGCCGATGGTTACGGCACGGTCGACAGCGTTGCACGCGATGTGTTCAAGGCCAGCGAAATACGCGATTTCAGCGTCAAGCAGAACTTCGCCGAGAAATTCGCCAAGCAGTTCGGCGCCGACATGGCCGAGGGCATGGCGAACGTGATGACGCGCGTCACGTTACGCTGACGGCACTGACCCCCATGTCCTTCAACAGGCGTTCCTGGGCGCTCATGCGGGGGCGTTTGGTCGGCTTGATGCGGTATTCGCCGCTGCTGTCCATTTCCCAGGCCTGACAGTTGTCGGCCAGGTAGGGCTTGAGCCCTTCCTTGAGCACGCGCTGCTTGAGCTTGGGCTCCAGCACCGGAAAACAGATCTCGATGCGGCGAAAGAAATTTCGCTCCATCCAGTCGGCGCTGGACAGGTAGATATTCTGCTGGCCGCCAGCGTGGAAATAGAAAATCCGGTGATGTTCGAGGAAACGCCCGATCACCGAACGCACACGGATGTTCTCGGACAGGCCTTTGACGCCGGGACGCAGCGAACAGACGCCGCGCACGATCAGATCGACCTTGACGCCGGCCTGGCCGGCTTCGTACAGGGCCGTAATGATTTCCGGTTCAAGCAGGGAGTTCATCTTGGCGATGATGCGCGCCGACTTGCCGGCGCGGGCGGCCTCGATCTCGGCCTGAATCGCGCCCAGCATTTTCGAGTGGAGCGAGAAAGGGGCCTGCCACAAGTGCTTCAGTGCGCCGGCCTTGCCCAGGCCGGTTAGCTGCTTGAACACCTCATTGACATCCTCGCCGATTTCCGGATTGGACGTGAGCAGGCCGAAATCCGTGTAGAAGCGCGTGGTGCGCGGGTGGTAGTTGCCGGTGCCGAGATGGATGTAGCGGCGATAGCCGTGATCCTCGCGGCGCAAGACCATCAGCATCTTGGCGTGGGTCTTGTAGCCGACCACGCCGTACACCACATGGGCGCCGACTTCCTCCAGGCGGGCGGCGATCGACAGATTCGCCTCCTCGTCGAAACGCGCCATCAGCTCCACCACCACCGTCACTTCCTTGCCCTTTTCCGCGGCGCGCAGCAGATGCTCCATCAGCACCGAGTCGGTGCCGGTGCGATACACGGTCATCTTGATCGCCACCACCAGCGGGTCGTCCGCAGCCTGCTGCAGCAGCTGGATCACCGGGGTGAAGGACTGGAACGGGTGATGCATCAGGATGTCATGCTTGCGGATGCTGGCGAAAATGTCGTAGCGCTTGGTCAGCACCTTGGGCAGGCCCGGCTGGAAGGGCGCATACATCAGGTCGGGGCGATCCACCCGGTCGGGTATAGACATCAGCCGCACCAGATTGACGATGCCCGGCACGCGATACAGGTCGCTGCGTTCCAGGCCGAACTGCTGCAGCAGAAAGTCGGTCATGATCTCCGAACAGTTGTCGGCCACTTCGAGGCGCACCGCATCGCCGAAGTGACGCTGCGGCAGTTCGCCCTGCAACGCGATGCGCAGGTTCTTGACTTCCTCGTCGTCGACGAACAGGTCGGAATTGCGCGTGACGCGAAACTGGTAGCAGCCGAGCACGTGCATGCCGGTGAACAACTCATCGACATATTCATGGAGCACCGAGGAAAGGAACACAAAACCGTAATCGACGCCGCAAAGTTCCTTCGGCAGCCGGATTACCCGCGGCAAGGCTCGCGGCGCCTGGACGATGGCAGCGCCCGAACTGCGGCCGAAGGCGTCGGTGCCCTCCAGTTCGACGGCGAAGTTGAGGCTCTTGTTCAGCACGCGCGGGAAGGGATGCGAGGGATCGAGCCCGATCGGGGTCAGCACCGGCATGACTTCCTTGTGGAAGTAATCGCGGATCCAGGCGCGCTGTTCGTTGGTCCACAGGCTGCGGCGGAAAAACGCAATGCCTTCTTTTTCCAGCGCGGGAAGTATCTCGTCATTGAGCAGCGCGTACTGTTCGCCGATCAGTTGATGCGCCTGTTCCGTGACGCGGCGGAAGACCTCGAGCGGGGGCATGCCGTCGGCGCCCGCGGCATGGCTGCCGAGCTTGAGCTGTTCCTTGAGGCCGGCGACGCGGATTTCGAAAAATTCGTCGAGATTCGACGAGACGATGCACAGAAATCGCAGCCGCTCCAGCAGGGGCACCCGGTTGTCGGCCGCCTGGGCGATCACGCGTTGGTTGAAGGCGAGCAGGGACAGTTCGCGGTTGAGGAACTGCTCTGCGGGAAATCGACGCGGGGTCGGCATGGGGGCTTCCGGATAATTCGAAGCGGATAATTATGTGTCAGTTTTGTGACCGCAGGATGACAGGAGCCAAACTTTTGGCGCGAGGTAGAATCGCGGCATGGCCTACGAACTGATCGCCGCGGTGGATCTCGGCTCCAACAGCTTTCGGCTGCAAGTGGGGCGAGTCGTGGCCAGCCAGATTTATCCCCTCGATGGGCTCAAGGAGTCGGTTCGGCTCGCGGCGGGCCTGACGGCCGACAAGCGACTCGACACGACGTCCCAGCAGCGTGGCATCGAGGCGTTGTCGCGCTTCGCCGAGCGCCTGCGCGATTTCGCCCCGGGGGCCGTGCGCGCGGTGGCCACCAACACCTTGCGGGTGGCGAAGAACGCCGAAGCTTTCCTGGAAAAGGCCGAGGCGGCGCTGGGATTCCCGATCGAGGTGATCGCCGGCCGCGAAGAGGCGCGCCTGATCTATCTCGGCGTTGCACACACCCTCGCCAATCCGAAGACGCGCCAACTGGTGGTCGATATCGGCGGCGGCTCGACCGAATTCATCATCGGCCAGAACATCGATCCGATCCGGCTGGAATCTCTTTACATGGGCTGCGTCGTCTTCAGCCTGCGGTTTTTTCCGGAAGGGCGGGTCGACAAGCGCTCCTTCAAGGAAGCTGAGCTCGCGGCGCGGCGCGAACTGCAGACCATCGTCCATGCCTTCCGCGAGACGGGGTGGGACGAAGCCATCGGTTCCTCGGGTACGGCCAAGGCGATTGTCGATCTGCTGGAAATGAACGGCTTTTCCGATCACGGCCTGACGCGCGACGGACTGGAGCTGCTGCGCGGCGAACTGCTGCGTGCCGGCGAGGTTTCGCGCCTGCGCCTGCAGGGCTTGCGGGCCGACCGGATGCCGGTGCTGCCCGGCGGGCTGGCGATCATGTCGGCCATCTTCAAGGAGTTCGGCCTGGAGCGCATGGCTTTTTCCGAGGGTGCGCTGCGGCTCGGCGTGCTCTACGACCAACTCGGCCGCTACCACCATGACGATTTGCGCGAAGCGACGGTGAATCGCTTCATGCAGCGCTACGAGGTGGACCGGCGGCAGGCGGCGCGGGTCGCGCATACCGCCGTCGATCTGCTCAACCAACTGGTTCCCGCGAGCCGGGAGGCCGGGCATCCCGATGCGCAATTCATGGTCTGGGCCGCCCGCCTGCATGAGGTGGGGATATCCGTGGCGCATTCGAGCTACCACAAGCACAGCGCCTATATCCTCGGCAATGCCGACATGCCGGGATTCTCCCGACGCGACCAGGCGCGCCTGTCGCGCCTGGTGCTGGCGCACCGCGGCAAGCTGGAGCGCGCCCAGCCCTTGCGCGGCGAGGCCTCGGAATGGACGCTGATCTTCTGCCTGCGCATCGCGGTGCTGCTGCATCGCTCGCGCGACGATCAACCGCTGCCGCGGCGCGCCGCGGGATTCACGCGCAACGGCTTCCAGCTGCGGCTCGGCGCCGAAGGGCTGAATGTCCTGCCGCTGACCTCGGCGGCCCTGGCCGACGAGGCGCAGCAATGGACCGGGATCGGCGGCGAGCTGCGCATCGAGCGCGATCCCTGATGTCGTCGGAATCAGGCGTGACTATAATCAAGGCTCCATCAACCTGCCAACGCAAGCATCTGACTGATGTCCGTCGCGCGCATTGAAGTAATCGTTCGCGATGGCGAACGCGTTGTCAGGCTTTCCGGACGCTGGACGCTGGCGACGACTTCTTTGCGCGCAGTCGCTTTGTCGGCAGAGCTGGGCGCTGCCGCCGATCCCGACAGCAGTTGGGACTGCCTGGGCCTTGAGGCGATCGACAGCGCCGGCGCGATGATGCTGTGGCGCGCCTGGGGCCGCGCCTGGCCGCTGCTGCTGTTGATCAAGCCCGAACATCGGCGGGTGTTCGAACGCATCGACGCCGCCGATCAGGAGCCGCGGGCGGCCGAGGTACCGCTGTCGCCCCTGCATGGCGCGATGGTGGTCGGCACCGCGGTGATCGGCATCGGCCGCCATCTGGTGGACTTCGTGGCCCTGATCGGTCAGTTCGGACTGGACCTGGTGCATGTGCTGCGCAATCCCGCCGACCTGCCGCGCCGCGAGATTTCGGCCAACCTGTACAAGAGCGGGGTGCGCGCGATGCCGGTCACGGCGCTGGTGGGCTTCCTGATCGGCGTGGTGCTTTCCTACCTGTCGGCCTTGCAGCTCAAGCAGTTCGGCGCCGACATCTTCATCGTCAATATCATCGGCCTCGGACTGGTGCGGGAACTCGGGCCGGTGCTGGTGGCGATTCTGGTGGCCGGGCGCTCCGGCTCGGCGATGACCGCGCAACTCGGCGTGATGCGGGTCACCGAGGAAATCGATGCCCTGTCGACGATGGGCGTGCCGCGCGGGCAGCGCCTGATCTTTCCCAAGGTGGTGGCGCTGACCATCGCCATGCCCCTGCTGGTGCTGTGGAGCACCTCGATCGCGATGATCGGCGGCATGGTTTCGGCCCAGTTGCAACTCGATATCTCCTACGGCTTCTTCTTTCAGACCCTGCCGCGCGTCGTGCCGGCGGCCAATCTGTGGATCGGCCTGGCCAAGGGGGCGGTGTTCGGCATGTTCGTCGCCCTGGTGGCCTGCCACTTCGGCCTGCGCGTGCGTCCCAACACCGAGAGCCTGTCGGCCAACACGACGGCCTCGGTGGTGTCGGCGATCACCATCGTCATCATCATCGATGCCGCGTTTGCCATCGCCACGCGCAGCATCGGACTGCCCGGCTGAGCCCATGACCGCCCCGGTGATCCGCATTCGCGACTTGTCCACCCGCTTCGGCGAGGTCTGGATCCACCAGGGTCTGAACCTCGACATCGAGCGCGGCGAGCTGGTTTCGCTGGTGGGCGGTTCCGGCAGCGGCAAGACCACGCTGCTGCGCATGGTGGTCGGCTTGCTGCTGCCGACCAAGGGCAGCATCGAACTCTTCGGCGAGCCGCTGTTCGGCGGCGGCGTGGCGCGCGAGCGAGCGCTGCGCCAGCGTTTCGGCGTGCTGTTCCAGCACGGGGCGCTGTTTTCAGCCTTCAACGTGTTCGACAATATCGCCTTTCCCCTGCGCGAACTGAAGCGCTACGACGAGGATGCGATTCACGACCTGGTCATGCTCAAGCTGTCGATGGTGGAACTGCTGCCGCGCCATGGCCGGCTGATGCCGTCCGAGCTTTCCGGCGGCATGGTCAAGCGCGTCGCGCTGGCGCGCGCTTTGGCGCTGGAACCCGAGCTGCTGCTGCTCGACGAGCCGACCGCCGGGCTCGACCCCGACCGCTCCGACAGTTTTGTGCGCCTGATCCGCATGCTCGGCGAAGAACTCGGGCTCACGGTCATGCTGGTCACGCACGACCTCGACACGCTGGCTGCGCTTTCCACGCGCGTTGCGGTACTCGGCGAGCAGCGCATCCTCGCCTACGGCACGACGGACGAAATCATTCAAGTCGATCATCCCTTCATCCGCAACTTTTTCCTTTCCGAGCGCAGCGTGCGGGCCCTGCAGAATTCCGGGCTGGCGGCGCCACACTAACGCTCATGGCTTCGATGGACCACCCTGCAATATGAAATCTCGCACCTTCGATGGGCCCCAAGCTGGCAAATGGGCCCGCCCCTCCCATCCTCCCCTCACGGGGAGGCTATTGATCGGCTCGCTGCGCTCGAACCTTACACAGCGCGCTTGGCGACGTATTTCACGTTAAAAGACCATGGAAAATCGATCTCACGCGCTGGCTGCCGGCATTTTCACCCTGCTGCTGGGCATTGCCTCGGCAATTGCCATCTGGTGGCTGGGGCAGAGCGACGAATCGACCACGACCTACCTGCTGGAAACGCGGCGCAACGTGACCGGGCTCAACGTCCAGGCCCAGGTCCGCTATCGTGGCATTCGCGCCGGCAAGGTGGAGGCCATCGAGCCCGACGAGGCGGACCCGCGCGTGATCCTGGTGCGCATCAATGTCGACAACCGCTTCAAGCTGACCCGCGGCAGCACGGCCTCGCTTGGCTATCAGGGGGTCACCGGCCTGGCCTATGTGCAGATCGAGGATGACGGATCGTCGATCGAGCCGCTGGTCGGGCCGGACGGCGCGGTGCCGCGCATTGCGCTGAAGCCGACCCTGTTCGAGACGCTGGGCGACAAGGCCGGCGACATCGTCGAGCAGATCAGCGTCGTATCGCTGCGCCTGGGCAAGCTGCTCGACGAGAAGAATGCGCAGAACCTCGCGCGCACGCTGGAGAATCTGGCCGAGGCTTCCGACGGCCTGCGCGAGATGCCGAAAATTCTCGCCGCAGTGCGCGAGGCGCTGTCGGAAAGCAATTTGCGCAGCCTGCGGCAGATCCTGGTGCATGTCGAAAAGACGGCGGGCGAGACGGCACCGCTGACGGCTGAAATGCGCGAGCTGGTGAAGTCGATGGGCGTCCTGTCGCAGCGCTTCGAGCAACTGGCAGCCGGTGCCGGAAACGAGCTGACGACCAACACCCTGCCGCGCGCCAACGCCCTGATGCAGGAACTGGCGACCAGTTCGCGGCAGCTTTCGCGCGTGCTCGACAGCCTCGAAAACAATCCGCAGATGCTGTTGTTCGGTCGCGGCAAGACAGGTTCCGGCCCCGGAGAAGCGGGCTTTTCCGCCCCGGCCAAACAGGGAGAGGTGCGATGAGCAAGTGGCTGGCCATGATTCTTGCAGGAAGCCTGCTGGCGGCATGCGGCGGCAATGTGCGCACGGCCGAGCCGGTGCGATACGACTTCGGCAGTTCGGGCGCGTCGATCGCCGAGGCGGCTGCGCCGCTGCCGCTGGCGGCGATCGAGGTGCGGACGGCGTCGTGGCTCGCCGGTACGGCCATGCATTTCCGGCTCGCCTATGCCGAACCCCTGCGGCGCCAGAGCTATGGCGAGAGCCGCTGGGCGGCGCCGCCGGCCGAGCTGCTGGAGGTGTTCCTCAAGCGGCGCCTGGCGCTGACCCCGTCCGGTTCCAGCGGCACCGGCTGCCGTCTGCAACTGGTGCTGGACGAACTGGAGCAGCGCTTCGACGATCCGCAAAGAAGCCGTTTGGTGCTCGAAGCGCGTGCCGTGCTGACACCGCTGCACGGATCGGAGATACTCTCCCGGCGGGTGTTCCTCATCACGCAGCCGGCGGCCACGGCCGATGCCGGCGCCGGTGCCGCCGCCGCGCGTGCGGCCGTACAGGCACTGGCGGCCGATCTTGGCAACTGGCTGGGGCAGCTGGCCCGCGAGAAACCGGCGATTGTCGAACGTTGTCGAAGCTAGAAAGGTGAATCCGATGAGCAATCCCTACGCCGCCGGCCTGGAGAAGAATCCGGCCAATTATGTGCCGCTGACGCCGCTGACCTTCATCGAACGTTCCGCCTACATCTATTCCGAGCGCGTGGCGAGCATCCACGGCGCGCGCCGCTACACCTGGGCCCAGGCCTACGAGCGCAGCCGGCGCCTGGCCTCGGCGCTGGCGGCGCAAGGAGTTGGCGCTGGCGACACGGTGGCGGCGATGCTCAACAACACGCCCGAGATGTTCGAATGCCATTTCGGCGTGCCGATGTGCGGCGCCGTGCTGAATACCCTGAACACGCGCCTCGACGCCGAATCGATCGCCTTCATGCTCAACCACGGCGAGGCCAAGGTGCTGATCACCGACCGCGAGTATTCGACGATGGTCAGAAAGGCCCTGGCCGAACTGGGGCGCAGCATCCTCGTCGTCGATGTCGACGATCCCGAATACACCGGCCCCGGCGAGCGCCTGGGCACGCTCGACTATGAGAGCTTCCTCGCCACCGGCAATCCCGCCTACGCCTGGAAGACGCCGGCCGACGAGTGGGAAGCGATCTCGCTCAACTACACCTCGGGCACCACCGGCAACCCCAAGGGCGTGGTCTATCACCACCGCGGCGCTTATCTCAACGCGCTGTCCAACATCGTCTCCTGGGGCATGCCGCCGCAGTCGATCTACCTGTGGACCCTGCCGATGTTCCATTGCAACGGCTGGTGCTTCCCCTGGACCGTGGCGGCCAATTCCGGCACCAATGTCTGCCTGCGCCGCGTCGATCCCAAGCTGATTCTCGATGCCATCCGCGAGCACAAGGTCAGCCATTATTGCGGCGCGCCGATCGTGCATTCGATGCTGATCAGCGCCCCGGCGGCCTGGCGCGAGGGCATCGAGCACAAGGTTTCGGCGCTGGTCGCCGCCGCGCCGCCGCCGGCCGCGGTGATCGAAGGCATGAACACGATCGGCTTCAACATCACCCATGTCTATGGCCTCACCGAAACCTATGGCCCGGCCGCGGTCTGCGCCAAGCACGAGGAATGGCTGGAACTGCCGCTCGACGAACAGGTGCGCCTGAACGGCCGCCAGGGCGTGCGCTACCACTGCCAGGAAGGCATCACGGTGATGGACCCGGAAACCATGCTGCCGGTGCCCTGGGACGACCAGACCATGGGCGAGATCATGTTCCGCGGCAACATCGTGATGAAGGGCTACCTGAAGAATCCGAAGGCCACCGAAGAGGCCTTCCGCGGCGGCTGGTATCACACCGGCGACCTGGCCGTGATGCAGCCCGACGGCTACGTCAAGATCAAGGACCGCAGCAAGGACGTAATCATTTCGGGCGGCGAGAACATCTCCTCGATCGAGGTCGAGGACACGCTGTATCGCCATCCGGCGGTGATGGGCGCCGCCGTGGTCGCCACCCCCGACGAGAAGTGGGGCGAGGTGCCCTGCGCCTTCATCGAACTGCGCGAAGGTTCGACCGTCACGGCCGAGGAACTGACCGAGTTCTGCCGCGAGCGCATGGCGCGCTTCAAGGTGCCGAAGAAGTTCATCTTCGAGGCGCTGCCCAAGACCTCGACCGGCAAGATCCAGAAGTACGTGCTGCGCGAGAAGGCCAAGTCGGCCGCCGCGATCGAATAAGTGATCTGGCTGCCGCGCCTGGGCGCCGCGCTGCTGGCGCTGTTCGTCACCGCCGTCGCGCTCGCCGTGATCTGGTGGCAGCGCGTGACGCCGGTCAGCGAAGGGCGGCTGGAGGTCGCCGGACTCGCGGGTGAAGTCAGCATCGAGCGCGACGACAACGGCATTCCGACGCTGCGCGGCGCCAGTCGCGATGCCGTGCTGTTCGGCCTCGGCTTCGTCCATGCGCAGGATCGCCTGTGGCAGCTCGAAACGCATCGCCGCATCGGCTCCGGGCGGCTGGCGGAAGCCTTCGGCCCGGCCGCGCTGGACAACGACAGGTTTCTGCGCGCCCTCGGCGTGCGGCATGCCGCGACCGCACAATGGGTCGCGCTGGGCGCCGACGCGCGCGCCGCGGTTCTGGCCTATACCGCCGGCATCAACGCCTACATCGCCGATCATTTGCGCGCCCGTCCGCCGGAATTCCTGATCCTCGGCCTGCAGCCGGAACCCTGGACGCCGGAGGACACGCTGGCCTGGGGCATCATGATGGCCTGGGATCTCGGCGCCAACTGGACCAATGAACTGCTGCGCATGCGCCTCGCCCTGAGCCTGCCGGTGGCGCGCATCGACCAGTTGTTGCCGCCCTATCCCGGCCAGAAGCCGCTGCCCGTGCGCGACTATGCGGCGCTGTATCGCGAGCTGAAACTCAGCGGCGATCTCGGCCAGCAGGCCCTGCTCGACGCACCCGAATCCGGCGTCGAAGGCGTCGGTTCGAACAACTGGGTGGTGGCCGGTTCGCGCAGTGCATCGGGCAAGCCACTGCTGGCCAACGATCCGCATCTCAAGCTGACGACGCCGGCCCTGTGGTATTTCGCGCGCCTCGAAGCGCCCGGCCTCAAGATGGCGGGCGCCACCATGCCCGGCCTGCCGCTGCTGGTGCTGGGCCAGAACGAACGCATCGCCTGGGGCTTCACCAACACCAATCCCGACGTCCAGGACGTCTACCTCGAACAGATCAAGCCCGACGATGCGACGCGCTATCGCACGCCCGACGGCTGGGCAGCGTTCCAGTCCTACACCGAGACCATCCGCGTCAAGGGCGGGGCCGACGTCACCCTGGTCACGCGGGCGACACGCCACGGGCCGGTGATTTCGGATGCCGGCACGCCGGTCGTCGCCGGCCTCACGGGAAAGCCGGGCGGCCCGGGCTATGCCCTGGCCCTGCGCTGGACGGCGCTGGATGCCGATGCCGCCAGCATCGATGGCGGGCTGGCGATCGGCGCTGCCGGATCGGTGGCCGAGTTCGTCGCGGCGGCGGAGAAGTACAAGGCGCCGATGCAGAACATGGTGGTGGCGGACGTCGCCGGCAGCATCGGCTTCATCGCCGCCGGGCGCGTGCCGCTGCGCGGCGCCGACAACGATCTGCAAGGCCAGGCGCCGGCGCCGGGCTGGGAGGCGCGCTACGACTGGATCGGCTTCGTCGATCCGGGCCAGACGCCGCGCGAGATCGACCCGCCGCGCGGCTGGATCGCCACCGCCAATCACCGTGTCGCCAGCGCCAACTATCCGCATTACATCACCAGCGAATGGGCCTTGCCCTACCGCCAGCAGCGTATCGAGACCCTGCTCGCAGCGCAGCCGAAACACGACAAAGAAAGCCTGCGCCGCATCCAGGCCGATGTCCTTTCACCAGCGGCGCAGCGCCTGCTGCCCTGGCTGAAGAAGGCGCAGCCGACGCATGCGCTGGGAGCGGCCGCGACGCAGCGCCTGGCCGGCTTCGAGGGCGAAATGCGCGCGCTCGACGTCGCGCCGACCATCTTCGCCGCCTGGGCGCGCGAGCTGACGCGCGCGGTGTTCGCCGACGAAATGGGCGGCGACGAGATGTATTTGCGCCAGGTCGGCCGCGCCGATTTCCGTGCCGCGCTGGAAGGCGTGCTTGACCGCGACGATGCCTGGTGGTGCGACGACAAATCGACGCCGGCCGCGGAAACCTGCGCCGCGCTGGTCAACCGTTCGCTCGACCGCGCCCTCGACGAGTTGCAGCAACGCCTGGGGCCGGACATGGCGCGCTGGCACTGGGGCGTGGTGCATCTGGCACGCGCCGAGCACCGGCCGTTCTCCAAGGTCAGGGCGCTGGCGCCGTGGTTCGAACTGCGCGTCGCCACCGGCGGCGACAACTACACGGTGAATGTCGGCCGCTATCACCTCAAAGGCGACGAACCCTATCTCAACGAGCATGCCGCCAGCCTGCGCGCCATCTATGACCTGGGCAACCCCACGAACTCCGGCGTGATGCATTCGAGCGGACAGTCCGGCCTGGTGCTCTCGCCCGATTTCAGGCGTCTGCTCGAACCCTGGCAGGCGGTGCGCGATCTGCCGCTGTGGGGCGGCGGCGGCAAGAAACTGGTGCTGCAGGGCCGCCCTGCGGCAAAATGAATCCTTTACCGAAGAACACCAAGGAGGCCGCACCATGAATGCACCCGAACAATCCACATTGCCCATCCTGATGCGCGAAGACAAGGATGGCGTCGCGACCCTGACGCTGAACCGGCCGACCCAGTTCAACTCGCTGTCGGAGGAAATGCTGGCCGAGCTGCAGGCGGCGCTCGATGCCATCGCCAAGGACGTCTCGGTGCGCGCCGTGGTGATTGCCGGCGCCGGCAAGGCCTTCTGCGCCGGCCACGACCTCAAGCAGATGCGCGCCAATCACAGCAAGGCCTACATGCAGAAGCTGTTCAAGCAATGCGGCAAGGTCATGATGTCCATCACCGAAATGCCGCAGCCGGTGATCGCGCGCATCCACGGCATCGCCACGGCGGCAGGCTGCCAACTGGTGGCCATGTGCGATCTGGCGGTGGCCGCCGAAGGCGCGAAGTTCGCCGTATCCGGCATCAACGTCGGCCTCTTCTGCTCGACGCCCTCGGTCGCGCTGGGGCGCGCCATGGGCCGCAAGCAGGCCATGGAAATGCTGCTGACCGGGGATTTCATCGACGCCGCGGAGGCGCAGCGGCGCGGCCTGATCAACCGCGTGGTGCCGCTCGACCAGCTCGATGCCGAAGTGAAAAAGCTGACCGATTCGATCTGCGCCAAGTCGGCCGTGGCCGTCGGCATGGGCAAGCAGATGTTCTACAAGCAACTCGAAATGGGCCTCGACGGCGCCTACCAGCTCGCCTCGGAAACCATGGCCTGCAACATGATGGCCGACGACGCGGCGGAAGGCATCGACGCCTTCATGCAGAAACGCAAGCCGGAGTGGAAAGGCTGCTGATTTCCTGAGCGAAGCTCCACCCATGGGCTTTGCTCCCTTTTCCATTTCCCGCCTGCCGCGGATCGAGTTCGGCCAGGGTTCCCTGGAACGCTTGCCCGACATCGCCGCCGGCTATGGCAAACGACTGCTGCTGGTCACCGGCGCACGCAGCTTTCTCGCCTCGGCCAATGCCGTGCGGCTGTTCGATGCCTTGCGCCAGCGCGGTTGCAGTTGGGAAATCGTCAAGATCACCGTCGAGCCGGCGCCGACTTTCATCGACGCCACCGTCGCGGCGATGCGCGTCGAAGCATTCGACGCGGTGATCGGCATCGGCGGCGGCAGCGCGCTCGATGCGGCGAAAGCCATCGCCGCATTGCTGAAACCCGGCAATTCGGTGATGGATCACCTGGAAGGTGTCGGCCCCGAGCTGCCCTATGCCGGTCCGGCGACACCCTTCATTGCCGTTCCGACCACCGCCGGGACAGGCTCGGAAGCCACCAGGAACGCGGTGCTGTCGATCGAAGGGCGATTCAAGAAATCCTTCCGCGACGAAAAGCTGGTGGCCGAATGGGCCATCGTCGATCCCGAACTGATCTCCGGTTGTCCACCGCAGCTGGTCGCCGCCGATGGCATGGATGCCTTCACGCAGTTGCTCGAATCCTTCGTATCGACGCGCAGCAATCCGATGACCGATGCGCTGGCGCGTTCCGGCATCATGGCCGTCAAGGACGGGCTGCTGTCGCTGTATGCGGCGCAGTCCGCAGCGGCGCGCGAGAAGATGGCTTACGCATCGCTGCTGTCGGGCATCTGCCTGGCGCAGACCGGCCTCGGTTCGGTGCATGGCCTTGCTGCGCCGCTCGGCGCCTTCTTCCCCATTCCCCACGGCGCCGCCTGTGGCACGCTGGTGGCAACGGCGACGGCCGCCAACATCGAGGCGCTGGAAAGGCGCGAACCCGACAATCCTGCGCTGCCGAAATACGCCGAGATAGGCCGTCGTTTCGCCATGCAGAAAGGCTTGAACGGGCGCGACGCGCGCAGCTTCCTCGTCAGCACCTTGCGGCAGTGGGAGCAGACGCTGGCCTTGCCCCGTCTGTCGCATTGGCGTGTCGCCAGCGCCGACTTTCCGCGCATCGTGGCGAATTGCCGCGGCAGCAGCATGAAGACCAACCCGATCGTGCTCACCGACGAGGAGCTTGTCGGGGTGCTGGCAGCTAGGCTCTAGTAGTCAGTCGACAAGGAAAAGGCGCATTCCCTGTAGGAGCGAGCTTGCTCGCGATAAGCCGTTGTCGCGAGCAAGCTCGCTCCTACATCCATCGGTTTCAACAGGCTGCTAGGCGCCACGCTGCGAATCAGAGGGTAGTCTGGGCGACCGCGTGTTCCCAGTTCTGCATCAATTCACCGGCCCGCGCCCGCGACATGGTCGGATGAAAAGTCCGGTCCACCTGCCATTGCGCGGCGAGTTCATCGAGGTTGCGGTAGACGCCGCAGGACAGGCCGGCCAGATAGGCGGCGCCGAGCGCGGTGGTTTCGATCACCTTCGGTCGCACCACAGGGATGCCGAGCAGGTCGGCCTGAAACTGCATCAGCAAGTCATTGACACAGGCGCCGCCATCGACGCGCAGCTCCTCGACGCCGCCCAGCGGCGGCAGCCTGTCGCCCGGCGCGGCGGCCGTGGCCGCTGCATCACGGCCCATGGCCTGCAGCAGCGCGGCATTCTGGAACGCGATGCTTTCCAGCGCTGCGCGCGCGATGTGCCCCACTGTCGTGCCGCGGGTCAGACCGACGATGGCACCGCGCGCGTCGGGCTTCCAGTAGGGGGCTCCGAGGCCGGTGAAGGCCGGCACGAATATCACGCCGCCGCTGTCCGGCACGCTTTCGGCAAGTTTCTCGACGGCGTCGCTTTGCTTGATCGCCTGCAGGCCGTCGCGCAGCCACTGCACCACGGCACCGCCGATGAACACGCTGCCCTCCAGCGCGAATTCCGGCGTCGCGGTGGGTTGCGCGGCGCTGGTGGTGATGAGTCCGTTGGCGCTGGCATGGAAGTGCGGCCCGGTATGCATCAGCATGAAGCAGCCGGTGCCGTAGGTGTTCTTCGCCATGCCGGAACGAAAGCAGGCCTGTCCGAACAGCGCGCTCTGCTGGTCGCCGGCGATGCCGCCGATGGCGACGGGAGCGCCGAGCAGCCCGGCCTGCGCGTGCCCGTACACATGGCTGGACGGGTGGACGGCAGGCAGCACTTCGCGGGGAATGTCGAACACCTTCAGCAAATCGTCATCCCAGCGGTTGCCATGCACATTGAACAGCATCGTCCGCGACGCGTTGCTGACGTCGGTGGCATGTACCGCGCCGCCGGTCAGGCGCCACAGTAGCCAGGTGTCGACGGTGCCGAAGGCCAACTCGCCCTTGCCTGCGGCGGCGCGGGCGCCGGGAACGGTGTCGAAAATCCATTTCAGCTTGGTCGCTGAAAAATAGGGGTCGATGAGCAGGCCCGTCTTCTCCCGGACGGCGGCTTCCAGGCCGTCCTTGCGCAGCTTCGCGCAGATCGGTTCGGTACGCCGGTCCTGCCAGACGATGGCATTGCACAGCGGCTCGCCGCTGGCGCGGTTCCATACTACGGTGGTTTCGCGCTGGTTGGTGATGCCGATCGAGGCAATGTCGGCGGCACCGATCCCCGCCTGGGCCAGCGCCTCCTGCGCGGTGGCTATCTGGCTGGCCCAAATCTCATGCGGGTCGTGTTCCACCCAGCCGGGCTGTGGGTAGATCTGGCGGAACTCGCGTTGCGCCTTGGCAACGATCTGTCCCCGCACATCGAACACGATGCTGCGCGAACTGGAGGTGCCCTGGTCGAGCGCAAGAAGGAAGCGGGGGCGGTTCATCGGCGGTTTCTCCGGAGGACTGGTTTCGCTTGACGGGGAAAGTTCGCGGCCCGATCTGTCAGTCTGCCACCAGGCAGGTCACGCCCGCATCGGACATCAAGGCCGGGAAGGGACTGGGTGGAGTCGCGTCGGTGTACAGGATGTCGACCTGATTCAAACGTGCCACCTCGACCATCGCGGGACGATTGAACTTGCTGCAGTCGGCTGCCAGCCATACTTCGCGCGACTGCTGGATGATGGTCTGCGCAACTTTCACCTCCCGGTAGTCGAAATCGCGCAGGCTGCCGTCGGCCTCGATGCCTGAGATGCCGATCAGTCCGATATCGGCCTTGAACTGGCGGATGAAGTCGACCGTGGCTTCGCCAACTATGCCGCGGTCGCGCGAACGCACGACGCCGCCGGTGACGATGACTTCGCAGTCGGTGTTGTCGGAGAGGATGGCGGCGACGTTCAGGTTGTTGGTGATCACGCGCAAGCCCTTGTGGCGCAACAGTTCGCGCGCGATGGCTTCGGTCGTGGTGCCGATGTTGATGATCAGCGAACAACCGTCCGGAACCGCCTTGGCGACTGCACGTGCGATGCGCTGCTTGGCTGCTTCGTTTAGCAGTTGGCGCTGCCGGTAGGCGATGTTCTCGGTGGTCGAACTCGGCTCCCGCACTCCTCCGTGAAAACGCGCCAGCAGGCCGGCATCCGACAGGAGTTTCACGTCGCGCCGCACGGTTTGCAGGGTCACGCCGAACAAAGCCGCCAATTCTTCAACCGATACGGAACCGCGCGCTTGAACCTGTTCCAGCAACTTGAGTTGTCTCGGGTTGGGGGTCATGCCTGGGGCTCGAAAAGGGAAACGCCGTAAGAATAATCAAACTGCTTACGAAACACAACACAACAATTAGCTCATATTGGAACTTGCAATTTGTTTAAAACTTATGTAAAAAGAACATAAACGCGCTATAACGAACTTTAGCGAAGATAATCCAAAACGCCCTCCCGGTTGTACCGGGATGCGGCGCGCATCGAACGAGGAGACCGCATGGCCGAGCCCCACCCCGGTGGTCAGGTGAGCAGCATTGACGCTTCCAATGCGCAATCCTGCGACGTACTTGTGGTTGGCGGCGGCATCAACGGTGTCGGCATTGCGCGCGACCTGGCCGGCCGCGGCATGCGGGTGATACTGGCCGAGCAAGACGATTTGGGCGCCCATACATCGTCATCCTCGACCAAGCTGATCCACGGCGGCTTGCGCTATCTGGAGTACTACGAGTTTTCGCTGGTGCGCAAGTCGTTGCTGGAACGCGAAGTGCTGCTCAGAAGTGCGCCGCACATCATTCGGCCACTGCGCTTCGTCATGCCGCACGACCCGTCGATGCGGCCGGCCTGGATGATCCGGCTGGGTCTTTTTCTCTATGACCACCTGGCGCGGCGCGAAGTGCTGCCCGGTTCCGCCGGGGTGGACCTGCGCACCGATCCACTCGGCGCGCCGTTGCAGGAGCGATACACGCGCGGCTTTGTGTATTCCGACGGATGGGTGGACGATGCGCGTCTGGTGGTCCTCAATGCGCTGGACGCGCAAGCCCGCGGTGCGCAGATTATCACCCGCACCCGCTGCGCCGCCGCGCAGCGCAACGGGCAGGAGTGGATGGCCACCCTGCAGTCGCCGGGGGATCCCGAACGCACGATCTGCGCCCGAGCGCTGGTCAATGCCGCCGGGCCGTGGGCGGAATCATTTCTGCTCGACGCAGCCAAAGCCGCCCACGGCGAAGCGCTGGTGACCAAAACCCTGCGGCTGGTCAAAGGCAGCCACATCGTCGTACCGCGCTGCTTCGAGCACGACCACGCCTACATTTTCCAGAACCCGGACCGGCGCATTATTTTCGCCATCCCGTATGAAGAGCAATTCACGCTGATCGGAACCACCGAAGTAGAGCTTCATGGCGATCCAGGGGACACCAGCATCGGCGACGACGAAGTGGCTTATCTTTGCCGGCAGGTGAGCCGCTATTTCACCCGTCCGGTGAAGCCAAGCGACGTGGTATGGAGCTATGCCGGCGTGCGTCCACTGCTCGACGATGCGTCGGGCGACCTCTCGGCCGTCACTCGCGACTACATGTTGGAGAGCAACACCGAGGCAGCACCGCTGTTGAGCGTGTGGGGCGGCAAGATCACCACTTTCCGCAAGCTGGCCGAGGAAGCCGCCGACGAGATAGGACGCATGCTCGGAGAGCCTGCATCGCGCAAGGCGTGGACCAAGGGAGCCAGTCTGCCCGGCGGCGACCTCCGCGACTGGATCGGCGCGCTGCGCCGGCCCGATACCGACTTCGAGCGCTTTGTCATTGCGGTGCGGGCGCGCTATCCCTGGCTCGACGCGTCACTGGCGCGGCGTTTTGCGCGTGCCTACGGCAGCCGCATCGACCGCGTGCTGATTGACGCCGGCTGCCGCACCGATCTTGGCGAGGAAGTGGCTCCCGGTCTGTTCGAGGCGGAACTACGCTACCTGCGGCGCGAGGAGTGGGCGTGCACGGCCGAGGACGTGCTGTGGCGCCGCACTCGGCTGGGCCTGCACTTGACCGAAGCCGAGCGTCAAAGAGTCGCGGATTGGATGAATGCGGTGGATGAACGGAGAAAGGCCGCCTGATGAAGTGCAGATTTCGGAGCAACTTGGGATTCCGGAGAAAATTCCGATGGAATTAGCGCTGGAAGGAATCAGCAAAAAAGTCGGGGCACAGTCGTGGCTGTACGACATAAGCCTTGCGCCGAGGCTCAACGCGGTGACTGTGCTGCTGGGCGCCACCCAGGCCGGGAAAACCAGCTTGATGCGCATCATGGCCGGCCTCGACACTCCCACCCGGGGTGCCGTTCGGGTCGATGGCAAGGACGTCACCGGCGTTCCGGTGCGCGAACGCAATATAGCAATGGTCTATCAGCAGTTCATCAACTACCCTTCGCTGCGGGTCGCCGACAACATCGCCTCGCCGCTGAAGCTGCGCGGCGAAAAAAACATCTCCGAGCGAGTGCGCTCGCTCGCGGCCAAGCTGCACATCGAGATGTTCCTCGACCGCTATCCGGCAGAACTTTCGGGCGGCCAGCAACAGCGCGTGGCGCTGGCGCGAGCGCTGGCCAAGGGCGCGCCGCTGATGCTGCTCGACGAACCCCTGGTCAACCTCGACTACAAGCTGCGCGAGGAACTGCGCGAGGAACTGACGCAACTGTTCGCCGCCGGCGAATCGACCGTGATCTACGCCACCACCGAACCCGGCGAAGCCTTGCTGCTGGGCGGTTACACCGCAGTGATGGACGCCGGTGAACTGCTGCAGTACGGTCCCACCGCCGAGGTGTTCCGCGAGCCGAAGTCGCTGCGCGTGGCTCGCGCCTTCAGCGATCCGCCGATGAACCTGATCGCTGCCGCTGCGATGACGCTGGGGGTGCAACTGAATGCCGGCCCGGCACTTGTCATTCCGCTGCCGGCTGCGGCTGCGACCAGCCCGGCGACGGAGTTGACCGTTGGCGTGCGTGCCAGCGCCCTGCGTCTGCAAGCGCGCGACGGCGACGTGGCCCTGCCCGGCGTAGTGGAACTCGCCGAAATCTCCGGCTCCGACACCTATGTGCACCTGTCCACTGCCGTGGGCGAAGTGGTGGCGCAGCTCACCGGCGTGCATTACTTCGATCTGGGCGCATCGCTCACGCTGCATCTCAGTCCGGCGCAGGTCTATGTCTTCGACGCGGAAGGCGCGCTGTTGGTGGCGCCGCAACGACAGGGAGGGGGCTGAGATGGCGCGCATCGATCTCGATCTGGCCCATGCCTATGGGCCCAATCCGAAGCAGGATTCCGACTACGCGCTGCTGCCGCTGAAAATGAGCTTCGCCGATGGCGGCGCCTATGCCTTGCTCGGGCCGTCGGGCTGCGGCAAGACGACCATGCTCAACATCATGTCGGGCCTGCTGATGCCGTCCACCGGCAGCGTCAGGTTCGACGATCGCGACGTGACGCGCCTCAGTCCCCAGGAACGCAACATCGCGCAGGTGTTCCAGTTCCCGGTGATCTACGACACCATGAGCGTGGCCGACAACCTGGCCTTTCCCTTGCGCAATCGCAAAATGCCGGAAGACCAGGTCAGGAAACGCGTCGGCGAAATCGCCGAGATGCTGGAGTTGAGCGGCCAGCTCGACCAGCGCGCCGCGGATCTCGCGGCCGACGCCAAGCAGAAGATATCGCTCGGTCGCGGCCTGGTGCGACCCGATGTGTCGGCGGTGCTGTTCGACGAACCATTGACCGTGATCGATCCGCATCTGAAATGGCAGTTGCGGCGCAAGCTGAAGCAGATTCATCACGAGCTGAAGCTGACTCTGATCTACGTCACCCACGATCAGGTGGAGGCGCTGACCTTCGCCGACCAGGTGATGGTGATGACACGCGGCCGGGCAGTGCAGGTGGGCAGCGCCGATGCCTTGTTCGAGCGGCCGCAGCACACTTTCGTCGGCCACTTCATCGGCTCGCCGGGAATGAACTTTCTGCCGGCGCGCGTGCAGGGGCGAACGCTGGAGGTCGCAGGCCGCGTGCTGCCTTTGTCGTCCGAGCTCGCCTTGTCCGAGGGCGAGTACAAGCTTGGCATCCGCCCGGAATATGTCGCGCTGGCGTCGGCGGATGCCCCGGGAGCACTGCCGGCGACGGCGACGCAGGTGCTCGACATCGGCACTCATGCGCTGTTGACCGCCCAATGCGGCGAGTGGGCCCTCAAGGCGCGATTGAACCCGGAAGCCACGCTGCCGCGGCTGGGCGAGACCGTCTGGCTGCAGGTGCTGGGCACCCATGCCTGTTTCTATCAGAACGAGGAGCTCGTGCCGTGAGCGCAATAAAACCCGTAAACCAGAAGGCCTGGTGGCTGGTGCTGCCGGTGGTTGTCTGCGTGGCGTTCTCCGCGGTGCTGCCGTTGATGACGGTGGTGAATTATTCGCTGCAGGACATCATCTCTCCCGAGCGGCGCGTCTTCGTCGGCACCGAGTGGTTTTCGGCGGTGATGCGCGACGAGGAGTTGCACGGCGCCTTGCTCCGGCAACTGGGCTTTTCGCTGGCGGTGCTGGCGGTGGAGATTCCCCTGGGCATCATGCTGGCCCTGTCGATGCCGGCCAGAGGATGGCAAGCCTCGGCAGTCCTGGTGGTGGTGGCTTTGTCCTTGCTGATCCCGTGGAACGTGGTCGGCACCATCTGGCAGATATTCGGCCGCGCCGATATCGGTTTGCTGGGCGCCACGTTGCAGAAGATGGGCTTCGATTACAGCTACACCGGCAACGCCACGCATGCATGGATCACCGTGCTGACGATGGACGTGTGGCACTGGACGCCGCTGGTCGCTCTGCTGTGCTACGCCGGCCTGCGCTCCATTCCCGATGCCTACTACCAGGCCGCGCGCATCGACGGCGCCTCCAAGTTCGCGGTGTTCCGCTACATCCAGCTGCCCAAGATGCGCGGCGTGCTGATGATCGCGGTGCTGCTGCGCTTCATGGACAGCTTCATGATCTACACCGAGCCTTTCGTCCTCACCGGCGGCGGACCGGGCAACGCCACCACTTTCCTTAGCGAATATCTGACGCAAAAGGCGGTCGGCCAGTTCGACGTCGGCCCGGCGGCGGCATTCTCGCTGATCTACTTCCTGATCATCCTGTTGTTCTGTTTCATCCTCTACAACTGGATGCAGCGCGTGGGTGCGGCCAAGCAGGAGGGCATCGAGCATGAATGAAGAGCGTTTCCAGAAGCGCAGGCTGCTGCTTGCGTGCTACATCGTCTTCGCCCTGCTGCCGATCTACTGGATGGTCAACATGAGTTTCAAGACCAACGAGGAAATCCTTTCCAGTTTTTCCTTCTTCCCGCAGCACTTCACCTGGAGCAACTACAAGACCATTTTCACCGACCCAGCGTGGTACTCCGGCTACATCAACAGCCTGATCATCGTCGCCATCAACATGACGATCTCGATCACCGTGGCGCTGCCTGCTGCCTATGCCTTCTCGCGCTACAGCTTCATTGGCGACAAGCACCTGTTCTTCTGGCTGCTGACCAACCGCATGACGCCGCCGGCGGTCTTCCTGCTGCCCTTCTTTCAGCTCTATTCAACCCTTGGGATGATGGACACGCACCTCGCGGTGGCCCTGGCACATCTGGTGTTCAACGTACCGCTGGCGGTGTGGATACTGGAAGGCTTCATGAGCGGCATCCCGCGCGAGATCGACGAGACCGCCTATATCGACGGCTATTCGTTTCCGCGTTTCTTCCTGACCATCTTCCTGCCGCTGATCAAGGCCGGCGTCGGGGTGACGGCGTTTTTCTGCTTCATGTTCAGTTGGGTGGAACTGCTGCTGGCACGCACGCTGACCAGTGTCGATGCCAAACCGATCGTAGCCACGATGACGCGCACCGTCTCGGCATCGGGGATGGACTGGGCCACGCTGGCAGCCGCCGGCGTGTTGACCATCGTGCCGGGCGCGATCGTGATCTGGTTCGTCAGGCATTACATCGCCAAGGGATTTGCGATGGGACGGGTGTGATGCGCGAGGTGTCCAGATGTCTCGCCAAGTCGGCGCTGATGAAGCCCCTGCGCAGCAGGGCGGTCGGGCAAAGAACGCTCTCCTCGCCGCTGCGGATGGCGGCACGGCGCAGCGGGCCGTATATGCGATTCAAATTGCGGGAGCGGAAGCATGCTTGACTGGATGGTATGGACTACGCCGGTGGCGGTGTTTTTCAGCTGCATTGCATTGATGCTGGCAGGGATGACCATATGGGAAATCAAGTCGCCGACGACGCTGCGCAAGGGTTTCCTGCCGATCGCCACGACGCGCGGCGATCGGCTGTTCATCGGACTGCTCGGCGCCGCATACATAAACCTGGCGTTCGTCGGGCTGTCGGGAAAATTCGCGGAGTGGCTGCAGCTTGAACAGGATCCGAGTGTCTGGATCAGTTTTGCAATTTCGATAGCGGCACTGGTGCTGGTAATGAGGAAGGGCTGAAGCGCTTCTTGGAATCCGGCCCGAAGCTTTCCCGGGGCCGTGGTGACCAACACTACACACGGGGAGGCCTATGCACGAGGAGATGAACAATGAAATTACGCTACACCACGCTGACCCTGGCCATCGCTTGCGCGGTAGCCGGTCATGCCTGGGCCGGCGAGGCCGAGGCAAAAAAATGGATCGACAGCGAGTTCCAGCCGTCAACCCTCAACAAGACTCAGCAAATGGCCGAGTTGAAGTGGTTCATCGAAGCCGCCAAAAAGTTGCAGGCCAAGGGGGTCAAGGAGATATCGGTCGTATCCGAGACCATCACGACTCACGAGTACGAATCGAAGACACTGGCCAAGGCCTTCGAGGAGATCACCGGAATCAAGGTCAAGCATGACCTGATCCAGGAGGGAGACGTGGTCGAGAAGCTGCAGACATCAATGCAGTCGGGCAAGTCGATCTACGATGGATGGATCTCCGATTCCGACCTGATCGGCACCCACTATCGTTATGGCAAGATCATGAACCTGACGGACTACATGTCCGGCAAGGGCAAGGAATGGACCAACCCCGACCTGGACCTGAAGGATTTCATTGGCACCAGCTTCACCACCGCGCCCGACGGCAAGCTTTACCAACTGCCGGACCAGCAGTTCGCCAACCTGTACTGGTTCCGCGCCGATCTGTTCGCGCGCAAGGACCTGAAGGACAAGTTCAAGGCCAAGTACGGCTACGACCTTGGCGTACCGCTCAACTGGAGCGCCTACGAGGACATCGCCGAATTCTTCAGCAATGACGTGAAGACCATCGACGGCAAGCCGATCTATGGCCACATGGACTACGGCAAGAAGGATCCCTCGCTGGGCTGGCGCTTCACCGACGCGTGGCTGTCGATGGCCGGCACCGCCGATATCGGCATTCCGAACGGCGTACCGGTGGACGAGTGGGGCATCCGCGTCTCGGCCGACAAGTGCAATCCGGTCGGGGCGTCGGTCTCGCGCGGCGGTGCGACCAACTCGCCGGCGGCGGTCTACGCGCTGACCAAGTACGTCGATTGGATGAAAAAGTACGCGCCCAAGGAGGCTACCGGCATGACCTTCGGCGAAGCCGGCCCGGTGCCTGCGCAAGGCCAGATCGCGCAGCAGATTTTCTGGTACACCGCCTTCACCGCCGACATGACCAAGGCGGGCCTGCCGGTGGTCAATGCCGACGGTACGCCGAAGTGGCGCATGGCGCCCGGCCCGAATGGTCCGTACTGGAAGCAGGGCATGCAGAACGGCTACCAGGACGTCGGCTCATGGACCTTCTTCGCCGCTCACGACGCCAACCGCACGGCCGCTGCCTGGCTGTATGCGCAGTTCATTACCGCCAAAACCACGTCGCTGAAGAAAACCATCGTCGGCCTGACGCCGATTCGCGAATCGGACATCCAGTCCAAAGCGATGACGGATTTGGCGCCCAAGCTCGGCGGTCTGGTGGAGTTCTACCGCAGCCCGGCGCGTGTGGCCTGGACTCCGACCGGCACCAACGTGCCGGACTACCCCAAGCTTGCGCAGTTGTGGTGGAAGAACGTGGCCGTTGCCGTCACCGGCGAGAAGACGCCGCAGCAGGCGATGGACAACCTCGCGGAGGAGATGGACCAGGTGATGGCTCGCCTCGAGCGCGCAGGCATGGCTCGTTGCGCACCGAAGCTGAACCCCAAGGGCGATCCGAACAAGTGGCTCTCCGACAAGGGCGCGCCATGGAAGAAGCTGGCCAACGAAAAACCGAAAGGTCAAACCATCGCCTACGACACGCTGCTGAATGCGTGGAAGGCCGGCAAGGTTCGCTGATCCGGGTTTTCGGCTACCAGGTTTGGCCGCGCGTGTGCCGAGTGCCGCGCGCGGCCATTTATTTGCATATCCCCAACGAAATGGGGATACTCGAAACTTTAGGCCATGGAGCAAATGCCAGCACTCGATCGCTCGACCCGACTGCTGTCGATCGTAGATCAACTGACCGCCGAAGTGCGGCCGGCCGGGCGCACCAGCGCCGCGCTGGACAGCAGGCTGGACAAGGATCTGGGGCTGGACAGCCTGGCGCGCGTGGAACTGCTGGCGCGCATCGAGCAGGCCTACGGGGTGCGCCTCGACGACGAGGTGCTGGGCGCGGCGGAAACCCCGCGCGACTTGCTGGCCGCCTTGTCCTCGGGTCTGCCCGGCGGGCCCGACGCTGGCGCAGAACACCAGCGCTGGACGGCGCCCGCGGCGGCGGAGGAAGGCCAGCCGGACAGCGCCGCGACGCTGGTCGAGGTTCTGCAATGGCATGCGCTGCGGCATCCGCAGCGGCCGCATGTGCTGTTCCAGCACAGTGCGACCGAAACCGAGACCATGGACTACGGCCAGTTGCTGGCGGCGGCGCGCGAGGTGGCGGCCGGCCTGCGCGGCATCGGCATCGCGCCGGGCCAGTGCGTGGCCCTGATGCTGCCGACCGGGCTGGAATTCTTCCACAGCTTCTACGGCATCCTGCTCGCCGGCGCGGTGCCGGTGCCGATCTACCCGCCGACGCGGCCCGGCCAGATCGAGGACCACCTGCGCCGCCAGGCCGGCATCCTGCAGAACTGCGAGGCCGCGGCGCTGGTCACCTTCGATGCCGCGCGCATGGTGGCGCGCATCCTGTCCGGGCTGGTCAGCAGCCTGCGCGAGGTGACGACGCCCGCGGAACTGCGCGCAGCGGGCAGGGCGGCGACAGCCGCGGCGGACCACCGCGCGCGTGCCGACGACATTGCGCTGCTGCAATACACCTCCGGCTCCACCGGCAGTCCCAAGGGCGTCACGCTGGATCACGCCAATCTGCTGGCCAACATCCGCGCCTGGGGCCAGGCCGTGGCGCTGACGCCGGCCGACGTGACCGTCAGCTGGTTGCCGCTGTATCACGACATGGGCCTGATCGGCGCCTGGCTGGGCAGCCTCTACCATGCCTGCCCGCTGGTGCTGATGTCGCCGCTGGATTTCCTGGCGCGGCCCGAACGCTGGCTGTGGGCCATCCATGAGCATCGCGGCACGGTGACCGCGGCGCCCAATTTTGCCTTCGAGCTTTGCCTGCGGCATTTCGATGCGGCGCGGCTGCAAGGCCTCGACCTGAGTTCCTGGCGCTACGCCGCGAACGGCGCCGAACCGGTCGCCGCCGAGACCCTGACGCGCTTCGCCGCGGCGCTGGCGCCTTACGGCCTGCGCGCCGAGGCGCTGGCCCCGGTGTATGGCCTGGCCGAATGCACGGTCGGCCTCGCTGTCTCGCCGCCGGGGCGCGGCCCGCGGATCGACCGGGTGCAGCGCGAGGCGCTGGCGGCAGGCTCGGCGCTGCCGGCGCCGGCCGACGACGCCCATGCCCTGAGCATGGTGGCCTGCGGCCTGCCGCTGCCGGGCCACGAGGTGCGCATCGTCGATGCCGCTGGCCATGAACTGCCGCCGCGCCGCGTCGGTCGCCTGGAGTTCCGCGGACCCTCGGCGACGCGCGGCTATTACCGCAACGCCGAGGCCAGCGCCGGGCTGATCCGCGACGGCTGGCTGGATTCGGGCGACCTGGCCTATCTGCTCGAGGGCGACATCGTCATCACCGGGCGCATCAAGGACACCATCATCCGCGGCGGGCGCAACCTCTATCCCTATGAACTTGAGGAGGCCGTCGGCGGCATCCCCGGCGTGCGCCGCGGCTGCGTCGCGGTGTTCGGCGTGGCCGCGGCCGGGCAGGGCACCGAGAAGCTGGTGGTGGTGGCCGAAAGCCGCGAGACCGACACCGCGGCGCGGCAGGAACTGGTCCGCCGCATCAATGCGCTGACCGTCGACCTGCTCGGCACGCCGCCCGATGACGTGGTGCTGGCGCCGCCCCATGCCGTGCTGAAAACCTCCAGCGGCAAGATCCGGCGCGCCGCGACGCGCGAGGTTTATTGCGGCAGCGGCTTTGCCGGCGATGGCCGCGCGCTCTGGCTGCAGGTGGCGCGCCTGGGTGCGGCGGGATTCTGGCAGAGCCTGCGCGTCGCCCTGCGGCGCGGCGGCGAACTGCTCTACGGCGGCTATGCCTGGTGCGTCTATGGCCTGCTGACCCTGCCCGCCGTCGCCGGCATCCTGCTGCTGCCCGGCATCGAGCGGCGCTGGCGCTTCGTCGGCGCGATCGCGCGGGCCTGCGTGCGCCTGTGCGGCATCCGCCTGCGCGTGGCGGGCCTGGAGCACTTGCCGGCCGGGCCGGCGATATTCGTCGCCAACCATGCCAGCTACGTCGATGGCATCGTGCTGGCGGCGGCCCTGCCGCTGTCGCTGGGCTTCGTCGCCAAGCAGGAGCTGGCGGCCCATCCCCTGGCCGGCCCGCTGCTGCGCCGCCTCGGCGCGGCCTTCGTCGAACGCTTCGACGCCAGGCAGGGCGTCGATGACGTGCGGCGCCTGGCCGGGGCGGCCGGCGTCCGTCCGCTGCTGTTCTTCGCCGAAGGCACCTTCACCCGCCAGTCGGGGCTGCGGCCCTTCCGCCTCGGCGCCTTCCAGATTGCCGTGCAGAACCGGCTGCCGGTGACGCCGGTGACGCTGGCGGGGACCCGCGAAATCCTGCGCGACGAATCCTGGCTGCCGCGGCGCGCCGCGGTGCGCGTCAGCATCGGCGCGCCGCTAGCGCCGGCGGGCGAGGGCTGGGCGGCGGCATTGCAACTGCGCGACGCGGCGCGGGCGGCGATCCTGCAGGATTGCGGCGAGGCCGATCTGGAAGGACGACAGTCATGAGCGTCGCCGCCGGGCCGCCCCAAGGCGGCGCAGCAAGAAACATGGAGCCGCGTCAGCGGCGAACCAGCGTCATCCCCTGCCTTGGGCAGGGGAATGGGAGGAGGATCGTTCGATGAGTCGGAGCGTTCTTGCCGAAGGCGTCAAGCCGCGCGAGGTCTGGGCCTGGGCCATGTACGACTTCGCCAACTCGGCCTACACGACGACCGTGGTGACGGCGATCTTCAACGCCTATTTCGTCGCCGTAGTGGCCGGCGGCGCGGCCTGGGCGACGCTGGCCTGGACCACCACGCAGGCCATCGCCAGCATCGCCATCATGCTCACCGCGGCCAGTGTCGGCGCCTGGGCCGATCGCCATGGCAACAAGAAGAAATTGCTGGCCATCACCACCGTCGGTTGCGTCGCGGCTACCGCGTTGCTGTACTGGGTCGGTCCCGGCGACGTGGTGCTGGCCATGTGCCTGGTGGCGATCGCCAGCTTCTTTTTCGGCAGCGGCGAAAACATCATCGCCGCCTTCCTGCCGGAGCTGGCCGGCGACGAGGATCTGGGCAAGGTTTCCGGCTGGGGCTGGAGCTGGGGTTATCTGGGGGGCATGAGCTGTCTCGGTCTTTGTCTGGCCTGGATCGTCGCCGCCAAGGGGCGCGGCGAGGGCGCCGAAAGCTTCGTCCCCGCGGCCATGCTGATCACCGCCGTGTTCTTCGCCGTGGCGTCAGCGCCAACTTTCCTGCTCCTGCGCGAACGCGTGGCGGCGCGGCCGGTGGCGGCGGCCGGCGCCGAATTCGCGGCGCTGGCGCAGCGGCTGCGGCGCACCCTGCACGAGGTGCGGCGCTTTCCCGACATGGCGCGTTTCCTGGTCTGCCTGCTGTGCTACCAATCGGGAGTCTTCGCCGCCATCGCGCTGGCCGCCATCTACGCGCAGGAAGCGATCGGCTTCACCGCGGAGGACAACATCAAGCTGTTCTTCGTGGTGAATGGCACGGCGGCGGTCGGCGCCTTCGCCTTCGGTTACGTGCAGGACCGGCTCGGCCATGTGCGCACCATCGCCCTGACCCTGGCCGGCTGGCTGCTGATGACGGCGATTGCCCTGGGTTCGGATAGCCGCGGGCAGTTCTGGGTGGCGGCCAACATCGCCGGCCTCTGTCTCGGTTCCAGCCAGTCCGCCTCGCGGGCGCTGGTGGGCTTCTTCGCGCCTGTGCAGCGGCGCGCCGAATTCTTCGGGCTCTGGGGCCTGGCCATGAAGCTCGCGGCCATCGCCGGGCCGATGACCTACGGCCTGACGACCTGGCTGTCGGGCGGCAACCACCGCCTGGCGCTGGGGATCACCGGGCTGTATTTCGTCGGCGGACTGCTGCTGCTGATCGGCATCGATGCCAGGCGCGGCCGCGCCGCCGCGCTGGCAGACTGAAGGCCCGGCGTCAGCGGCAGGCGGCAGCCACCCGGCGCATCTTCTCCAGCACCTGCAAAGCTGCCTCCATGCTGGCGACGACGATCCTGGCCTCGTGGCCGCTGCCCAAACTTCCGGCGCCGTAGAAGATCCTCACCTCGGTCTGGGTCGCCTCGACATACTGCACGATGCCGAGGTTGATCCAGCGTCGCTTGCCGCTCTCATCGAGCGGAACTTCAAACAGGCAGAACGCGGTCGATCCCGGTATCACTGGCTGGGCGCCGGCCGCGGGAATTTCCGCCCCGACGGCGACAAGGCAAGCCAGAGTCGCCAGGCAACCGCGCTTCATGGCATGAGCAGCCGAGCGGTGCCGCTCCGCGCGCTTTCGCGGGGGTGTTTCACGCTGCGCATCGATGACGGTTCGACACTGCTTCTGCACCAGGCCCTCCATCAATCAATTTGCCTCCCTGCCACGGATCAGACTGCGCAGTCCGGCAATCAGTTCATCGCGCTGGCGATGCAGTTCCCCGATCCGCGCCTGCGCCTCGGCTACCCGTCCCTGACTGTACAAGTTAACCAGTTCGTGTCCCAGCACATGCACGCACTCATGCGCGGCGATCACCGGCGGGAAACCCGGGCGATCGCCGAAACGCGCCTTGCTGTCGGTGTCCAGCCAGCGCCCAAAGCGGCATTGATGCGGGTCCAGGGACAAGGGCGCATCCTGCTCGCCGGACAGAAACAGTTCCATGTTGCGCACCCAGTGCCGATGCTCGACCTCGGCAAATATCACGGCCAGATCGTCGCGATGCACGCTGCCGTTCGACCAGGCCTTCCAGGCGGCATCCGGGTGCCAGCTGAGCATCCAGCCGGGCAATTCGGCTGCCGGCATGGGTCGGGCAATGCCATAGCCCTGCGCCAGTTCGCAACCCAGCGTCAGCAGCAGTTCGCCGTGCGCGACGGTTTCCACGCCTTCGGCGATGATCTGACGGCGAAACGCCGTGGCCAGTCCGATGATGCCTTCGACGATGGCCAGGTCATCCGGGTCGTCGCGCATGGTGCGCACGAAGCTCTGGTCTATCTTGAGCACATCCGCCGGCAGGCGCTTGAGATACGTGAGCGACGAATAGCCGGTGCCGAAGTCGTCCAGCGCAAAGCGCACGCCGATCGCGCGGCAGGCGTGCATGATCGCCGAAACCTTGACCACGTCTTCCAGTGCATTGGTTTCCAGCACTTCCAGTTCCAGGCTGGCGGGCGGAACGTCGGGGTGGGTCGCGAGCAGTTCGGCAAGGCGCGAGACGAAATCGCCCTGCTGCAACTGGCGCGCACCGACATTCACGCTCAGCGGAATATCCAGCCCGGCGGCGCGCCACTGCGACATCTGCGCCAGGGCCGTGTCGATGACCCATTCGCCCAGTTCCTCGCTGACGGGATGGTTCTCCGTGATCGGCAGGAAGGCGGCCGGCGGCAACAAGCCGCGTTCGGGGTGCTGCCATCGGATCAGGGCTTCCGCACCGATCACCGCGCCGCTCTTCATATTCACCTTGGGCTGGTAATGCAGCACGAACTGGCGGTGGGCGAGGGCGTGGCGGATGTTTTCGATGCTCTCGCGCTGGCTCCTTACCGCCGCGTCCTGCACCAGGTCGAACAGGTGGTAACGGTTTTTCCCGGCCTGCTTGGCCTGGTACATCGCCTGGTCGGCATGGCGCAGCAACTGGTCGGCATCCGAGTCGTCCTGCGGATAGAGCGTCACTCCGATGCTGGCGGAAACGCGCAAAACCAGATTGCCTACGGTCGCCGGCGCGGCGGCGGCCAGCAGGAGGCGGGCCAGCACCGGTTCGCAGTCGCTGGCCTGCTCCAGATCGACCAGTACGGCGACGAACTCGTCGCCGCCCAGACGCCCCAGGGTATCGCCTTCGCGCAAGGCGCCTTTCATGCGTTGCGCAACGGCGATCAGCAGCTCGTCGCCGACTTCATGGCCATACTGGTCATTCACCGGCTTGAAGCCATCCAGATCGAGATAGACCACGGCCAGCGACTGGTCGCGCCGCTGGCTCTGGGCCATCGCAAGCTGCAGGCGATCGGCCAGCAGCACGCGGTTGGGCAGGCCGGTGAGCGCATCGTAATGGGCGATATGTTCGAGCTGCCGCTGGTGTTCCTTGAGCGCCGTGATATCGGTGAACAAGGCGACATAGTTCTGGGTATTCCCGGCAGCGTCGCGCACGGCGCTGATGGTGAGCATCTCGGCATAAATCTGGCCATTCTTGCGGCGATTCCAGATTTCGCCGTACCAGTGCCCGTTGGCGATCAGCTCGCGCCACATCGTGGCATAGAACTCGGCTTCGTGCCGTCCGGATTTCAGCATGCGCGGATTGCGCCCCAGCACCTCCTCGCGGCCGTAGCCGGTGATGTCGGTGAAGGTGGCATTGATTTCGAGGATCGCGCCGGTGGCATCGGTGATGGTGATGCCCTCGCGGGCGTGGGTGAATACGCTGGCGGCAAGCTGCAGCTTTTCCTCCGCCTGCTTGCGTTCGGTGATGTCCATGACGAAGGCCAGAATGCATTGCTCGCCGTTCATGTCGACGCTTTCGGCCGAGATGCTGACCCACTGAAGCTCTCCGTTCCTGTGGCGCCAGGTGGTTTCCCGGTTAACCACCCGGCCGTCGCGCAGCAGCGCCGCGGCCCATGGTCGGCGCGCTTCCGCGTCGGGCCAGAGGCCCACTTCGAGCGAGGTGCGCCCGATCAGTTCCTCGCGCTTCCAACCGAAGTCGCGCTCGTAGTTGCGGTTGACGTCGATGAAGCGCCCATCGCTTACGCGGGCGATGGAAACCATCAGCGGACTGGAGTGAAATGCCTTGGAAAAGCGCTCTTCGGATTGGAGCAGCGTCGCCTCGGCCTGCTTGCGCTCGGTGATGTCCTGAATCACGCCGAAGACAACCCTTTTTTCCTCGTCGAAGCGGGCCATGGAATGGATATCCCTGGACTCGCCCGCATCCACGGTCCTGATCTTGAACTCCACGTCGTACGGTCGATGGTTTTCGATCAGATCTTTCATCGCTGCGTCGAGCAAGGATCGATATTCTGGAAGCACCACCGGTTTGACGTCGGCATAGTCGAGCTGGGTGTCGTGCACGCCGTACAGCTTGGCGGCGCCGTCCGAAATGATAATGGCATCGGAATCGAGGTGATATTCCCAGTTGCCTGATTTGGAGGCGAGCTCGGCGCGTTTCAGGCGCGCTTCGCTGACGCGGATCGCCTGCTCGGCCAGCTCCTGCTCGGTGATGTCGGTGTAGGTGGTGACGAAGCCGCCATCGGGCAGGAGATTGCCGACGACCTCGACGATGCGTCCGTTGGGCCGGGTGCGCTTGAAGCGGTGGGCTTGCACGGCCCTGGCGCGCTCCATCATTTCGTGCACCTTGGCGTCGACATCGCAGGGCCCGTACTCGCCGCGTTCGGCGTTATAGCGTATGAAACTTTCGAAGCTGGCGCCTTCGTGTCCCATCTCCGGCGGGAAATCCAGGATTTCGCAGAACTTCCGGTTGAGCGCGATCATCTGCAGATCGCCGTCGACCACGCTGATTCCCTGCGACATGTTGTCGAGGGTGGCCTGCAGCACCCGCGTCTTGCGGGCCATCTCGATCTCGGCCTGCTTGGGCACCGTGACGTCGCGCGCGGTGCCGTGATAGCCGACGAACCGGCCGGCATCGTCATAGTGGGGCTCACCGCATACCTTGAGCCAGCGCTCCTCGCCGGGCGCGGCGCCCATCCGGTACTCCAGCTCGAAGGCTTCGTGTGCCGCGAGCTGCCGGCGGTGCGCATCCCATTGCGCGGGCGACAGCGCCGACGGAGAAACCTCCCAGCGCGTCTTGCCCTTGATGGTTTCGAGCGGCAGCGGCATTTTGCGGGCGCTGGCAAGTCCGGCGCCGGTGATGCTGATGAAGCGTGCTTCGGCGTCCTGTTCCCAGAACCAGTCCGTGGACATCTCGGCCATCGCGCGAAAGCGACGTTCGCTCTGGCGCAGGTCGCGCGTCATTTGCGCTGCAAGCTGTTCGGCCTTGCTGCGCGAGCGCGCCAGCGCGAGGTAGAGCGCTGCCAGCAGCAGGCTGATGACGACCCCGGTGGCGAGGATCAGCGCCGGTGCCTGGCTTTCCTGCTGCTGGGCGAGCCAATCCTGCCTGGCGCTGACGCTTACTTGCCAAAGGCGGCCCCCTACCGGGATGATCGTGGTAGTCGCCATGCCGCTGTCCGAAGTCCCGAGCGGGCTTGCGCCGGCACACGTCTCCGCGATCAATTGCATCACGGGTGCGGGATTCGCGCTGGTGCCGCGGGAATCCAGGTCGTGCACGACGACACAATGCCCGGCGAGATAGGGCTCGGCGAAGATATCCTTGAATATTTCACCGGCGTTGAGCGAGATCCCGACCAGGCCGACGAAGGCTCTACGACGTTCGTCGGTCGACGTCAATTGCACGCCGTAGCGATATATCGGCGCGCGCAACACCAGGCCTTTTTCGCCTTGCGGCGTCTGGACCAGTTGAAATGGCGGCGTCAGGCTGATCCGGCCCGTATCGCGCGCGGCGAGGAATGACGCCAGGTTGGACGGCTGCCTGCCGACATCGAGGCCGAAGGCGCTCCGATTGCTGTCCAGGGGCTCGATATATTCGATGATGAAATGCTCGGCGCCGGCGCTTTCCGGATGGATCGCAAAATCCGGATACCCCTGCGCATCGAGGGCGCGGTCGCGACGCACGGCAGCTACGAACGCAGCTTTTTCCGAGTCGGCCACGCGGCGCGTGAAGTGCAGCGCCCTGACGCCCGGCAAGCGCAGCTGTGCGCGAAGGTTGCCGTAATAGCGCTGAAATTCGCGGCGGTCGATGTGCTCGGATGCGATGAACAAACCCTGCATGCCAAGCAACACGGCCTGAAAATCGTCGATGCGGTTCTGGATGCCGGCCAGCGCCAGGCTCGATCCGGCGTCGAAGCGCGTCCGCACCTCGTTTTCGTGGTTGTCACGTGCATGGCGCGACAGTCCGACGCTGATGAGCAGCCCGATCGCCAGCACGATGCAGGCGATCATCAGCGGCATCGTGCCGCTTGCGCGTCGTCGCATCTGTTCCGCCCCCGAGGCCTGCCGCGGAATTTTATCGATATGGTCCATGGATACCATGGTGGCAGCCTAATTGCAGGCAGATAACTATGCAACTGTTTGTGTGAGGGGTATTTCCGCAAGTCGCGGATTCGAGCCTGCTTGCGCAAACGCAAGGCGCACAGCATAATCGGCTGCAGCAGAGAGCGGGGCGCTGATGGTCGGCGCCCCAATAATTCGAAAAGAGCTTGATGGCCGAAGATTGCATTCTCGAAACCCGTGGACTCGTCAAGGAATTCCGTGGCTTCGTCGCGGTGAATGGCGTGGACCTCAAAGTCAGGCGTGGGCACATTCACGCCCTGATCGGCCCCAACGGGGCGGGCAAGACCACCTGCTTCAATCTGCTGACCAAGTTTCTCGAGCCGACTCGCGGCGAGATCCGTTTCAACGGCATCGACATCACGCGCGAAGCGCCGGAGAAGATCGCACGGCGCGGCATCGTGCGTTCCTTCCAGATTTCCGCCGTGTTCCCCCACCTCACCGTGCTGGAAAACCTGCGCATTGCGTTGCAACGCAAGCTGGGCACCAGCTTTCATTTCTGGAAGTCCGACCGCAGCCTCAATCTGCTGAACGACCGCGCCATGGAACTGCTGACCGCGGTCGGCCTCGAAACTTATGCCGACATGGTGACCGTGGAAATGCCCTACGGCCGCAAGCGCGCACTGGAAATTGCCACTACCCTGGCGCTCGATCCCGAACTCATGCTGCTTGACGAACCCACGCAGGGCATGGGGCATGAGGACGTGCACCGGGTCATGGAACTGATCAAGCAGGTCTCGGCCAACCGCACCATCCTGATGGTCGAGCACAACATGAAAGTGGTTGCCGGGATTTCCGACACGCTGACGGTGCTGGCCCGCGGCTCGGTGCTGGCCGAAGGGCCGTACGCCGAGGTGGCGGCCAATCCGCTGGTGATCGAGGCCTATATGGGGACTGAAGCCAGCGAGCTGGCCTCAGTCCCCACGGTTGACAGCCATCCCCCCGGCCCCCTTCCCGGGGAAGGGGGTGACGACGGCTCGCTGCGCTCGACTGCTGGAGGCGGCAGATGAGCGCCACCGAATTTCTCAGGGTTTCCGACCTGCATGCCTTCTACGGCGAATCGCATGTGCTGCATGGCATGGATTTCACGGTGCGGCGCGGCGAATGCATTTCCCTGCTGGGACGCAACGGCGCGGGGCGTACCACGACCTTGCGCGCGATTCTCGGCCTGACCGGGCGGCGCACCGGATCGATCATGCTCAATGGCCGCGAAGTGATCGATATGCCTTCGCACCGCATCGCCCGGCTGGGCGTCGGCTACTGCCCGGAGGAGCGCGGCATCTACGCCAGCCTCAGTTGCGAGGAAAACCTGCTGCTGCCGCCGCAGGTGGGCAGCGGCGGCATGAGCCTGGACGAGTTGTACGAAATCTTCCCGAACCTCAAGGAACGCCGCAATAGCCAGGGCACGCGGCTTTCCGGCGGCGAACAGCAGATGCTGGCCATGGCGCGTATCCTGCGCACCGGGGCCAAGCTGCTGTTGCTCGACGAGGTGTCCGAAGGGCTGGCGCCGGTCATCGTGCAGAAGCTGGGCGAGGTCATCAGGATGCTCAAGCAGCGCGATTACACCATCATCCTGGTCGAACAGAACTTCCGCTTCGCCGCACCGCTGGCCGACCGCATGTTCATTGTCGAGCATGGGCAGGTGATGGAGGAAATCGCGCAGCACGAAATCAGCGAAAAGCAGCATCTGCTGCAGGAGTACCTCGGGGTATAAGTACGCTTTGAAACTTCGGGTCTGGTTCAATTTTATCCAAGGAGGAGACACCATGATGAAACGCAAACTGCTGGCCCTGGCCATTTCCGCACTGATCTTGCCGGCGGCTGGATCCGCTCTGGCGCAGTCCAAAGGCAAGATTTCCGGCGACGTGGTCAAGGTTGCCGTGCTGACCGACATGTCAGGGGTGTATTCCGCCCTGGGCGGCAAGGGCTCGGTGTTGGCGGCCGAGATGGCCATCGAGGATTTCAAGGCGCAGTTCAAGCCGAAATTCAAGATCGAGCTGGTCTCCGCCGACCACCAGAACAAGGCCGACGTCGGATCCAACAAGGTGCGCGAGTGGTATGACACGCAAGGCGTGGACATGGTCACCGACGTGCTGAATTCCGGTGTGGCCATTGCCGTGGCGAAGGTCACCACGGAAAAGAACAAGATCATGCTCAACACCGGCGCCGCGTCGACGCGCCTGACCAACGAGGATTGCGCGCCGAACAACGTGGTGCACTACGTCTATGACACCTACGCGCTGGCCAACGGTCCGGGCAAGGCGGTGACCAAGCAGGGCAAGGACAGCTGGTTCTTCCTGACGGCCGACTATGCCTTCGGCCATTCGCTGGAAAAGGACACCATGGATGCGGTCAAGGCCAATGGCGGCAAGGTGCTGGGTGCCGTGCGCCATCCCCTGAATGCGTCGGACTTCTCGTCCTTCCTGCTCCAGGCGCAGGCCTCCAAGGCCAAGGTGATCGGCCTGGCCAACGCCGGCGGCGACACCATCAACTCGATCAAGGCGGCCAACGAGTTCGGCATCACCAAGAACCAGACCCTGGTCGGCCTGCTCACCACGGTGGTCGACATTCACGCTCTGGGCCTGCCGACCACGCAGGGCATGATGTTCACCGAGGGCTTCTACTGGAACCTGAACAAGGAAACGCGTGAATTCAGTCGCCGTTTCTTCAGCAAGCACAAGGGCATGCCCAACATGCTGCCGGCCGGTACTTATTCGGCGGTGCTGCATTACCTGAAGGCGGTACAGGCGGCCGGCACGGATGACACGGCGACGGTGATGAAACAGATGAAGGCCACGCCGATCAATGATGCCTTCGCCAAGGGCGGCAAGATTCGCGAGGACGGCCGCATGGTCCATGACATGTACCTGGTCGAGGTCAAGAAGCCCGCCGATTCGAAGGAGCCGTGGGACTACTACAACGTGAAGCAGGTGATTCCCGGTGACGAGGCCTTCCAGCCGATGTCGCTGTCGCGTTGCGCCGCCGTAGCCAAAAAGTAGGCAGTCTGTTGTTGAGGATGTTCGCATGACGGAGATTTTCGGCGTACCGATCCAGGCCCTGTTCGGCCAGCTCATGCTGGGGCTGGTCAATGGGTCTTTCTATGCCGTTCTGAGCCTGGGGCTTGCCGTGATCTTCGGCATGCTGAACATCATCAACTTCGCCCATGGCGCGCTTTACATGACGGGCGCCATGCTGGCCTGGATCTTTCTTGAGTATCTGGGTGTCGGCTACTGGTGGTCGCTGGTGCTGGCACCGATCTGCGTCGGCCTGATCGGCATCCTGATCGAACGCCTGATGCTGCAATGGCTGTACAAGCTCGACCACCTTTACGGCCTGTTGCTGACCTTCGGCCTGGCGCTGATGATCGAGGGCCTGTTCCGCGACCTGTACGGCGTGGCAGGCCAGCCTTATTCGATTCCCGATGAGTTCGCCGGCGCCTTCAACCTCGGCTTCATGTTCCTGCCCAAGTATCGCGCCTGGATAGTCGTCGCCTCTCTGACGGTGTGCCTCGCCACCTGGTACATGATCGAGAAGACGCGGCTGGGCGCCTACCTGCGCGCCGCCACGGAAAACCCCAAGCTGACCCAGGCCTTCGGCATCAACGTGCCGCTGATGGTGATGCTGACCTACGGCTTCGGCGTCGGCCTCGCCGGATTTGCCGGCGTGCTGGCCGCCCCGGCATCCCAGGTCGGCCCGCTGATGGGCTCCAACCTGATCATCATCGTCTTTGCGGTGGTGGTGATCGGCGGCATGGGCTCGATACTCGGTTCGGTGCTGACGGGGCTGGGCCTCGGCATCATCGAGGGCATGACCAAGGTGTTCTGGCCCGAGGCCAGCGCCACGGTGGTGTTCATGATCATGGCGGTGGTGCTGATGATCCGTCCGGCCGGCCTGTTCGGGAGGGAGAAATGAACCGGCGCGTGATCATCGCCTACTTGCTCGGCCTCGGCCTGCTGCTGTTGGCGCCGATGTTCATCTATCCGATCCTGGTCATGAAGGTGCTGTGCTTCGCGCTGTTCGCCTGCGCCTTCAACCTGCTGCTGGGCTATACCGGCCTGTTGTCCTTCGGCCACGCGGTGTTTCTCGGTAGCGCGGGTTATGTCACGGGCCATGCGCTGAAGGTCTGGGAACTGCCGACCCTGGTGGGCCTCTTGGCCGGCACGGTCGCCGCGGCGGGACTGGGCTGGGTGATCGGCAGCCTGGCCATCCGCCGCCAGGGCATCTACTTCGCCATGGTGACGCTGGCGCTGGCGCAGATGGTGTTCTTCTTCTTCCTCCAGGCGCCCTTCACCGGCGGCGAGGACGGCCTGCAGGGCGTGCCGCGCGGCACGCTGTTCGGCCTCGACCTGGCCGACGACATCAACCTCTACTACCTCGTCGTGGCAATCTTCGCCGGCTCCTTCTGGCTGATCCAGCGCACCATCCATTCGCCCTTCGGCCAGATCCTCAAGGCCATCCGCGAAAACGAACCGCGCGCGATCTCCCTGGGCTATGACGTGGCGAAATACAAGCTGCTGGCCTTCGTGCTTTCGGCCGGCCTGGCCGGGCTGGCCGGGGCGACCAAGACCCTGGTGTTCAAGTTCGCCACGCTGACCGACGCCCACTGGCACACCTCGGGCGAGGTGGTGCTGATGACGCTCTTGGGCGGCATGGGCACGGTGTTCGGCCCGGTGGTCGGGGCGACGGTGATCGTCACGCTGCAGAACGAACTGGCCGACAAGGTCGGCTCGCTGGTCACGGTGATCATGGGCGCGATTTTCGTGATCTGCGTGCTGGCCTTCCGCCGCGGCATCGTCGGTGAATCGCTGGCGCTGTACAAGCGGGTGATCGGCCAGAAACCTGGCTGAGCCTTCCGTCATGAAACTGGCCGTGATTGCCCTGGCCTGGCTCGGCTATTTCGCGCTGCATTCCGTCCTGGCTGCGTCCAGCTTCAAGGCCTGGATCGCCGGCCGCTGGCCGCAATTCATGCCCGGCTACCGGATCGCGTTCAACCTGCTGGCCACGCTGACGCTGATCCCGGTGCTGTGGCTGGTCTACCGCGGAGACAATGACTGGCTTTGGCGATGGCAGGGCGCCTGGGCTTGGCTGGCCGATGGCCTTGCGCTTGCGGCCATCCTGGGTCTGCTGCTGTCGGGTCCCGGCTATGACATGGGCGAGTTTCTCGGCTTGCGCCAACTGCGCCAGCATGGCGACGATCATCCGGAGAATTTCACGATTTCAGCCATCCATCGCTTTGTCCGCCATCCGTGGTACTGCGTCGGGCTGGTCCTGATCTGGACCCGCGACATGAATGGGCCGTTGCTGGTATCGGCGCTGATGATCACCGCCTACTTCGTGGTCGGCTCGAAGCTGGAGGAAGGCAAGCTGCTGGCGGTCTATGGCGAAACCTATCGCCGCTACATGGAGAAGGCGCCGGGGCTGTTTCCGCTGCCCTGGAAACGTCTGTCGGCCGCCGAAGCCGCCGCCCTGACCAAGCGCGCCGACCGGGGCTGATCAGGGCCGAAACTTCACGTTTCAGGCCTTGCGGTTATCCGTATTGCGCAGCATGGCCGCCAGCATGGCGATGCTCATCGAACTGAAGGCGATCAGCGACCATTCGGCGATCGACAGACCGAGAAACTTCCAGCCGGCCTCCGAGCACAGGCCGGATGCTTCGAACAGCAGCGGCCATTGGCTGCCGGCCCAATTCACAAAATGCTCCCACCATGGCTGGTCGGCCGTGCAACTGACGCCCTTGGCGAAGCGCTGCAGCCAGGTCTGGTAGGCCGCGATGCCCGCCCCGGTCAGCGCGGTGGCGGCCATCAGCAGCGCCGCTGCCAGGCGCGTCGCTCGTGCGCCGGCAAGAAACCACGCCGCGATGGCCTCGATGCCCAGCAGCAGGTAGAGCATGCGTTGCAGTATGCACAGCGGGCAGGCGGCAAGATTCATGGTGTGGGCCAGAACCAGGCCGCCGGCGACCAGGCCCACGGCCGCCGCGCCGGTTGCGGCGAACAGGCCGCGCGGGGTCAGCAGCAGGCGTAGCAGGATCACGCCTTACTTTCCCTTGCGATCCTGGCGCGCTTTGGCGATCACGCTGTCGGTAATCCTCAGCAAGTCCTCGTAGCTGTTGGCGGCCTCGTTGTTGATCAGGAACTTGCCATCCACCGCCAGCGCCGGGACGCCACCGATGCGGGCTGCGGTGGCGTCCTGATCGCCGCGCTGCACCTTGCTCTGCATGGCGAAGGAGGACATCGCATCGGCGAATTTCTTGCGGTCGACGCCCTTGCCGGCCGCCCAGGCGACCACGGCCTCGTCGGTCTTGAAAGCCACGCGCTGCTCGTGAATCGCAATGAATACCGCGGTGTCGAGCTTGGCCAGGTCGCCGGTGGTTTCCAGCGCGTAAAAAATCCGGGCCAGTCGTGCCCATTCCGGACGATTGAAGCTGACCGGCACGCGCCGGAAAGTCACGTCCTTCGGCAGGCCGGCGGACCATTTGCTGACGAGGGGATGAAAATCGCTGCAATGCGGACAACCATAGGAAAAGAACTCGATCACCTCGATCTTGTCCTTGGTGCTTGCCAGGGGCGGGCTGATTGCCTTGAATTCACGGCCGGCCAGCGGTTCGGCGGCCAGGCCAAGGCCGGGCAGGGCCAACCATGCAAGGAGGGCAGAAAACAGCAGGGTAACGAGTCGCTTCATGAATATCTCCGTGGAAATTGTTTTCGATTGGAATTGTAAGACAGCGTTCCCCATACAATGATCGAAGGCCGAAATTTATACGGGGCAAGACCTTCATGGATCGATTGGCGGCGATGCAGACTTTCGTCCGGGTGGCCGAAGCGGGCAGCTTTACCGCCGTGGCCGACCAGTTGAACGTGGCGCGCTCGGCGGTGACGCGCCAGATTGCGGCGCTGGAAGCGCATCTGGGCGTCAAGCTGATAGCGCGCAGCACGCGCCGATTGTCGCTGACCTCCGCCGGCGCCACCTATATCGAGCAATGCCGCGATATCCTGGATCGCATCGACGAAGCCGAGGGCGACCTGGCCGGCGAGCGGCAAACCCTGCGCGGCAGCATACGCACCACCGTGCCCCTGACCTTCGGCCTGCTGCACCTGACGCCGTTGATCCTGGAATTCTCCCAGGCGCATCCCGACATCCGCATCGACCTCGACTTCAACGACCGGCGCGTTAACCTGATCGAGGAAGGCCTGGACCTGGCGCTGCGCATCACCGAGCGCCTGCCGGAAACCACCGTGGCAAGGCGCCTGACCACCTGTCGTTCGGTGGTCGCCGCGGCGCCGGCCTATCTGCAGCGGCATGGCGAGCCAAAACATCCCGACGAGCTGGCGCAGCACGCCTGTCTGCCCTATTCGCTGACCTCGCGCAGCACCTGGACTTTCCTCATCGACGGTCTGCCGCATGCGGTCGAGATCAGCGGGCCGATCACCGCCAACAACGGCAACGCGCTGCAGGACGCCGCCATCCAGGGCATGGGCATACTCTACGGGCCGACCTTCATTGCCGCCGAAGCAATTCGCCGGGGCTTGCTGGTGCCGATCCTGAGGAAATTCCAGACGCCGGTGCTCGACATGTTCGCGGTATTCCCCGGCAACCGCTTCGTGCCGCAGCGCGTGCGCGCCTTCGTCGATTTTCTTGCCTTGCGCCTCGGTCCCGAACCCTATTGGGACAAGGGCTTGCCATTGGAATAAGTCATCATGGAAATGCCGAAAAATCTCTTCAGGCAAAGGCTGCGGCAGCGGCAGTGGCAGGTCGGACTCTTCGTCGGCCTGGCCAATGGCATCAGCATGGAGATTCTCGCCGGCGCGGGTTTCGACTGGCTGGTGATCGACGCCGAGCACACGCCCAACAATCCCGCCAGCGTACTCGCGCAACTGCAGGCCGCGGCGCCCTATCCGGTGCAGTTGCTGGTGCGTCCGATGAGTCACGATCCCGCGCTGATCAAGCAGTATCTCGACGCCGGCGCGCAGACCCTGCTGCTGCCGCTGGTGGACAACGCCGAGCAGGCGCAGCAACTGGTGCGCGCGGTGCGCTATCCGCCCGAGGGCATCCGCGGCGTCGCCGCCTCGCTGTCGCGTGCCGCGCGCTGGAGCGGCATCAAGGACTATGTCAAACATGCCAACGCGGAGGTCTGCCTGGTGGTCCAGGTCGAGACGCGGGCGGGCCTGGAGAATCTCGACGCCATACTGGCCGTGGAGGGCGTCGATGCCGTGTTCATCGGTCCGGCCGATCTCGCCGCCTCGCTGGGCCATCTCGGCGATTCCGGGCATCCCGAGGTGAGGGCCGCCATCGAGGCTGCGCTGCCGCGCATCGCAGCGAGCGGCAAGGCCGCCGGCATCTTCGTCACCGAGCCGGAGCTGGCGCAGCACTATCGCGCCTGCGGCGCCAGCTTCGTCGCCGTCGGCGGCGATACCACGCTGCTGCGCAGCGCGGCGGTGGAGCTGGCGGCTTCCTTCCAGGGCGACCAATCCGAACTTGGCGCAGCGACCTGACAAGAGTTGGCGCTGGCGAGACGGCGTTTGCTGTCTTCGGATGGGCATCCGCTTTCTGGCGCAATGCGGCTAAACTTTGATTTTAGTTACGGCCGCTGCGCTTAACGCCGATAAACCCGGTCTTATCCTTCACTGAAACTTCGTTTTGATATCGAAAGCACCCCATGAACAATCCTGAACTGCTGCGCAATGCCTGCCTGATCGATGGCGAATGGTTGACCGCCACCGGCGCCAGCCTCGAAGTCCGCAACCCGGCTACGGGCGAATTGGTGGGTTCGGTGCCGAGTTTCGGCGCTGCCGAGACCCGTCGCGCGATCGACGCCGCGCAGGCCGCCTTCCATCCGTGGCGGGCGAAGACCGCCGGCGAGCGGGCGAAGATCCTCAAGCGCTGGTTCGAACTGATGATGGAAAACCAGGAAGACCTGGCGCGCCTGATGACGCTGGAGCAGGGCAAGCCGCTGACTGAGGCGCGCGGCGAGATCGCCTACGCGGCCTCCTTCATCGAGTGGTTCGCCGAGGAGGCGCGGCGCGTCTATGGCGAAATCATTCCCTCGCCGCTGCCGGATCGGCGCCTGATCGTGCTGAAGCAGCCGGTCGGCGTCTGCGCCGCGATCACGCCGTGGAATTTTCCGGCGGCGATGATCACGCGCAAGGTCGCGCCGGCCCTGGCGGCGGGCTGCACCATGGTGGTCAAGCCGGCCGAGCAGACGCCGCTTTCCGCCCTGGCGCTGGCCTGGCTGGGGCAGCAGGCGGGCATTCCGCCCGGCGTGCTCAACATCGTGACCGGCGAACCGGTGCCGATCGGCGGCGAGCTGACCTCGAATCCGAAAGTGCTGAAGCTGTCCTTCACCGGCTCGACCGAGGTCGGCCGCTTGCTGATGGCGCAGTGCGCGCCGACCGTCAAGAAGATGTCGCTGGAACTCGGTGGCAATGCGCCCTTCATCGTCTTCGACGACGCCGACCTCGACGCCGCGGTAGCCGGGGCGATGGCCTCGAAATACCGCAATACGGGGCAGACCTGCGTCTGCACCAACCGTTTCCTGGTGCAGGAAGGCGTGCGCGATGCGTTCGCGCAGAAGCTCGCCGCCGCCGTGGCCGGGCTCAAGGTCGGCAGCGGGCTGGAGGAGGGCGTCACGCAAGGTCCGCTGATCGACGGCGCCGGGCTGGCCAAGGTCGAGGAGCTGCTGGCCGATGCCGTGGCGCAGGGCGCCAAGGTGGTTTGCGGCGGCAAGCGCCATGCGCGCGGCGGCACTTTCTTCGAGCCGACGGTGCTGACCGGCGCGACGCCGGCGATGCGTCTGGCGCGCGAGGAAATCTTCGGCCCGGTGGCGCCGATCTTCAGCTTCAAGGACGAAGCCGAGGCGGTGCGTATGGCCAACGACACCGAGTTCGGCCTTGCCGCGTATTTCTACAGCCGCGACATCGCACGCGCCTGGCGCGTCGGCGAGGCGCTGGATTACGGCATGGTCGGCATCAATGCCGGCGTGATTTCCAACGAGGTCGCACCCTTCGGCGGCGTCAAGCAGTCGGGCCTGGGCCGCGAAGGTTCGCGTCACGGCATCGAGGAATATCTGGAGATCAAGTACCTGGCCATGGCCGGCCTGTGATCGCGCTCTAAGCTGCGGGTGGCCGCGCCGTGAAACTCCCGGCGTCGATGCGGGCGCTGGCGCATCGCCCGTTCCGGCTGTATTTCTGCGGCCAGGCGGTTTCGATACTCGGCTCCTGGATCCAGCAGGTGGCGCTGGCCTGGCTGGTGTATCGGCTGACCGGCTCGGCGGCGCTGCTGGGGCTTGCCGCCTTCGCCGCGCTGGCGCCCATCCTGGTGGTGGGGCCGCTGGCCGGCGCCTGGATCGACAGTCACGATCGGCGCCGCCTGCTGATGCAGGTGCAGGTCCTGCTTTTCATTCAGGCGAGTGCACTGGCGGCGCTGACCTGGTTCGAGTTGATCGGACCGAGCCTGATCATCCTGATGTCCCTCTCCCTCGGCGTGCTCAACGCCTTCGACACGCCGCTGCGCCAGTCGCTGATTCCGGTCATGGTCGGCGGCCGCGACGACCTGCCGAACGCGCTGGCGCTGAATGCCATGCTGTTCAACCTCGGCCGCTTCATCGGTCCGCCGATCGCAGGCCTGATGCTGGGTTTCATGTCGGAGGCGGCCTGTTTTCTGCTCAATGCGTTTTCCTATCTGGCATTGCTGTGGGGCGTCGCGGCCATGCGTCTGGCGGCGAATGCCCGGGCCGCCGGCAGCGTCGGCCATGTGTTCAAGGAAGGCGTGCGCTATGCCTTCGATACCTGGCCGATCCGCACGCTGCTGATCGTGCTGGCCCTGCTCAACCTGACCGCCTCGGCCTACGCCGTGCTGCTGCCGGTATTCGCCAAGGAGGTGTTCCACGGCGATGCGCGGACCCTGGGTTTGCTCTGGGGCGCCGCCGGCTGCGGCGCCTTTGTCGCGACGCTGATGCTGGCGACGCGGCAATCGGTGCGTGCCACGCTCAACCTGGCGATCTTCTGCGTGGTCCTCGCGGCGCTGGCGCTGCTGGCGTTTCCGCTCAGCGCGGATCTGTTCATCGCCTTGCCGGCGCTGGCGGCACTGGGCTTCGGCATTTCCGGCGCCAACGTCGGCATCAACACGGTGATGCAGACCATCGCGCCCGATCGCCTGCGTGGGCGCGTGGTTTCGTTTTTCTCCAGTATTCGTTTCGGGCTCGATGCCATAGGCGGCCTGATCGCCGGCAGCATTGCCGCGCTTTCCAGCGCGCCCGCCGCGCTGCTCGGCGAAGCGGCGCTGCTGGTCGCGACCGGCGCCTGGCTGCTGTCGCGCGCCGGTCGCCTGCGTCACTCGCTGCCGTCATGATTCCGGGAGAAGTCCTGCTGGCCTTCCTGGCCGCTTCCGCGCTGATCACCATCGCGCCGGGACCGGACAACCTGATGGTGCTGTCGATCGGCATCAGCCGCGGTCGTGGCGCCGGAATCGGCTTCGGTCTCGGCTGCGCGCTGGGTTGCTTCACCCATACGCTGTGGGCGACGCTGGGCATCGGCGCCGTGGTGCTGGCCTCGGCCGCCGCGTTCACCGCGCTGAAAATGGCCGGTGCGGCGTATCTCGTGTACATCGGGATCAACGCCTGGCGTCACGCCGGAGAAATGGCCCTGACCAGGCTTGAGCAGTGTCCGGCCGAGCCGCTCGGCCTGCACTTGCGGCGCGGCTTCGTCGCCAATGCGATCAATCCCAAGGTAGCCTTGTTCTTCATCGCCTTCCTGCCGCAATTCGTCGATCCGACGCGCGCCGCGGTGTGGCAGCAGATGTTGCTGCTGGGGCTGCTGTTCGCGGCGCAGACCGTGGTGATTTTCGGTGGCCTCGGCTGGTTTGCGGGCAGCCTCGGACGGCGCCTGCAACGGCAGCCAAGGCTCGCGGTCTGGCTGGATCGCGGCGCCGCGGCGATATTTTTCGCCCTGGCCCTGCATCTGGCAACGGCGGGACGCTGAATTCGTAACGGAAATCCGGTTCCGCCGGACGTCAATACCCGAGCGTCGACGTCGGCCATCGAAGCGCGAAAATCGGCGCGGCACAAGGCACTTGTCCTTGCAAGGGTACTCGCGCATCCCCTAGAATTGGGCCAGTTGCACCGGGCTGGGCGCGACAGGTTAAGGGAGAGCAGACAATGACAGGAATTTTGGGCCGGCACGTCGTCCGGCTGCTCACCTTTGCATTGCTGCTGGCATCGGATGCTGCCGGCGCCGGCGCCCAGGCCGAGCGCGCGCTGGCCATGGTCAAGCAGATGGTCGCCGCGGGCGAAGTGCCGCGCAATGCCGCGATCAAGGTGGCTTTCAAATCGGGCAATATCGCAGCGCTGCTGGGGCCCGAGCTGGAACTGCAAAGGGAGTGGGAACAGCGCAGCGGGGTCATGATCACGGCGCGCGTGATTCCACAGCAGCCGTCCGTGGCCAATCTGAAGGCCAACCCCGATATCGATCTGACAGTGGCGCGCACCAACGAATTTCCCGACCTGCTGGAACAGGGGCTGGTCGAGGATCTGACGCCGCTGCTCAAGCAATTCGGCTTCCGCCTCGACGGCGCGCCGCCGCAAGGCTATGTGCGGCCCCGCCTGCAGGGCTACTTCGGCGACAAGGTGGTCGCCATTCCGGCGGACGGCGACATCCTGCTCATGTACCTGCGCCGCGACCTGATGGAAAATCCGGCGGAGCGCGCCGCCTTCCGCCAGGCCTTTGGCCGCGAACTGACGCTACCTAAAACCTGGCAGGAATACGAGCAGCTGGCTGGCTTTTTCCATCGACCGCAACAGGGCCTCTACGGCAGCGTGGAGCAACGCGAGCGGGCCGGCGGCTGGATGTTCTGGTTGCCGCGCTACCTGTCGCAAAGTACACCGCACCGCAAACTGTTCGACGAGAACCTGAAACCACTGCTCGATTCGCCGGCGGGCATTGCCGCGACCGAAAGCTATGTGCGCACCGTCCGTTATTCCCCGGCGGAGATTCTCGGCGAAGGCAAGGACTACAGCTATACGCTGCCGCTGTTCATGCAGGGCAAGGCCTTCTCGTCGATGTTTACCATCGCCGGGGCCAAGCTGCTGAATTCGGCGGCCTCCGGCGTGCGCGGCAAGTTCATCGCGGTGCCGATTCCGGGCACCCGGATCGGCGGGCGCATCGTGCGCCAGAACATGCCGATTTACGGCAACAACCTGGTGGTCTCCAGTCGCGGTGCGCAGCGCAAACTGGCCTTCCTGTTCGCCATGTGGCTGACCGACCCGGACAACTCGCTGCGCACGGTGGGTGTCAAGGGAGGATTCACCGATCCTTTCCGTTGGCACCATCTCGCCGACGCGCGCATCAAGGAACTGTATACGCCGCAGGCGCTGGCGGTGTTTGCCAGCGAATGGGCGATTGCACTGCCGCCGGGCACCGGCCTGCCGGGCGACGGCGAGTACCTGGAAATACTCGATCAGCATCTCTGGGAAGCGGCCAGCGGGAAGATCTCGGCCGCCGAGGCGATGCGGCAAACCGCGCATGACTGGGAGAAAGTCACCCAGCGGCGCGGTCGCGACCAGCAACTGCCGTGGCTGAAAATATTCCATGCCGGATTCGCGGGTCGCGAACCGGGCATCGGCGCTGCCCGATAGATGTCGAAAGCATGAGGCTGCCGAAGCGCTTCGGTCTCCTGCCGCAATTGCTGACCGGCTTTGCCGGCGGCGCGGTGTTGGTGCTCAGCCTGCTTTTCGCCGGCAATCAGATGCTGGACAAATCCGCGGCGCGCCTGATTACCACCCTGGAGCACCACGTCCGACCGCTGGCACGCCTGCATTCGCTGCAGGCACGCTTCGGCGGCCTGCGCAACCTGGAGCTGGAACTCGGGCATATGGAGGATGTTTTCGCGCTGCAGTCGCACGTCACGCGGCTGCACGCCGAGATAGCCGCGGTGGATGCCGAGGTGGGCAAGTTCTCGGTGGTGCTGGCGCGGGAAGCCCCGGGCGATGCGCAGCGACTCGCTGGGCATTGGCGCGATTATCGCTCGCGCCTGCAGGAACAGGCACGGCTGGCGGCCGAGATGAATCTGGCCGGCGTGCGCCGAATTACCGCGGCCGGATCGCATTTGCCGTTTCTCTCCATCCAGTCGATGCTGACCGGCCTTGCCGAGCAGACCGAGGCTGCCGCCGACGCCGCCTACCAGAAGGCCACCGAGGAACAACTGGCGCAGCGGCGGGACTTCATCTGGCTGGTGATGCTCGGCGGGCTGGTGATGTTCGTCGGCCTGGCGTATTCCGGACAGACGGTGGTGCGACGCATCAGCGTGCTGCGCGAGCACGCGCAGAAGCTGGCGGCCGGCGAGAAAAGCGAACAGATCACGATCGCCCGCCACGATGAAATAGGCGATCTGGCCGAGGCGTTCGGCACCATGCGGCAGCAGGTGCTGACGCGTGAAAGCGCGCTGCGCAACGCGCAACTCGAACTCGAACAGCGCGTCCAGGAACGCACCGCCGACCTCAAAAGCTCCAATCGTCGCCTGGTGCGCTTCTCGCAGGTGGTCGAGCAAAATCCGGTGGGCATCCTGATTGCCCGCATCGGTGGCGTGGTGGAGTTCGTCAACCCCGCCTATTGCCGCATCACCGGCCGTTCGCCGGCCGAGACGATCGAGCAGCCGCTGATCGAGGTCATGTGTACAACCGACCCGCTCGACGCCGACAATGCGCTGCGCGTCGCGACCGGCGGGGCCATCTGGGAGCTCGAACAGCTCAGCCGGCGCGGCGAGGACGCCTACTGGGAGCGGCTGCGGCTCGGCGCCGTGCATGACGAAAGAGGGCGGGCGACCCACCTGCTGCTGTCGCGCGAGGACATCACCGAACAGCGCCAGCAAATGGAAAAGATCACTTACCAGGCGCATTACGACATGCTCACCGGCCTGCCCAATCGCGTGCTGGCCAACGATCGCCTGGTGCAGGCGGTAAGCCGCGCCCGACGCGACGGCGGCAGGGCTGCGGCGATGTTCATCGATCTGGACAACTTCAAGGACGTGAACGATACGCTGGGGCACGCCGTCGGCGATCACCTGCTGCGCCAGGTGGCGCAACGTCTGGTCGCATCGGTGCGCGGCGACGACGTGGTGGCGCGGCTGGGCGGCGACGAATTCCTGATCGTCGCCGGCGGCCTCGGCCACGGCGACGAGGCGGCGGCGATTGCGGAAAAGGTCATTGCGGCATTCTCGACCGCGTTCCAGGTCGACGAACGCGAACTGGTCACCTCGCCGAGCATCGGCATCGCGGTTTATCCGGATGACGGCACCGAACCGATGGTGCTGCTGCGCAACGCCGATCTGGCCATGTACGAGGCCAAGGATTCCGGCCGCAACATGTACCGTTTCTACAATCGTTCGATCCACGACCTGTCGCTGCAGCGACTCGAAATCGGGCGCTGCCTGCGCGGCGCGCTGGAACGCCATGAACTTCATGTCGTCTATCATCCGCTGGTGCAGGCCGACAGCGGCTGCATCATCGGCGCCGAAGCCCTGTTGCGCTGGAACAGTCCGGAACTGGGCGAGGTGCCGCCGGTCACCTTCATTCCGGTGGCCGAGCAAAACGGGCTGATCGTCGATCTCGGGCGCTGGGTGCTGCGCGAAGCCTGCGCCACCCTGGCGCGCTGGCGTCTGCAGCAGACCGGTTTCGTCATGGCGGTGAATGTTTCGCCGCGACAGTTCAAGACCAGCGGCTTCATTGCCCTGGTCAAGGAGTGTCTCGACGAATTCCAGGTGCCGCCCGGACAACTCGAAATCGAGATTACCGAAGGCCTGCTGCTGCGCAACCAGGGCGAGGTCAAGGTGATCCTCGACGAGCTTCACGCCCTCGGCGTGCGCCTGTCGATGGACGATTTCGGCACCGGCTATTCCTCGCTCTCCTACCTGCGCGAGTTTCCCTTCCATACCGTCAAGATCGATCGCAGTTTCATACACGACGTTTCGGACGACCAGAGTGACCGCGCCCTGGTCATCGCCGCGGTGCGCATGGCGCAGGCGCTTGGCCTGCAGACCGTCGCCGAGGGTGTCGAAACGGACGAGCAGTGGTCCTTCCTGGTGGCGCAGGACTGCGATGTTCTGCAGGGCTTTCGCTTCGGCCCGCCGGTCACCGAAAGCCATTTCGGCAAGACCTGGGTCAATGCCCGGGTCAGCCGGCCCGATGGCGGGAATCAGCCGCAGGACCTGCCGTTCATTCCGATTTAGGCCGGATCGCGGATCCGAACGAGACGCTACTTGGTCGCACTCGCCGCCGCGTATGCCGGACTGATAAAATTCCGCCGTCCGGCGCGAGTCGCGGTGCCAATGGAGCTGCCTCGCGAACCGACACCAAAGGGAGAATATCAATGAGCATTCTGGGATGGTTGAAAGGGGTCGTCGGCGGCGAAGCTGCTGCGCCCCTGCAGTTTGCCGAACATGAGCAGCACTTTCATGGCCTGGACATGAAAGCCGCGATCGAGGCGCATATGGCGTGGAAGACCCGTCTGGAGGCGCAGATACGTGGCGACGCCGGAGAAACTCTGGAGGTCGGCGTGGTCGCCGCCGACGGCAACTGTGCCCTGGGCAAATGGATACACGGAGACGGCAAGGCGCAATTCGGCCACGTCCCCGAGTTTGAGCAACTGCGGGCGGTGCACGCCGATTTTCATCTATGCGCGGGATCGATTCTGGCCGATGCCCATGGCGGTGACAAGGAGGCCGCCACGGCGTCGCTGAAGTCCGCGCTGCGGCGCCATTCGGATACGGTGCAACTTGCGCTGGTACGCCTTTACGCCAAGGCCGCTGGCCAGCAGTGAATCCCGACTCGCCCGCCGCGGCGGGCGCCTGTCGCTGCCCGGCAAGGGCAAATCCGGGCGTAGTTCACAGCGCGCACCGATCGTTCGGTAGTAGCATTGATCGATCCATCGAAGCAGTGCCCGAATCAAGACAATGGTATAAACGGGACGGCTTGGTGTATTCTTGAACCTATCGATCGGAGCGAGTGCGTATCAATGGCCGCCGCAACCATCCTCATCGTCGACGACGAGCCGACAAACCTGTTTCTCCTGACCGGCCTGTTGCGACCCGAGTACCTGGTGCGCGCCGCCAACTCGGGTGAAAGCGCCTTGCGCGCGGCGGCGAGCCAGCCGCGGCCGGACCTGGTGCTGCTGGACGTGATGATGCCCGGCATGGACGGCTATGCGGTGCTGGCGCGCCTGCGCGAGAATTCCGAGACCTGCGACATTCCCGTGATGTTCCTCACTGCGCTGGCCGCGGCGGACGACGAGGAGCGCGGCCTGCACCTCGGCGCCGCCGACTACATCACCAAGCCGATCAAGCCGGCGGTGGTGCTGGCCCGCGTGCGCAGCCAGTTGCAGGCCAAGCAGGCACGCGACTGGCTGCGTGACGAGAACTCCTTTCTCGAAGCCGAAGTCGCGCGGCGCACGACCGAAAACGATCTGACCCAGATCATCACCATTCGCGCCCTGGCACACCTGGCGGAGACGCGCGACCCGGAAACCGGCAGCCACATTCTGCGCACCCAGGGCTATGTACGGCAGTTGGCGCTCGGACTGCGGCGGCACCCGCGATTTGTCGACTTCCTCAATGCGCGCAATGTCGACCTGGTCACCCGTTCCGCGCCGCTGCACGACATCGGCAAGGTCGGCATCCCCGACTCCATCCTGCAAAAGCCCGGCAAGCTCACCGCCGAGGAGTGGGAAATCATGAAAACCCACGCCAAGCTCGGTTCCGACGCCATCGAGCAGGCCGAGGCCGACGCCGAGCAGCCGGTCGCCTTCCTGATCCTGGCCAAGGAGATAGCCCATTGGCATCATGAAAAATGGGATGGCAGCGGCTATCCCGACGGCCTTGCCGGCGATGCCATACCCTATTCGGCCCGCCTCATGGCGCTGGCCGATGTCTTCGACGCGCTGATCTCATTGCGGGTGTACAAGGCGCCGATGTCCTACGAGCAGGCACGCGACATCATCGCCGCCGAACGCGGTAGGCATTTCGACCCCGATGTCGCCGACGCGTTTCTTGCTTCCTTCGACGAGTTCGTCGGCATCGCCCAGCGCTATCGCGATTCGGCGGAGGCGCGCCACCCGACAGGCTGAGCAAAGTCCCGTCATGGACCCGCAGCCAGACGCCACGCGCGAGGGAATACAGGCAGCGGGTGCCATCGCCCTGCGGGTCGTCCTCGCCTATGCCGTTTTCGCCGGCCTCTGGATACTGCTTTCCGACGAGGTCCTGGGCGAACTATTCAAGGACCCGGAACAACTGGTTCTGGCCAGCACCATAAAGGGCTGGCTGTTTGTCGCCGTGACGTCCCTGCTGCTGTTCGGCTTCATCCGGCGCCGGCTCGACCAGGCGATGGCCTCGGCCCAGCGCGAGCTCGCCGCGCAGACGGAAAAGGCGCGCGCCCTGCAGCTCCTCGCGGCGATTGCCGACAATTCGCCCGATGCCATTTTCGCCAAGGACAGGGAAGGGCGCTACCTGCTGTGCAATCGGGAAGCCGCCAGGGTTCTGGGCTTGTCTACCGACGAGGCGCTTGGGCGCGATGATCGGTCCATGTTTCCGCCCGAGCAGGCGGCGGCGATCCGCGCCGACGACAGCCGCCTGATTGCCGAGAATCGCATCCAGACCGTCGAGGATCTGCTGACCACGGTCGACGGTGAGCGGGTATTTTCGACGACCAAAGGACCATTGCGCGATGCCGACGGCCAGGTCATCGGCCTGTTCGGCATCGCGCGCGACGTCACCGCGGGCAAGCAGGCCGAAAGCGCCTTGAGGGCCGGCGAAGAGCGCTATCGGATGGTGCTGGAGAACGCCGCGGATGCCGTGCTGGTGGCCAATCCGGGAGGAGATTTCATTTATGCCAATCAAAGGGCGGGCCAACTGCTTGGTTATGGCATCGACGAACTGCTGACCCTGAATTTCCGCGACCTGGTGCCGGACGACCTGGTCGAAATTGCCATAACCCAGTTCGCGCAACTCAAGCAGCACGGACACATACTCGCCGAAGGCCGGATGAAACGCCGCGACGGCAGCCGCGTGCCGGTGGAACTCAATACCGTGCGATTGCCGGACGGAAATCTCTTCGGCGCCTGCCGCGACATCTCCGATAGAAGGGCCGTGGAGAGCGACCTACGCCTGCGCAATGAGGAACTCGAAGCCTTCAACCGCGCCGCCGTGGGGCGCGAGGTCGTCATGATCGAACTCAAGCAGCGGATCAATGCCTTGTCTCGGCAACTTGGGCAGGAGCCGCCCTATCCGCTGGCGTTCATCGACGAGGCGGCGAAGTCGCCAGGGGAGGGCGGCGCGGCATGAAGCTGCGGCTGGCGCTGTCGGTGTTGCTGCCGTTCTTCGCCTGCGCGGTGCAATGGCTGTTATGGGATGCCCTCAAGCCCTATGTCTGGTTCCTGTTTTTTCCGGCGGCATTTTTCAGCGCCTGGATCGGCGGCCTCGCCGGCGGTCTCGCGGCGACCGGCATCAGTACGCTGCTGGTCTGGTTCGTCTTCATCCCGCCGGCCTTCTCCTTCGAGCTGGATAATCCCGCGTCGGCCTTTTCCGTAGTGGTGTTCGTCATCATGGGCGGCCTGTTCGCCTACATCTTCGAGCGCATGCGGCTGGCCAGCCGGCGCACCGACGAAGCCCTGGCCAGCACCGAGGCCGCCAACGCCAAGATCACCCAGCTCTACCGCAAGACGCTGGAACTGGACGCACAGAAGAACCAGTTCTTCGCCAACGTCAGCCACGAGTTGCGCACGCCGCTGACGCTGATCCTGGCACCGCTGGAGCGGCACTATCGCCGTCTCGCCAGCGCCAACTCTTCAGCCGCCGAACTGCGCGAAACCGAGATGATGCTGCGCAATGCGCGCCTGCTTTACCGCCACGTCACGGATCTGCTCGATGTCGCCAAGCTCGATGCCGGCCGCATGATGGTGGCCTGGTCGGAGGTCGATCTGGCCCGTCTGGCCCGGGTCACGGCGAGCCATTTCGAGGCGCTCGCCGTGGAACGCCGCATCGACTATCGGGTCAGCGCACCGCAGACGCTGCCGGCCGAGGCCGACGCCGAAAAGCTGCAGCGGGTGATGCTCAACCTGCTTTCCAACGCCTTCAAGTTCACTCCCGATGGCGGTCTAGTCGCGCTGCGCCTGGCCGCCAGCGACGGCCAGGCGCTGATCGAAGTGCAGGACAACGGCCCGGGCGTCCCCGTCGAATTGCGCGCCGCAGTGTTCGAGCGTTTCCGCCAGGGCGAGGGCGGCGCGCAACGGCGGCACGGCGGCACCGGCCTCGGGCTGGCCATCGTCAAGGACTTCGTCGAACTCCATGGTGGCAGCGTGAGCCTGGACGAGGCGCCGGGCGGCGGTGCGCTGTTTTCGGTGCGCCTGGGGTTCCAGGCACCTGTCGGCACGGTGCTCGTCGCGCCGCCGGCGCAGGACGAAGTGCTCGACCGCCAGTCGGTCGAGGAACTGGGCTTGCGCGCCGCGCAGCCCGACGAGACGCGGGAGGCCGATACGCCGCTGATCCTGGTGGTTGAAGACAACGTCGACATGAACGAATTCATCGCGGCCACGCTGCGCCCCTATTACCGGGTCGCCAGCGCGCGCGATGGCCGCGAGGGCCTCGACAAGGCGCTGGCGCTGCATCCGGACCTGGTCCTGACCGACATGATGATGCCGCTGATGGACGGCGAGGACATGGTCAAGGCGCTGCGCGCCCAGGCGGTCACGCGCGAGCTGCCGATCGTCATGCTGACGGCCAGGGCCGACGATGAACTGCGGGTGCGCCTGTTCGGACTCGGCGTACAGGATTACCTGGGCAAGCCGTTTTCCACCGATGAATTGCTGGCGCGCATCGGCGGCCTGGTCGCATCGCGGCGGCGCACCGTGGCAGAGCTGGGCCGCAGCGCGGAACGGCTGCGGCGTCTTGCCGAAGTCGTCGAGAAGATCGCGGCGGTGCGTGACATGGCGGGGCTCATGGGCATAGTCCGGCATGCCGTCCGCGAACTGACGGGAGCCGATGGCGTCACCCTGGTGTTGCGTGAGAACGGGAATTGCCACTACGCCGACGAGGATGCCGTCGGCCCGTTGTGGAAGGGCCAGCGCTTCCCGCTCGAATCCTGCATTTCGGGCTGGACCATGCTCAACCGCGAAGCGGCCGTGATCGAAGACATTTACGTCGATCCGCGGATTCCCTACGCGGCCTATCGTCCGACCTTCGTCAAGAGCCTGTCCATGGTGCCTATCGGCCGCGACCGGCCGGTGGGCGCCATCGGCTGCTACTGGGCGGAACGCCACCGCGCCAGCGCCGAGGAGCTGGAACTGCAACTGGCGCTGGCCGATGCCATGTCGGTGGGCCTCGCCAACCTCGATCTGTATCGCGCCATGGATGAGGCGCGGCAGGCGGCCGAGCAGGCGGCGGCGATCCTGACCGAAGCGCAGCAACTGGCCGGCATCGGCAACTGGACCTGGGATATCGCTTCGGGCCGGCACGTCTGGTCGAAGGAAATCTACCGCATCTACGGCCGCGATCCGGCCCTGCCGGCCGCCGCGTATCCGGAGGTCAAGCAATATTTCACCGAGGAAAGCTGGTCGCATCTGGCGGAAACCGTGGAGCAGGCCCTGGCGCAAGGCCTGGCCTACGAATGCGATGCCGAGGTGCGGCGTCCGGACGGTGGCCGCCGCTGGATCACCGCGCGCGGCGAGGCCACGCGCGACGCCGCCGGCAAGGTCGTGAGCCTGCACGGCACGGTGCAGGACATCACCGCCCGCAAACTGGCCGAGGAGCAGATCCGCTCGCTCAACGCCGGGCTGGAACAGCGTGTCGTCCTGCGCACTGCCGAGTTGAGCGCCGCCAACCAGGAACTCGACAGCTTCGCCTACGCCGTCTCGCATGACCTGCGCGCACCGCTGCGGGCCATGAGCGGTTTTTCCCGGGCACTGAGCGAGGATTACGGAACCCGACTCGACGGCGAGGCCGCAAGCTATCTTGAGCAGATCGATATCGCCAGCCGCAAAATGGGCGAACTGATCGACGGCATACTTGCCCTCTCGCGCAGCACGCGCGGCGGCTTGCAGCGCGACGAGATCGACATCTCGGCACTGGCGACCCGCCTGCTGGATGAATTGCAGCGTGCCGAGCCGGCGCGCCGGGTCGGCTGGACCGTGCAAGCCGGGCTGAGGGCCGTCGGCGATGCGCGCATGATCGAGGCGGTGGCGCGCAATCTGTTGAGCAATGCCTGGAAATACTCCGGCAAGAAGGAGGTTGCGGAAATTCGCGTGCATGCGGGAGCAGTCGACGGCCGGCGCGGCGTCTGTATCGCCGACAACGGTGCGGGTTTCGACATGGCCCATGCGGGGCAATTGTTCCAGCCGTTTCGACGCCTGCATCGGCAGGAAGAATTTCCCGGCACAGGTATTGGCCTGGCCACCGTACAACGTATTATTCATCGCCACGGCGGCGAGATTCGCGGCGAAGGCCGCCCCGGCGCCGGGGCGTGCTTCTGCTTCACCCTGCCCGCCGGTGCCAACGAGGAATAAGCATGAAAGCCAAGTCCATACTACTCGTCGAAGACAACCCGCAGGACGAAATGCTGACACTGCGCGCGCTCAGGAAAGTCAGCCTGGCCAACTCGGTCGAGGTCGTGCGCGACGGCCAGCAGGCGATCGACCACCTGTTCGGCGTGGGCGAGTTTGCCGCACGCGCCCTTGCCGAACTGCCGGCCGTGGTGCTGCTCGACATCGGCCTGCCGCGTGTTTCGGGCCTTGAGGTGCTGGCGCGGCTGCGTGCCGACGAGCGCACCCGCTTGCTGCCGGTGGTGATCCTCACCTCGTCCGACGAGGAAAGGGATCGCCTGAAGAGCTACCAGGAGGGCGCCAACAGCTTTGTCCGGAAGCCGCTCGACTTTGCCGAATTCGCCGAAACCGTGGCGCGCCTGGGCATCTATTGGCTGGCCACCAACGAGCCGCCGCCAAGCGCATGAGCCGGCCATGGACCAGGCGCTGAAAATTCTCGTCATCGACGACGTCGCCGCCGACTTCCTGCTGGTCGAGCGCTGTCTGCGCCAGCACGGCCCGGCCGCCGAGTGCCGGCACGTCGCCAGCGCTGCGGACCTGGCTGCCGCCCTGGACAGCGAATGGGACCTGGCCTTGTCCGACTACAGCATGCCGGACCTGGATTTCGGCGAAGTCCTGCAACAGATCAAGGCGCGCTGGCCCGATCTGCCGGTGATCCTGGTGTCCGGCAGCGTGGGCGAGGAAACCGCGGTGGATCTGCTGCGCATGGGCCTCACCGACTTTGTGCTGAAGGAGAATCTGGTCCGGCTGCCGGCCGCCATCCGGCGCGCACTCGACGAGGCCGCCGAGCACCGCGCCCGCCGTGATGCGGAGCGGGCCTTGCGCGATGGACAGGCCGCCGCGCTCGAAGCCCAGCGCCGGGGACGCCTGGCGGCGCTCAACCTGATGGAAGATGCCATCGCCGCACGAACCAGCGCCGAGGCTGCCGTGGCGGCCCTGCAGGAGAGCGAGGAAAGGCTGAAGCTGGCCTTGCGGGCGGCCAATCAGGGCACCTACGACGTCAACGTGACGACCGGCGAGGCCATCGTCAGTCCGGAATACGCCACGATGCTGGGTTACGACCCGGCCAGCTTCCATGAAGACTATGCCAGCTGGATTGAACGCCTGCATCCCGACGATCACGGGCTCGTGACGCAAACCTATCGCGACTACATTGTCGCCGGCAAGCTTCCCGAATTCCGCCTGGAGTTCCGTCAAAGAGCCCGCGCGGGCGGCTGGAAATGGATACTTTCCCTGGGCCGGGTGGTGGCGCGCGATGCCGCCGGGAAGCCCTTGCGCATGGTCGGCACCCATACCGACATCACCGAGCAAAAGAGCAACGAACTGGCCCTGGCTTTCCACACGCGGCGGGTCGAAACCCTGCTGGCCCTGCCCGCCGCCGCCGAAACCATGGTCGAGGATGAATTCCTCCAGCACGGCATGGAACAGGCCGAGCAACTGACGGGCAGCAAGATCGCCTTCATCCATTTCGTGCTCGAAGACCAGGAAACCATCGAACTGGTGACCTGGTCGCGTTCCACGCTGGATCATTTCTGCCAGGCCGTGCACATGCGCCACTATCCGGTCAGCGAGGCCGGAGTCTGGGCCGACGGGTTGCGCCGGCGCGAAGCCTTGGTGATCAACGATTACCCCGCGGTCGAAGGCAAGCACGGGCTGCCCGACGGCCATTCCGAGCTGCGGCGCCTGATCGTCGTGCCGGTGATCGAAAACGGCCTGGTGCGCATGCTGGCCGGCGTCGGCAACAGGCCGGAACCGTATAGCGACCTCGATCTGGACACGGTGCGGCTGCTCGCCAACGGCGTTTGGGATATTGTCCGCAAGCGGCGGATGGATGTCGCCCTGCGCGAGAGCGAGGCGCTCAATCGCTCGACGCTGGATTCGGTCGACGCCGAAATCGCCGTGCTGGACCGCAAGGGAATGATCACGGCAGTCAATCGGCCGTGGCGCCGGTTTGCCGAGGAAAACGGCGTCGAGCCGGGTGAGGAGGCGCCCGGCACCGGTGTCGGCGCCAATTACCTGGAGGCCTGCGTGGACCGGATCGGAGCGGCAAATGCCGAAGCGCCGGACGCCCGCGATGGCATCCGCGCGGTCCTCGATGGGCGTTTGGCCGGCTTCAGCCTCGAATACCCCTGTCATTCGCCCGGGCAGCAGCGCTGGTTCAGCATGAGCGTGACGCCGCTGGGAAGGCAGGGTCGCGGCGCGGTGGTGGCGCATACCGACGTCACGGGACGCAAGCGCAGCGAGGCGGCACTGCGCAAGCTGGCGCTGGCCATCGAGCAGAGTCCGGAGAGCATCGTCATCACCGACACCGATGCCTGCATCGAGTACGTCAACCAGGCTTTCCTGCGCAACACCGGCTACAGCCGTGAAGAAGTGCTGGGACAGAACCCGCGTTTTCTGCACTCGGGGAGGACGCCGCCGGAAACCTACCAGGCGATGTGGGCGGAGCTGAGCGAAGGCAGGCCGTGGAAAGGCGAATTTCACAACCGGCGCAAGGACGGCAGCGAATACGTCGAATTTGCCATCATCACGCCGCTGCGGCAACCCGACGGCGCGATCACGCATTACGTGGCGGTGAAAGAAGACATCACCGAGAAAAAGCACCTGGGGCTCGAACTCGACCGGCACCGGCACCACCTGGAAGGGCTGGTCGCGCAGCGCACCGCGGAACTCGACGCGGCGCGGCAGCAAGCCGAAGCCGCCAACCTGGCCAAAAGCGCCTTCCTGGCCAACATGAGCCACGAAATCCGCACCCCGATGAACGCCATCCTCGGCCTCACCCACCTCATGCGGCGCAGCAGCGCCACCCCGCAACAAGCCGAACGGCTGGACAAGATCGACGGCGCCGGGCGGCACCTGCTGGCCATCATCAACGACATCCTCGACCTGTCCAAGATCGAAACCGGGCGGGTGCAACTGGAAACCATCGACTTCCCGCTGTCCTCGGTGCTCGACAACGTCGCCTCGCTGATCGGCCAATCGGCGCGCGACAAGGGACTGCGCATCGACGTCGACGGCGACGACGTCCCGCCGTGGCTGCGCGGCGACCCCACGCGGCTGCGCCAGGCGCTGCTCAACTACGCCGGCAATGCCGTCAAATTCACCGAACGCGGCGTGATCACCCTGCGCGCGCGGCTGCTCGAAGAACACGGCGATGACCTCTTGGTGCGCTTCGAAGTCAGCGACACCGGCATCGGCATCGCCCCCGAGAACAAAGCGCGGCTGTTCCGCGTCTTCGAACAAGCCGACCCCACCATCACCCGCAAATACGGCGGCACCGGACTGGGCCTGGCCATCACCCACCGCCTGGCGCAGATGATGGGCGGCGAAGTCGGCGCCGACAGCACGCCGCGGATCGGCAGCACCTTCTGGTTCACCGTGCGGCTGCAACGCGGCCACGGCATCATGCCCAGCCCAAGCGAACTGGCCATGGCCGATGCCGAAACCCGGCTGCGCCAATACCACGCCGGCGCCCGGCTGCTGCTGGCCGAAGACAACCTGATCAACCGGGAAGTCGCGCTGGAACTGCTGTACGGCGCCGGACTGGCGGTCGACACCGCGATCGACGGGCAAGACGCCCTGGCCAAAGCCCGGGCCACCCGCTACGACCTGATCCTGATGGACATCCAGATGCCGCGCATGGACGGGCTCGACGCCACGCGCGCCATCCGGGCCCTGCCCGCAGGCGGGCAGGTGCCGATCCTGGCGATGACCGCCAACGCCTTCGACGAAGACCGTCACGCCTGCGAAGAAGCCGGCATGAACGACTTCATCACCAAGCCGGTCGATCCGGCCATGCTCTACCAGACCCTGCTGCTGTGGCTATCGAGCACCGCGCGGCCCGGTGCCGAGGCGCGGCCGGTTGCCGTGCCGCAGCGACCGCGGCGCGAAGCGCAAAGCCTGCCGCCGGCCCTGACCGAATTCGACGGCCTGGTCGCCGACCGCGCGCTGGTCGCCCTGCGCGGCGACGGGCGCGCCTACCTGGGCCTGCTGAGGCAGTTTGCCGCCAACCATCGCGACGACGCCCAGCGGCTGCAAGACGACCTGGCGGCGGGGCAGATCGAAGCGGCGCGGCAGCGCGCGCATGCGCTGAAGGGAGCGGCCGGGAGCCTGGGCGCGATCCGGCTGCAGGCCGCGGCGGCGGCCATCGAATACGCCCTGCGCGACGCCGACGCGCCGGCGCTGCTGCCCGGGCTGCTGCCGGGGATGCTGGCGACCTTGCAGAGCGAACAAGGCGCACTGGACGAGGTACTCGCGCGCGTGGCGGCGACGCCGGTGGACGCCGGCGGCTTCGCTGCCGACCCGGAGCGGGCGCAGGCAGTGCTGGCGCAACTGGAACCGCTGCTGGCCAGCGACGACACGGCGGCCGGGGAGCTGTTCGCCGCCCACCGCGCGCTGCTGCTGGCCAGTTTCGGCGCCGAGGCGATGCAGCTCGAACGCCAACTGGCGGCTTTCGACTTTCCGCAGGCGCTCGACACGGTGCGCAGTATGATCCTGGCGGCTGCAAAGAATTGAGTCGCCGTGTTGTCAGCGCCAACTCTTGCGAAATCTGCGCGTGGCGTCATGCTCGAATCCTCCCCCTGTCCATCGCCTTGAAAGCCTCGGCCATGAAATCCGCACCGTCTTCCACCGGCGCGCGCCCAGCGCCGCGCGATGTACTGCGCGTAGTTCTGGTCTATGCCGTGTTTGCCGGGCTCTGGATACTGGTCTCCGACAATCTGGTGGTCTGGCGCTTCGGTAGCACGGACCATGTTCTCGCAGTCAGCCTGCTCAAGGGCTGGCTGTTTGTCACCGTCACCTCCGTGCTGCTGTACGTCCTGATCCGCCGCCTGCTCGACCAGGCCTTGGTCGCGTCGCGGCGCGAACTTGCGGCGCAAGAGGAAGCCGCGCGCGCCCAGCACCTGCTGTTCACGATTTCCGACAACTCCTCCGACGCCATCTTCGCCAAGGATTTGGAGGGCCGCTACCTGCTGTTCAACCGGGAAACCGCGCGGATCATCGGCAAGCCTGCCGAATACGTCCTGGGGCGCGACGACGCAGCGTTGTTTTCGCCGCAGCAGGTAGTGATGATCCGCGCCAACGACCTCCGCGTGGTCGCCGAGCAGCGCATCAATACCTACGAGGAAGCGCTGTCGACGGTGGACGGGGAACGCATCTACCAGGCGACCAAAGGGCCCTTGCGCGATGCCGAGGGCCGGATCGTAGGCTTGTTCGGCATTGCGCGCGACATCACCGAACGCAAGCAGGTCGAAAGGGAATTGCGCAGGAACATGGAGGAACTGGCGCGTTTCAATCGCGCCGCGGTCGACCGCGAACTGGACATGATCAGGCTCAAGCTGCGCGTGAATGAGCTTTCGCGCCAGCTCGGACAGACGCCGCCGCATGCCCTCGATTTTGTCGATGCAACGCTGGCCGGGGAACTGAACTCTGCTGCCGGCACGGTCGGGGGCAATTCGTGAAAATGCGAAATCCAGGAAAGAATGCCTGATGGCACAACATGAAGCAGAGGGTAATGGCAAGCCTCGCTCGGGCGGGGCGCATGCGCCCGGCGGCCCCGCGGCAGCGCACCGCAACGCGCCGGGGAAAGCGGCGCTCGTCAATCCCGCCCGGCATCGCATGTCGATCCGCGCCCGGTTGCTGACGCTGGTGCTGGCCTGCCTGCTGCCGGTCTTCGGCTTCCTCGCCTGGTTCCTCGACCACGAGGCGGGGCAGGCGCGCGAGGCGGCTTCCATTCAGTTGAAACTCGTCGCCGACAATATCGCCGCCAGTCTCGCGCAGACGCTGCGGGACGACGAGGAGTTGCTCGGCTTTATCGGCGACGAGTTTCGCGGCAATCCGCCGGTCCGTGCGTCGCGCTTCGACCCGGAACAGGTCATGCGCATGCATCCGCAGATCGTCAGCTTCGGCGTGCGCGACTTGCGCGCCGGCAATATCTTCAACCACCTGGCCACGCCGGTTCCCGCCGCCAAGGCGCTCGCGTTCCCGTGGGTGCAGCAGGGGTTGCAGAGCGAAACCTTCGTGGTCGGCGGCGCGATCAAGGGCCCCGTGAGCGGCCGCTGGTTGACGATGCTGACCTACCCGGTGCGCGGCGGGGACGGCCAGCGCTCGGGTTTCGTCAATCTGTCGCATGACTTGCTGGCGCTCAATCGGCTGGTCATGCAGGCGGTTCCCGCGGATGCGAAGATAGCGGTGCTCGATCAGGATTTCAGGTTCCTGCTGAGTTCCACCGAGCCCGAAAAATGGATCGGCAAGGCCCTCGATCCCGCGGTTGCCGATATCTACCGGGGCAGCGCAGAGGGCTACGTGCGCGCGCCGGACGTGACCGGCATCCCGTATCTGTGGGCCTTCGTCGGCGTACCGGGCGCCGGCTGGCGAGTCAGCGTCGGCATGGCCGAGGCCGAAGTGCTGGCGCCGGCCCGTGCGCTGGTCGTGCGCGGCGGCATTCTCGGCGGCGCGGCCTTGCTGCTGCAGTTGGCGATAGCCTGGTGGATCGCCGCCGGCATCAATAGGCCGATAAGCCGCCTCGAAATTACCGCCGCCGCCATCGCCAGCGGCAATGGCAGCGTGCGTGCGAGCAGCGATGGCCCGGCCGAGGTGGCGGCGGTGGCAAGGCAGTTCAACGCGATGCTCGACAGCATCGAACGCGAGCGTGTCGAGCGCGAAGTGCTGAGCAGCAGCTATGGGACGCTTTTGAAGAATGCCCGCGACATCATCCTGCTGGTCGACATGCAGGGCTCGATCGTCGAAGCCAACGACGCTGCGCTCGCCGCCTACGGCTACAGCGCGGAGGAACTGCGGGCACTGGATGTCGACCAGCTGCGCACTGCGGCAGCGCAAGCCGATATCGACAAGGATGAGAGGGACGCGCTCGGTCCGCAGGGCGTGCTGTTCGAAACCGAGCACCGGCGCAAGGACGGCAGCAGCTTTCCGGTGGAGGTCAGTTCGCGCATCGTCGAGGTCGACGGCAGTATCTACCGGCAAAAATTCATCCGCGACATCAGCGCCCGCCGCGAGGCCGGGGCGGCGATTCAGCGGCAGCTCGATGAACTGCGCCGCTGGTACGATGTCATGCTGAATCGCGAGGACCGCATCCTCGAACTTAAACAGGAAGTGAACCAGCTTCTCGCGCTGGCCGAACAGCCGCCGCGCTATGCCAACGTCGAGGTCGATTCCGTGGCCGCCGCCGCCGCAGCGCCACCGGCAGCGGGATGAGAATGACGCCACGCCCGCGTTTTCGCACCCGGACCGGGCCCGGGTCGCACCGCGCCGGCGGGCCGACAATTGCCGGAGGAGGACAAATGCCATGCAGGAATTCCTGAGCAACTGGGGCAGTGCGTCGGGCTTCATACCCCACGGCCATTGCTATCTATGGACGCCGGCACTGTTGTGGACCTTTGTCCTTGCCGAAGGCGTCATCGTCCTGTCCTACTTTTCGATTCCGCTGGGACTGATGTATTTCGTCCGGAAGCGCAGGGATTTCCAGTTCAACTGGATTTTCGTGTTGTTCTCGCTGTTCATCTTTGCCTGCGGCACGACCCACCTGATGGGCATCTGGACCATCTGGAATCCCGATTACTGGCTGGATGCCGCGATAAAGGCGGGAACGGCCGCCGTGTCGCTGATCACCGCGGTCCTGCTTTGGCCATTGATTCCCAAGGCGCTGAAACTGCCGAGCACCAGGCAACTGGAAGACACGATCAGGCAGTTGCAGGACGAAGTCGCGCGGCGCACCGCGGCGGAGGCGAAGCTGGCAAGCAGCAACCAGGCCTTGAAGCAGCGCAGTCATCAACTCGATGCGGCCAACCAGGAACTGCAGGCCTTTGCCTACTCCGTCTCGCACGACCTGCGGGCGCCGCTGCGCGGCATCGACGGCTGGAGTCTGGCGCTGGCCGAGGACTATGGCGCGCAGCTGGATGAAAAGGCACGCGAGTATCTGCGCACCATTCGCGCCGAAACGCAGCGCATGGGCCGGCTGATCGAAGACCTGCTGGCGCTGTCGCGCGTCACCCGGGCCGAAATCGCGGTGCAGCCGGTCGATCTGAGCGCCCTGGCGCAGACCATAGCCGGGCGTTGCCGACAGGCCGCACCCGGGCGCGACATCGATTTCAATATCCAGCCCGGCATGGCGGCGACCGGCGATGCACAGTTGCTGGAGATCGCGCTGACCAATCTGTTCGACAACGCCTGCAAATTCACGGGCATCCGCAGTAAGGCCTGCGTCGAGTTCGGTTGCGAGATCAGCGAGGATCCGCAGACGGGTTCGCGCCAGACCATCTATTTTGTGCGCGACAATGGGGTAGGCTTCGACATGGCGCACGCCCAGCGTCTGTTTGGCGCTTTCCAGCGACTGCACAAGGTCAGCGAGTTTCCCGGTACCGGCATCGGCCTGGCCACGGTGCAGCGCATCATGCATCGCCATCAGGGCGGCGCCTGGGCCGACGCTACAATCGGCCAGGGCGCAACTTTCTACTTCACTCTGACGGAGGCAGCATGACGAGCCAGGTGATACTGCTGGTCGAGGACAATCCGAGCGACGTCGGCCTGACCATGCGGGCATTGGAGAGAAGCGGCATCAGCAATCCGTTGGTGGTGGCCGAGGATGGTCAGGACGCGCTGGACTATATTTTTTGCGGCGGTGCGCACAGCGAACGCGAGATTGCCGACACGCCCCTGCTGGTGCTGCTCGACCTCAAGCTGCCGCGCGTGGATGGCCTGGAGGTGTTGCGCCGGATCCGCGCCGATCCACGCACCCGGCGCATCCCGGTGGTGATCCTGACTTCCTCCAGCGAGGAGCGCGACGTCGCCGCCGGCTATGACAACGGCACCAATAGCTATATCCGCAAGCCGGTGGATTTTCACCAGTTCGCCGAGGTCATCAGGCAGCTCGGCATGTATTGGCTGGTGGTCAACCAGCCGCCGCCCAGGATCTGAATTTGCATGAATGCGCTCCGATGAACAGCCCCAGTACGCCAGTTTCCGTTTTGATAGTCGAAGATTCAGCCAGTGATGCGGGTCTGATGGTGCACCAGTTGCAGAAGTCCGGCTTCGCGGTCGCGCATCAGCGTGTAGACACCGCGGCGGCGATGCGCGACGCGCTGCAGGCGCAGACCTGGGACGTCGTGCTGTCGGATTTCCACATGCCGGGCTTCGGCGCGGCCGAGGCCCTGGAACTGCTGCTGGAGAGCGGGCTCGACATTCCCTTCATCGTAGTCTCGGGAGTCATCGAGGAAATGTCGGCGATCGAGTTGATGCGCCACGGCGCACACGACTACGTGATGAAAAGCGATCTCGGGCGCCTGGCCTCGGCGGTGCAGCGCGAGCGTGTGGAAGCGCGCGAACGGCAGCAGCGACGCCAGGCGGAAGCGGCACTGCAGGAAAGCGAGGCGCGCTTCAAGGCGATCGCCGATTCGGCCAGCGACGCCATTGTCAGCGTGGATTCGTCCGACGCGATCAGCTTTTTCAGCCGCGGCGCGGAGCGCATGTTCGGCTATGCGGCGCACGAAGCTTTGGGCCGGTCGACCAGTCTGCTCATGGCGGAGGATCAACCCCGGGCGCATCAGGCCGGATTCATGCTCTCCGTGTCGATGCAGCAGGCGGACGTCGGCGGCCAATCGATCGAAGTCACGGCGCGGAGAAAAAGCGGCGAGCCGTTCCCGATCGAACTCTCCATCTCGCAGAGTGCGGTGCGCGGCGAACCGCTATTCACCGCCATCATCCGCGACATCAGCGAGCGCAAGCGCGCCGAGGCGGCGACGGTGCGCCACGTTCAGGAAGCGGAGCGCGCGCGCGCCGCCCTGTTGAGCGTGCTCGAGGATCAGCGCGAGGTGCAGGCGGCGCTGCGCGCCAGCGAGCAACGCTTCCGCGGCTTCATCGAGAACGCCAGCGACCTGATCTACGAACTGTCGCCGCAAGGTGTGCTGACCTATGTCTCGCCGAACTGGCAGGACTACGTCGACGAGCCCGCCGTCGCGGCGCTGGGCAAGTCCTTCAGGGACTACGTTCATCCGGCCGACGTCGAACTGGTGGCCGGTCTGCTCGACCCCAGTGCGCCGCCCAAAGGCACCAGCAGCGTCGATTACCGCGCGGTGCGCCGGGACGGCACGGTGCGCTGGCATTCCGCCCGGGGTGTCGGCCTGCGCGACGACAACGGCCGGGTCACCGGCTATCAGGGCATCGCGCGCGACACCACCGAGCGCCGCGCGATCGAGGACCAACTGCGCAAGCTGGCACTGGCCGTGGAACAGAGCCCGGAGAGCATCGTCATCACCAATATCGACGCCTGCATCGAGTACGTGAACGACAGCTTCATCCAGGCCACCGGCTACAGCCGTGAAGAAGTGCTGGGACAGAACCCGCGTTTTCTGCACTCGGGGAGGACGCCGCCGGAAACCTACCAGGCGATGTGGGCGGAGCTGAGCGAAGGCAGGCCGTGGAAAGGCGAATTTCACAACCGGCGCAAGGACGGCAGCGAATACGTCGAATTTGCCATCATCACGCCGCTGCGGCAACCCGACGGCGCGATCACGCATTACGTGGCGGTGAAAGAAGACATCACCGAGAAAAAGCACCTGGGGCTCGAACTCGACCGGCACCGGCACCACCTGGAAGGGCTGGTCGCGCAGCGCACCGCGGAACTCGACGCGGCGCGGCAGCAAGCCGAAGCCGCCAACCTGGCCAAAAGCGCCTTCCTGGCCAACATGAGCCACGAAATCCGCACCCCGATGAACGCCATCCTCGGCCTCACCCACCTCATGCGGCGCAGCAGCGCCACCCCGCAACAAGCCGAACGGCTGGACAAGATCGACGGCGCCGGGCGGCACCTGCTGGCCATCATCAACGACATCCTCGACCTGTCCAAGATCGAAACCGGGCGGGTGCAACTGGAAACCATCGACTTCCCGCTGTCCTCGGTGCTCGACAACGTCGCCTCGCTGATCGGCCAATCGGCGCGCGACAAGGGACTGCGCATCGACGTCGACGGCGACGACGTCCCGCCGTGGCTGCGCGGCGACCCCACGCGGCTGCGCCAGGCGCTGCTCAACTACGCCGGCAATGCCGTCAAATTCACCGAACGCGGCGTGATCACCCTGCGCGCGCGGCTGCTCGAAGAACACGGCGATGACCTCTTGGTGCGCTTCGAAGTCAGCGACACCGGCATCGGCATCGCCCCCGAGAACAAAGCGCGGCTGTTCCGCGTCTTCGAACAAGCCGACCCCACCATCACCCGCAAATACGGCGGCACCGGACTGGGCCTGGCCATCACCCACCGCCTGGCGCAGATGATGGGCGGCGAAGTCGGCGCCGACAGCACGCCGCGGATCGGCAGCACCTTCTGGTTCACCGTGCGGCTGCAACGCGGCCACGGCATCATGCCCAGCCCAAGCGAACTGGCCATGGCCGATGCCGAAACCCGGCTGCGCCAATACCACGCCGGCGCCCGGCTGCTGCTGGCCGAAGACAACCTGATCAACCGGGAAGTCGCGCTGGAACTGCTGTACGGCGCCGGACTGGCGGTCGACACCGCGATCGACGGGCAAGACGCCCTGGCCAAAGCCCGGGCCACCCGCTACGACCTGATCCTGATGGACATCCAGATGCCGCGCATGGACGGGCTCGACGCCACGCGCGCCATCCGGGCCCTGCCCGCAGGCGGGCAGGTGCCGATCCTGGCGATGACCGCCAACGCCTTCGACGAAGACCGTCACGCCTGCGAAGAAGCCGGCATGAACGACTTCATCACCAAGCCGGTCGATCCGGCCATGCTCTACCAGACCCTGCTGCTGTGGCTATCGAGCACCGCGCGGCCCGGTGCCGAGGCGCGGCCGGTTGCCGTGCCGCAGCGACCGCGGCGCGAAGCGCAAAGCCTGCCGCCGGCCCTGACCGAATTCGACGGCCTGGTCGCCGACCGCGCGCTGGTCGCCCTGCGCGGCGACGGGCGCGCCTACCTGGGCCTGCTGAGGCAGTTTGCCGCCAACCATCGCGACGACGCCCAGCGGCTGCAAGACGACCTGGCGGCGGGGCAGATCGAAGCGGCGCGGCAGCGCGCGCATGCGCTGAAGGGAGCGGCCGGGAGCCTGGGCGCGATCCGGCTGCAGGCCGCGGCGGCGGCCATCGAATACGCCCTGCGCGACGCCGACGCGCCGGCGCTGCTGCCCGGGCTGCTGCCGGGGATGCTGGCGACCTTGCAGAGCGAACAAGGCGCACTGGACGAGGTACTCGCGCGCGTGGCGGCGACGCCGGTGGACGCCGGCGGCTTCGCTGCCGACCCGGAGCGGGCGCAGGCAGTGCTGGCGCAACTGGAACCGCTGCTGGCCAGCGACGACACGGCGGCCGGGGAGCTGTTCGCCGCCCACCGCGCGCTGCTGCTGGCCAGTTTCGGCGCCGAGGCGATGCAGCTCGAACGCCAACTGGCGGCTTTCGACTTTCCACAGGGCTTGCAGACCGTGCGCGCAATGGTCGGAGGCTCCACGGACCAGTAGTCAGTCAACGGGGAAAAGGCGCATTCCCTGTAGGAGCGAGCTTGCTCGCGATAAGCCGTTGTCGCGAGCAAGCTCGCTCCTACATCCATCGGTTTCAACATGTGTGCCTACGTTAGGCTCCGCGGGAGAGGGGCGGGAATCCAGTTAGACTGGTGGCGGCAAGCGCGTCATGTAGGTGTTTGTCAAACAGGTTGACATCGAACAAACGCTGCCTACAATCCGTTCGTCGCCTTGGGCCAGCGATTCCCCAGCGGGCGAACATCACATGACAAAAAAACAGGAGGAGACATGAAAGTCAAGAAACTCGTATTGGCGCAGGCGTTGGCGCTGGTTCTGGCGGCGGGTTCGGCCTGGGCCGACATCACCATCGGCGTCAGCGTTTCAGCCACCGGTCCGGCCGCATCACTGGGCATTCCCGAGAAGAACACCTTTGCCCTGCTGCCGCAGACGGTCGGCGGCCAGAAGGTCAAATACATCGTGCTCGACGATGCCACCGACCCCAGCACGGCGGTAAAGAACGCCCGCAAGTTCACCGGCGAAGACAAGGTCGATGCGATCATCGGTTCGACCGCGACGCCCACCTCGATGGCGATCCTGGAAGTCGCCTTCGAAACCAAGACGCCGCAGATCGCCATGGCGCCGCTGCCGCCCGCCGGCGACAAGGCGCCCTGGGTGTTCACCACGCCGCAGAACTTCACCCAGATGGCGATCGCGATCGCCGACCACATGGCCGCCAACAAGGTCAAGACCGTCGGTTTCATCGGCTATGCCGATCCCTATGGCCAGCTCTGGCTGAAGGCGATGCAGGGCGCGGCCGAAGCCAAGGGCATCAAGATCACCGTCTCGGAAGCCTATCAACGCAATGACACCAGCGTTACCGGGCAGGCGCTCAAGCTGGTCGCGGCCAACCCGGATGCGATCCTGATCGCGGGTTCCGGCACGCCCGCGGTGCTGCCGCAGGCGACCCTGATCGAGCGCGGCTACAAGGGCAAGTTCTACCAGACGCACGGCATCGCCAACCGCGATTTCCTCCGTGTCGGCGGCAAGAACGTCGAGGGCACGCTGTTCCCGGTCGGCCCGATGCTGCTGGCCGAGCAACTGTCCGACAGCCATCCGTCGAAGAAGCCTGCGCTCGAATACATCAAGGCGTATGAGGGCGCGCACGGCGCCAACAGCCGCTCGACCTTCGGCGGCCACGGTTGGGATGCCTATCTGCTGCTCAACCGCGCCGTGCCCGAAGCGATGAAGAAGGCCAAGCCCGGCACCGCCGAGTTCCGCGTCGCCCTGCGCGATGCGCTGGAAGGCATCAAGGAACTGCCGGGCGTGCATGGCGTGTTCAATATGTCGGCCAAGGACCACAACGGCTTCGACGGACGTGCCGCGATCATGGCCACGGTCGAAAACGGGGACTGGAAGATCCTCAAGTAAGGCAGACGCGATCGGCGGCGTACTGCCGCTGTCCGAAAATATCGACCTCGCCGCCACCCGCGGCGGGGTCGATGGGTTTGCGCGGTGGCGCTTCTTTCCGCGGCGCCCACGATACTCACTAAGCCCGGGAGAGGTCGCCCATGAATTCCATTGCAAGAAAACCCGCGGACCTGTTTGCCGATCCGTCGGTCATTGTCGAAAGCCATGCCGACGGCAGCCGCCGCCTGCGCTCGGCGATTCCCTTGCCGCCCAGCTCGCTGCGCTGCAGCGGCGAGTGGCTGCAGCGCTGGGCGCGCGAAACCCCGGACACGGTGTTCCTCGCCGAGCGCGGCGCCGACGGCGAGTGGATCCGCGTCGGCTACGGCGCGGCGCTGGCTCGCGTCAAGGCCATCGCCAACGCGCTGCTCGGCCTCGAACTGTCGGCCGAGCGGCCGGTGGTGGTGCTGTCCGACAACGGCATCGAGCACGCACTGCTGATGCTGGCCTGCCTGCACATCGGCGTGCCGCATTGCGCCGTGTCGCCGGGCAATTCGCTGATGTCGAAGGATTTCGCCAAGCTCAGGGCCAATGTCGAGCTGCTGCGCCCCGGCGTCATTTTCGCCGACCCGATCGAGCGCTTCATGCCGGCCATCGAGGCCGTCAGGGGCTTGCATGACGGCATCGTGATCGCCGGCGGCAACAGCCGGCCGCAGGCGGGGACTTATGCCTTCGCCGCGATGGAGCAGGCCGGCATCGACCCCACGGGCAAGTACGCGGCGGTGCGGCGTGCCTTCGCCGCCGTGACGCCGGACACAATCGCCAAGTTCCTGTTCACTTCGGGTTCGATTGGCGCGCCCAAGGCCGTGATCACCACCCAGCGCATGATGTGTTCGAATCAGGAGGCCAATGCCCAGATCTGGCCCTTCATGGCGAAACAGAAGCCGGTGATCGTCGATTGGCTGCCCTGGAGCCACGTCTTCGGCGGCAACTACTGCTTCAACAAGGTGCTCTGCTGGGGCGGCAGCTTCTACATCGATGGCGGCAAGCCGGCGCCGGGACTGATCGACAAGACCGTGCGCAATCTCACTGACATCGCGCCGACCCAGTATTTCAGCGTGCCGCGCGCCTATGACATGCTGGTGCCGCTGCTGCGCGACAACGCGGTGCTGCGCAGGAATTTCTTTTCCCGCCTGCAGATCATTTTCTACGCCGGCGCCGCCTTGCCGCAGCACCTGTGGGAGGAACTCGATCGCCTGGCGCGCATGGAACTGGGCGAGCCCGTCACCATGCTGTCGTCCTGGGGTTCGACCGAAACCGCCCCGGCCGCCACCGACTGCCATTTCCAGGCGGTGCGCTCGGGCGTGATCGGCGTGCCGATCCCCGGCACGGAACTCAAGCTGGTGCCGGTGGCCGACAAGCTCGAAGTCCGCGTCAAGGGGCCCAACGTCTTCCCCGGCTACTGGAAACAACCCAGGCTGACGCAGGAGGCTTTCGATGAAGACGGCTTCTACATCATCGGCGACGCCGTCGAGTTCGTCGATCCGACGCGGCCCGAGCAGGGCCTGCTGTTCGACGGCCACGTGGCCGAGGATTTCAAGCTGCTGACCGGCACCTGGGTGCATGTCGGGTCCTTGCGCGTGGCCGGCATCGACGCGCTGTCGCCGGTGGCGCAGGACATCGTGGTGACCGGCCACGACCGCGACGAGATCGGCTTCCTGGTGTTTCCCAACATGTCGGAGTGCCGGCGCCTGGCGCAACTGCCGGCCGACGCGCCGGCCGACCAGGTGCTGCGCCATCCGATGGTCAAGGAGCGGGTGCGCGAGGGCCTGGTGCGCATGAAGCGCGAAGGCGGCGGTTCCAGCACCTACCCGACGCGGCTGCTGCTGATGGCGGAGCCGCCCTCGACCGAGGCCGGCGAGATCACCGACAAGGGCTACATCAACCAGCGCGCGGTGCTGACGCGCCGCGCCGACCTGGTGCTGTATCTGTATGCCGATGAAGTCGACAGCGGCGTCATAACCCTGGGCGCAACCTGAAGGATATGAAGTGACGGAATCCTTGGTAAAGGCCGTTTTCGCGGACGGCATCTACACCATCACGCTGGCGCGGCCGGACTGACCCAGACCAGCCCAGCGATTGCAGCGCGGATCGGCAGCTTCCTGAAAAGGAAGAAAATCCAGCGGTCTGCTGCGCAAATGCCGTGAGTACCGTAGGGCCGGCTTCAGCCGGCCATGGCGGACTGAAGCGACATCCCCGGCGCCGTAGCGCCAGCGCCAACTCCCGGGTAGGGCCGGCTTCAGCCGGCCCCACTATCACCGCACCAAGTTGGCGGCCGCCGGTCTGAGTGGAGAAATTGTGGCGGAAGCTCAGTTCGCCGGCAGGCTTTCGGGCGGCTCCAGCGGTAGCGAAATGCGGAACGTGGTGCCGATCCCGACCTCGCTCCTGACTTCGATTCGTCCACCGTGCTTTTGCACGATGCCGTAGGACAGGGATAAACCGAGCCCTGTTCCCTTGCCGATCGGCTTGGTGGTGAAGAACGGGTCGAAAATTCGCTTCAGGTTTTCTTCCGGGATTCCCGCGCCGGTATCGGCAATCTCGACCCAGACGCCGTCGGCCTGTGCTCCGCAGCGTATCGTGATGGCGCCGTGCCTGCCCTCGGGGGTGGCCTGCGCCGCATTCACCAGCAAGTTCATGAACACCTGGTTGAGTTGCGACGGCAGGCATTTGATGTGCGGCAGGTCGCCATATTCCTTCACCACGTCGGCGCGGTACTTGATCTCGTTGTTCACGATGTTAAGGGTCGAATTGAGCCCCGTCCGCAGGTCGACCCATTCCCATTGCTGAGCGCTGTCGACCCGGGAGAAATCCTTCAGGTCGGCGACGATCTGCTTGACGCGGACTATGCCGTCTCGCGATTCCTTCAGCAGGGCCGGGATGTCGTCCCTCAGGTAGTCGAGCTCGGCATCCTTCTTGAGTTGCTCGATCCGCTCCAGCAAGGCGGTGGTGCCCGCGTGGTCCTCTGCCAGCCCGCCAAGCAGGACCTCGCCTTCCTGGTAGCCGTCCAGCAGCGCCATGATCTGTTCGAAGTAGCGCTCCAGCGCGCCGAGATTGGATTGCACGAAACCGATCGGGTTGTTGATTTCGTGGGCCACCCCGGCCGCCAGTTGGCCAATCGACGCCAGCTTCTCCGATTGCACCAGTTGCTGCTGCGTCTGGTTCAGTTCGGCATTCAGCTCGGACAGTTCGTTGATGCGTTGCATGAGTTCGGCCTCGGCTTTCTGGCGGCGGGCGATGTCCTGCTCCAGTTCGTACGTCGCCTCGCGCAGCTGCTCGCCGCGGGTGGCCACCAGTTGCTCCAGTTCGCGCTTGGACTTGATCATCTCGGACTCCGCGAACCGTCGTTCGGTGAAATCCTGCAGCGTCTCCACCGCGCCGATCACCCGGCCGTCGGTATCGGTCAGCGGCGCCGCGGCGAAATACAGCCAGGCGCCGCCCTCGCCCAGATTCGGGAAGAAATCTTCGGCCTCGTAGGCGCCTGCGATGAGTTGCGAACGGGTCAGGCGCTTGTTGCCGTACAGCTCGTTGATGGTCTTCTCCATGCTGCCGTCGACGATCAGATCGGCCATGGTCTGCCGCTCCTTGCTGTAGAACACCTTTTGGTGCCTCCTGGAGCCCACCATGTCGATGGCCTGGAATCCGAGAATCTGCTCGCAGGCCTTGTTCCAGTGCGTGATCAGATGCTGGTGGTCGATGACGAAGGTGGGCACCGGATTGCTGTCGATGATCTGCGCCAGCGCCTGCTGTGCCTGCTTCTGCCGGGTTTCCGCGCGCTTGCGCTCGGTAGTGTCCAGGTAGCTGCCCAAGGCGACTGTCTGGCCATCGACACTGAGCAGCGTGGCGATCAGATCCGCCCAGCGTTCCTCGCCCTGCGCCGTGAGCAATACCACCTCATAACGCGTTGGCGCGGCTACGCCATGAATGCGCGATTGGCCGCGCTCTTTCACGATGTCCCGCATCTGCGGATGAAACAGTTCCCAGAACTTCATGGAAAGCAACTGTTGCCGCGAATAGCCGGTCAGATCGCACATCGGCTGATTGACCAGCACCAGATTTTCGCCATCGTGGCAGGCAACGCCGGTCGGCAGCGCTTCCGCCAGCGCGGCCAGTTGAGTCATCGAGAACGCTGCGTTCGACGCGAGTTCCGGCTGTTCAGTCATGGTCAACCCGATATGCTGGCAAGGCTGTTGAAATGGCGCTCTGCCTGTTCCAGCACTAGGCGCAGAGCGTGCTCGTCAAGATTGAGGCGTTGCAATGCGGCGCCGTCCGGCGGCGGCACCAGGGCATCCGGGTCACCCGCCAGGTCGAGCGCATGCGCCAGCACATCGGCGACATGAACCACGTCCGTCATGTCGGCCGGCAGTTTGGGCGCGTACGGATTCACTTGATGATGCCGTTCCACCGCGGCGGCGATCGGCGCCGGAATGCGCCAGTGGCGGCACAGTTCGCTGCCGATTTGCGTGTGGTCGAAGCCCAGCACCACGCGCTCGGCGTCGAGCAGCAGGCAATCCGTCTGGGCGCGTTGCAGCAGGATCTCGGCATAGGCGTCCGGATGCGTGACCACCAGCACCAGGCGCCCGATGTCGTGCAGCAGTCCGGCCAGGAACAGGGGATCGGGCCGCAATCCGGCAAGTGGCGCCAGCGCCGCGGCGCACGACGCAGCGCCCAGCGAATGGCGCCAGAACATGCGGGGGTCGAAGCCTGCCGCGCCGCTGGCCGGCCAGGCCATGGCAATCCCGGCCGTGGTAACCAGCGAGCGAACATTGACGAAACCGAGCACCGTGACGGCCTCGGCTATCGTGTCGATCCTGCCCTGCATGCCGTAGAACGGTGAATTGGCCACCCGCAGCGTGCGCGCCGCGAGCGCCTGATCATGGCTGATGCCGCGGGCCAGCCGGTGGATATCGACGTCGTCCCGGCCCATGGTCTGCAGCAGTTCCATCACCACCGTCGGCAGCGAGGGCAGGGCGCGCAGGCCGGTGACGATCTCCTGCAGGCTCGGCCGCGTCATCGCAGGGCTTCCAGGCGATAGTCGAGCACCGCCTTGAACAGCGTTTGCGCGCCGCTATCGCCTTCCAGTTCGCATCGGCGGAACAGGTGCTCGATGCGCCGATGCAGCGCATCGCGGGCGGCCTTCAGTTCGGCTTCGTTGCGCTGCGCCTCGATTGCAACAACGGCAACGCCGTGCCGGGCGAGCTGTTGCAGCGCTGTTTCGGTGAGGATGCTGCCAATGGACATCAGCACCTGACCGTCCGCGTCGAGCACGGCCGCGGTCAGTCGTGCACCGGGCTGGACCTCGGCCAGGGGAAGCTTGGCGGACGGCAAGGAGTTCGCCGGCGTCATTTCGTTCCCTCCGGAATGAATATCAGCAAGTAGCCACGCTGCAGTGTGATTGAATCGACGGCATGGCAGCTTACCCGATAGGCGCAGCCGTCGATCGAAATGCGCTGCTCGCCACCTGCCTGCGCCACCAGTTCCGCCACCGCCGGCAGCGCCTCGGCGACAAAGGTGCCGAGCAGCGGGTGCCGCGCGAAACGCCTTGTCGCATCGGCGTTGGCAAACACCAGCAAGCCTTCCGGGTCGACGCCGAGCAGCGGCACCGGCAGGCAGTTGACGATTTCCTGGACCGTCGCCAGTGCGCTCTCGCCGAGCGCCGTGCGACGCTGCTGCGCCTCCAGTGCCTCCTGCAACTGGGCATTGAGACGGATCAATTCGGCGTTGGTCGCTTGCACCTGCTGGTTCAGGCGCCGGTTTTCGTCGTGCAGCTGCTTGCGCTGAAAGGCTTCTTCGATCTCGGCCTTGAGCATGTCATCGTCCCAGGGCTTGGAGAGAAACTTGTAGATCGCGCCCTCGTTGATGGCATCGGTGATGCTTTGCAGGTCGGAATAGCCGGAGAGCACCATGCGCACCGTGTCCGGATAGAGCTCCTTGGCCCGGCGCAGAAACTCGACTCCGCTCATGTCCGGCATGCGCTGGTCGGAAACGATCACGTCGACCCGGTTGCGGGCCAGCTCGTCGAGCCCCGCGCGACCGCCAGTGGCGGTCAAAATCCGATAGGCCTCGCGCCGCAGCGTGCGTTTGAGCGACGACAGGATGCTGTCTTCGTCGTCCACCAGCAACAAGGTCGGTCGTGCCGGCGCGTCGGGGTCAGTCGCGGAAATGTCGCTCATGCTTTAGCCGTCACGGCGATTGGCTCTTGCCATGCCGTAGATCGTACTCGCGGAAGGCTTCGCGCACCAGTTTGCGCAGGACTTCGTCTTCCCACGGCTTGGTGAGGAAACGCCAGATGGCGCCATGGTTGATGGCATCGGTGATGCTCTGCAGGTCGGTGTAACCGGACAGTATGATGCGAATGGCATTGGGATGCAGTCCCTTGACCCGGCTGAGAAACTCGGTGCCGCTCATTTGCGGCATGCGCTGGTCGGAGATGATCACCTGGACGTCGTTGGTCGCCAGCAGTTCGAGGCCCTCGTTCGGATCGGTGGTGGTCAGGACGCGGTAGCCGTCGCGGCGCAGCAGGCGTTTCAGCGAGTTGAGAATCCCCGCTTCGTCATCCACCAGCAGCAGGGTTTCGCTGGGCGTTTCATCGGCGCTGTCGATGGTCTTGCCTGCCGTCAGCATCGCCTCGAACTGATCTGCCGGCATGGGCCTGCTGAACAGGAAGCCCTGCATTTCGTCGCAGCCGAGCTTGCGCAGGAAGCCCAGCTGGGCCTCCGTTTCAACGCCCTCGGCGATCACCGTCATGTGCAGATTGTGCGCCAGTCCGATAATCGAGCGGGCCACTGCGGCGCTATTCGGATCGGTGCACATATGATTGACGAAGGAACGGTCGATCTTCAAATACTGCACCGGCAATTGGGTCAGGTAGGCAAGGCTCGAATACCCGGTGCCGAAGTCGTCGATCGCCAGTTTGGTGCCTGCCGCATGCAGCTTGCGCAGCAGCTCGATGGTCTGGTCGGGCGATTCCATCAGCAAACTCTCGGTCAGCTCCAGTTCCAGCCACTGGGTTTCCAGGGCCGAAGCGGCGAGAGATCGACGGCACAAAGCGGGTAATCCCTCTTCTTCGTTGCGTATACGCAGTTGCTGCTGCGAGACGTTCACGCCGACGGTGACGATCTGTATGCCGCGGTCGAGCCAGGCACGCTGCTGGCGGCAGGCCTCGGCGATCACCCAGGCGCCTATCGGCTGAATCAGCCCGGTGTCCTCGGCCAGCGGAATGAAATCGTTCGGCTGCACCAGCGCTCCATTGTGCTGCCAGCGCAGCAGCGCCTCGGCGGCGACGATCCGGCCGCTGCGCAAATCGACTCGCGGCTGGTAGTGCAGCAGCAGTTCTTTGCGCTCCAGCGCGTGGCGCAAGTCCGTCTCCATCTGCAGCCGGTCAAGCATGGTCTGGTTCATGGCTTCGACGTAGAACTGGAAACGGTCGCTGCCGTCCTGCTTGGCCCGCGCCAGGGCGTTGGCGGCGTGGGCCAGCAGAACGTCCGGACTGTCGCCGTCCTTCGGAAACAGGGCGATGCCGACGCAGGCAGTGACGTGCACTTCGCGACCGGACACATCGATCGGCAGCGCGGAGGCATCCAGCACCTTGCGCACTGCGACGGCGACATCGAGGCTTTCCGTCACTTCCGGCATGAGGATGATGAAATTGTTGCCGCCGCGCCGGGCCACGGTATCCGCCTGGCGCATACAAGCCGTCAGGCGTCGGGCCAGTTCGACCAGCAGCTGGTCGGCGTCGCGATGGCCGAGCGTCTGGTTGAGCCGGCTGAAGCCATCGATATCCAACTCCAGCACCGCTACCGAACTGCCGCTGCGCCGCGCCAGCGCCAGTGCCTGGACGAATCGGTCGCCCAGCAGAACCTCGTTCGGCAGGCCGGTCAGCGCGTCATGATTGCCGAGGAAGGCGATGGCTTCATCCTTTTCCCTGCGCGCACTGACGTCGATCGCATAGCAAATAATCTCCTGCGGCTGACCGGCGTCGTCGCGCACCATGCGACACTCGTCGGCGATCCAGCGCCATGATCCGTCGCTGTGGCGGCAGCGGTACTCGTCGCGCCAGCGCCCCGTGCCGAACAGTGTGGAAATCTTGCCCAATACGCGCTGACGGTCATCCGGATGAACGCTGTCGATCCACAGGGAAGGTTGATCGATAAAGCATTCCGGCGCATAGCCCAGCAATTCATCGACAGTGGGGCTGACGTAGGTAACGGGGAAATTCGGCTTCACCCCCACGGTGTAGATCACCGCCGGACTTTCCTGCAGCAGGAAACTGAGGCGCGCTTCGTTGTGCGCCAGCTTCTCGTGCGCCTGATCGATGGAGGCCTCGCGGACCTGCAGCGAGGCTGCCATGGCATCGAAGCCGCGCGCCAACTGGCCCAGTTCGCCGCTTGCGGCGGTCTGTCCGGCGCGGGCCGCGAAATCGCCCCCGCCGATGCGGCGGCCCGCCGCCACCAGCGCACGTACGGTGCGCATGATGCCGATCTCGGCGCCGGCAATGGCCAGCACCAGGGTCGCCAACAGGGTGCCCAGCCCGATTGCCATGCTTTGCCGGTATTCCCACAGCAACGCCTCGCGCAGCGCTTCCTGCGGCACGCCGATGGCGATATGCAGGGCGTGCTTGTCGGCTTCTCCCGTTACGGCGAAACTGAAATTGCGTTCGATGCCGTCCAGACCCCGCAACACGGCCGTGCCGCGCGGCGACCTCAGTATTTGCCGCACCAGCGGATGCTGGGGGTCTTCGACGACCGGCAAGGCGTTCGCCTTGGCGTTCCGATAGACCAACTGGCCGTCACGGTCAAACAGCAGCGCCACGCTATCGTCCGCCGGTATTTCCTCCTTGATCGCGCGGCCCAGTTCGGCAACGTCCATGACGGCAATCGCCACGCCGAAAGCTTGGTCTGCCGCGCCGATCACCGGCTGGGCAAACATGACGTGCGGGGTGTTGGCGACGCGCCCACGAATCATTCCACTGACGGTGAAGCGCTTTTGCGCCAGCGCGTCCCTGAAATAGTCCTGATCTGAAAAGTCCTTGCCGACCACCTCTGCCACGGACGTGCATGCCATGCGACCGCGGCGATCGATGAAGCCAAAAACCTGGTATTGCGGCAGTCGCACGCGCAGGCTGTCCACATAGGCTTGGCAGTGGGCCGCGTCGCCGCCATGAACGGCTAGGTCGCCGGCCATGGCTGCCAGCAGGTCATGTGCCGATGCGGTGATCCCTTCCATCCGTACCAGCGCACCGTCGAGTTGCATGCGTAGGCTATCGGCCTGTTCGTGCTCCATCCGCTGGTAGCCCTGATAGTGCGCCACGCTCAGTCCGATCAGCGATGGCACCGCGCCCAGAAGCACCAGCAGCACGATGCGGGTGCGCAGGGATTGCCAGAAAGGCACTGTCAGGGAATTCGCCATGTTCGGTTGGATCGGAATTAGCGAGATGTTGGAGTCTAACAAACAGGCATAATCCCAGAGGCGTGGCGTGTTGTTTATCCGTGAATTACGCTACAAACTGCGGTAGCTACGTAGGCCCGACGCTGAAGCGGGCCTGTGTCATCCGCCGTCGGGAAGCAATGTAGCCGGCTAGCCGAGTTTCAGGTTAGTCTGGCGATTCGCCGAGGGCAAGAAGTACTCAATCGTAACCGAGTCTCATGAACGACATCACTGAAACCCAAGCCACTCTGTTGCTGGTCGATGACGAGGCGAGCATACTTTCGTCGCTGCGACGCTTGCTGCGGCCGGCGGGCTACACGATTCACATGGCGGAAAGCGGTGCGGCGGGCCTCGATATTCTCGAACGGGAGCCGGTCGATCTGGTGGTTTCCGACATGCGCATGCCGGAAATGAACGGGGCGCAGTTTCTTGAGCAGGTGCGCAAGCGCTGGCCCGACACGATGCGGATTCTGCTCACGGGTTATGCCGACGTCGGTTCGACCATCGAGGCGATCAACCGCGGCGAGATTTACCGCTACATTTCCAAGCCCTGGGACGACAACCAGCTCGTGCTGACCATACGCGACGCCCTCGAAAGCAGTCGCCTGCGCAAGGAAAACATCCGCCTGCTGGCCCTGACCACGGCGCAGAACCAGGAACTGGCGCAGCTCAATACCGGCCTGGAACAGAAAGTGGCCGAACGCACGGCGGAGATCCAGCAGATCAACAGCTTCCTGAACCTGGCCAACGACCGGCTCAAGCAGAATTTCCTGGTCTCGATCAAGGTGTTTTCGGGTCTCATGGAACTGCGTGGCGGCACGATGGTCGGCCATTCGCGACGGGTGGCCGATCTGGCGCGCAAGCTGGCCGTGCGCCTGGAGCTTCCGGCCAAGGAGCAGCAGGATGTGTTTGTCGCGGCGTTGCTGCACGACATCGGCAAGATCGGTTTCTCCGACAGTTTGCTGGGACGCCCCGTGTCGAGGATGAACGGCGATGAAATGGGCGTCTATCGCCAGCACCCGGTCGCCGGCGAAGCGGCCCTGATGCCGTTGGCCGAACTGAAGGAGGTGGCGCGCATCATCCGCGCGCATCACGAGCGCTTCGACGGCCAAGGCTACCCGGACGGATTGCAGGGAGCTTTCATCCCGCTCGGAGCGCGCATTCTGAGCGTGGTCAATGACTATGACGGCATGCAAATCGGTAGCTTGTCGGAAAAGCGCGCGAGCCAGGAAGACGCCAGGGCGATGCTGGCGCAAGGGCGCGGCAAGCGCTACGACCCGCAGGCACTGGATGCTTTCTTCGCCATGATTGGAGCCCAGGCGCAGGAAATAGCCCTGGAGAAGGCCGTGCCTGCCGCCGAGGTGCGGGCGGGCATGGTGCTGGCGAGGGATTTCGTCGGGCGCGACGGGGTGCTGCTGCTGGCTGCCGATTACCTTCTGGATGCGCAACTGGTGAAGCAAATACAGGACATGGAGCGCCGCGAGGGCGGTCGCCTGACTCTGTATGTGCGCCCCGACAGGCACTACCAGTAGTCGGTCAACAAGGAAAAGGCGCAAGGAAAAGGCGCATTCCCTGTAGGAGCGAGCTTGCTCGCGATACGCCGTTGTCGCGAACAAGCTCGCTCCTGCATTCATCGGTTTCAACATGCCTGCGTACTAGCCAAGGCGGAGGATGGTCGCGTCGGCCGTGCCGGCTTGCGAGGCCGGCGACGGCAGTTCGCCGGCAAAAGAATTCCCGAAGGCCGGATTGCCGAACCGTACCAGAAGAAACTGACGGCATAATGCGGGAGGCGCGCAAGACCAAATGCAGACGGCGGCTCTGTTCGAGGAGAAGACATGGACATCACGCAACGACAATGGACGCCGGCGAATGGCTGGACGGTTTTGCCGGCGGGCTCGGACGCCGCGCAACTGGTGCTGGTATTCGGTGGCACGGCCCAGCTCGACGTCGACCGCTACAACGAACTGCATGCCGCCTATCCGGGGGCGCTGGTGGTCGGCTGCTCGACGGCCGGCGAGATAGCCGGCACCAGCGTCAGCGACGATACCCTGGTCGTGACGGCGGTCCGTTTTGCACACTCGCAAGTCCGTCTTGCCAGCGCGCGCGTGGAAGGTTCCGGCGATGACCGGCGGATAGGTTCGACCCTCGCGGCGCAGTTGCTTGGCCCCGGACTCGTACATGTCTTCGTGCTTTCCGATGGCCTCCATGTCAATGGCACGGAGCTCGCTGCCGGCCTTCAGGACGGTCTGCCGCCCGGCATCGCGGTGACCGGCGGGCTTTCCGGTGACGGCGCACGCTTCACTCGCACCTTGGTCGTCGCCGATGCACCGCCCGCCGAACGCGTGGTCGCCGCCATCGGTTTTTACGGCGAACGGCTCAGGGTCGGCTACGGCTCACTTGGCGGCTGGGATCCGTTCGGTCCCGACCGGCTGATCACGCGGTCCGTGGGCAATGTTCTCTACGAACTGGACGGGCAGCCGGCGCTGGCGCTTTACAAGCGCTATCTCGGGGAACACGCCGCCGGACTGCCGGCGTCCGGCTTGCTTTTCCCGCTTGCGCTGCGCGGCGCGGACGACACGGACACCGGGCTGGTACGAACCATACTTGCGGTCGACGAGGCGGACGGTTCGATGACCTTCGCCGGCGACGTTCCGCAGGGCACTCATGCGCGCCTGATGAAGGCGAACTTCGACCGCCTGATCGAAGGCGCGGCCGGCGCAGCACAGGCTTCGCGCCTGACTGCCGGTGCCGGGCTCGCCGTGCTGATCAGTTGTGTCGGCCGCAAGCTGGTGCTCGGACAGCGCATCGAGGAGGAGATCGAGGGTGTGCGCCGTGTGCTTGGGGACGGTGTGGCGCTGACCGGCTTCTATTCCTATGGCGAGATCTCGCCCTACGCGCCGACGGCACGCTGCGAACTACACAACCAGACGATGACCATTACCAGCTTCGCCGAGGACTGAATGCATCCCTTGCTGGAGCGCCAGATCAACCGATGTCTCGGTGGCGCGGATGGTTTGCCGGTGGGTTGGGCCGATTTTTTTGCCGCGGTCGGCGACGCCTACGCCCGCGGCGACGCGGACCGGCGAATGATAGAGCGCTCGCTGGACGAAATGTCGCAAGAGCTGACCGAACGCAACCGCGACCTGCGTGGGGAACTCGAGGCGCGCCGCGTGACCGAGAAAGCGCTGCTCGCGGAAAAGGCCGAGCAGACGGCTCTGATCCGGAAGCTCGAGGAAGCCCACAACCAGTTGCTGCAATCCGAGAAGCTGGCGTCGATCGGACAATTGGCGGCAGGTGTTGCCCATGAAATCAACAATCCCATCGGTTTTGTCAATTCCAATCTCGGCACGCTGGCCGAGTACGTGGAAAGCCTGTTGTCCGTACTGACGGCCTACGAGATCGAGTGCCCCCGTTGCGTCAGCCCGGAGGTGCAGCAACGCATCGACGCAGTCCGCGCGGCCGCTGAAATCGACTACCTGCGCAAGGATATCGGCCTCCTGCTTGCCGAATCGCGGGAAGGCTTGGCGCGTGTCAAGCGCATTGTCCAGGATCTCAAGGATTTCTCTCGCGTCGATGCCGGCGACTGGGAATGGGTAGACCTCCATCGGGGGCTCGACTCCACGCTCAACGTCGTCAATAACGAAATCAAGTACAAGGCCGACCTGGTGAAGGAATACGGCAGGCTGCCGCAGGTCGAATGCCTGGCTTCCCAGCTCAACCAGGTATTCATGAACCTCGTGGTCAATGCCGCGCATGCCATCGCGGACCGGGGGACGATTACGATTCGCACCGGCACCCAGGATGAAGACTGGGTCTGGATCGAAATCGCCGATACGGGTAGCGGGATTGCGCCCGAGAACATGAAGCGCATTTTCGATCCATTCTTCACCACCAAACCGGTGGGCCAAGGTACCGGCCTCGGCCTTTCGCTCAGCTACGGCATTGTCCGCAAGCACGGCGGACGCCTCGAAGTGGCAAGCGAGCCAGGCGTGGGCACCACGTTCAAGGTAATTTTGCCGGTGCGCGGTGTCAGGGAAGTGTCCGGAAACCTGCCGGGCGCGACGATTTCTTCACAAGCTTCGGGATGAGCGGCGCCGGCAGCCTGTCGGCCGGTCGTGCGCTGAGCAATTACCTCGAATCCTGGTCCAGGTCGGCCTTCCTGGCGATTTGGCCGGCTTCTGCCGGCGTGCGTGTCAGCCGCGCGTATTCGACTGCGCCGGGAACTCCGCCAGCTCGATTTTCGCCGCCGGCTTCCAGCCAGTCTTGCGGTGTTCGGCAACGACATTGGTGAAGATGCCGCCGCGCACGTAAAAGCGCGCGGTGAGGCGCATGAAGCGCGGCTTGGTGGCGCGCACCAGATCGTCGAGGATGCGGTTGGTGACGTCCTCGTGGAAATGCCCTTCCTCGCGGAAACTCCAGATGTAGAGCTTGAGGCTTTTCAGCTCGATGCAGACCTTGTCGGCGATGTAATCCAGCGTCAGCACGGCGAAATCCGGCTGTCCGGTCTTGGGGCACAGGCAGGTGAATTCGGGGATTTCCATGTGGATCTGGTAATCCCTGTGCGGCGCGGGGTTGGCGAAGGTTTCCAGCGCCTTGGCGCGGGTCGTGCTGGCTGGCTTTGGCATGCTGTCTGGCTGCGGGTAAGAGGGGCGGGACAGATTATAATGGCGCGGCTGCAAAGTCGCCTTTTCGCCATCATCTTTCCGGTTCAATCCCAGTGCGTCTAAACAAGCTGAAACTTTCGGGCTTCAAGTCGTTCGTGGAGCCCACCACGGTGCTGTTTCCCGGCCAGCTGGCGGGCGTGGTCGGTCCAAATGGATGCGGCAAGTCGAACATCATCGATGCCGTGCGCTGGGTGCTCGGCGAGTCGAAGGCCTCCGAGCTGCGCGGCGAGTCGATCCAGGACGTGATCTTCAAAGGGTCTGGCAACCGCAAGCAGGTCAGCCGCGCCAGCGTCGAACTGTATTTCGACAATGCCCAGGGCCGCGCGCAAGGCCAGTGGAGCCAGTACGCCGAAATCACGGTCAAGCGCCTGCTCGATCGCGAAGGCAATTCCAGCTACTACATCAACAACCTGCACGTGCGCCGCCGCGACGTGATCGATCTCTTCCTCGGCACCGGCCTGGGTCCGCGCGCCTACGCCATCATCGGCCAGGGCATGATCTCGCGCATCGTCGAGGCCAAGCCCGACGAGCTGCGCTTCTACCTCGAAGAAGCGGCCGGCGTCACCAAGTACAAGGAACGCCGCAAGGAAACCGAGCACCGCCTGGAAGATGCGCGCGAGAACATCGCCCGCGTCGATGACATCCGCAACGAGCTGGAAGCCCAGGTCGGCCATTTGCAGGCGCAGGCCACCGTGGCGCAGCAATACCGCGGCCTGCACGAGCAGGTGTCGAGGAAGCAGACCCTGCTCTGGCTCAAAAAGCGCAACGACGCCCGCAACGACGCCCAGCGCCTGGCGCGCCAGGTGGACGAGGCCGTCAATCGCGTCGAGGCCGAGACCGCGCAGCTGCGCGAAATCGAAGCGCGCGTCGAACATGCGCGCGAAAGCCATTTCTCCGCGTCGGACTCGCTGCACGCGGCGCAGGCCGAGATGTATGCGTCCAATACCGAAGTCAGCCGGCTCGAATCCGAAATCAGCCATCTGCGCGATTCGCGTTCGCGGCTGGAAGCGCGTCTGGCCCAGCTGGATGCCGAGGACGGCCATTGGCGCGCGCAGCAGCGCCAACTGGCTGAGGACGAAGCGCGCTGGAATCAGTTGCTGGAAAATTCGCGCGCGCGTTCCGCCACCGCCGCCGCACGCCACGAGGAAGCCGCCGCGCGCCTGCCTGATGCCGAGGATGCGCTGCAGGCCGCCGGCAGCGACGTCACCGAGGCGCGCCGCAGCCTGAGCGAAGCCGAGCAGTCATTGCGCCTGGCCGAAGCCGACCGCGGCCACGCCCAGCGCGCCCTGGAAAACCTGGCGCAGCGCCGCAGCCGGCTGGAACAGGACCGGCAGGCGCTGGGCGCGCCCGATCCGGCCTTGCTGGCCGCGTCCGAAGAGGCCGAAGCGCGCGCGGAAGCGGCGCTGGCCGTGGCCCAGGAGCGCCTGGCGACGTTGCAGGCCGCCGTTCCCACTGCCGAAGCGCAATTGCGTACCGCGCGCGAAGCCCTCCAGGCCGCGCATCGCAGCCTGACCGAAACCCGCGCCCGGCATGACGCGCTGGCGCATCTGCAGGCCAAGGTGGCGCAAAGCGGCGAGATCGGCGACTGGCTCAAGGCGCGCAATCTGGCCGACGCCAAACCGCTGTGGCAGTCCATCCAGGTCGAGGCCGGCTGGGAGACCGCGGTCGAAGCCGTGCTGCGCGAGCGTTTCTCGGCGCTCGCCGCCGATGCGGAAACTCTGCGTGCGGCCGTCGCGGCGCCCCCCCCGGCAATCCTGACGCTGGCCCTGGCCCGCGCTGCTGCCGCCAGCCCGGCGGCAACTGCCACCGACAGCCTGCGCGGCAAGGTGCGCTGCGAGGATGCGCGCTGGTCCGGCGTGCTCGACGAATGGCTGGCCGGGGTTTCGGTCGCCGAGGATCTCGGCGCAGAATTGCCGCTGGCTGCCGGCCAGCGCGTGTCGCGCGCCGGCCATCTGCTGACGCCTGCCGGCCTCACGCTGTATGTGCCGGATGCCAAGACGCATGGCGTCATCGAACGCCAGCGCGAGATCGATGAACTGGCTGCGCTGCTGGATGTGCGCGCGGCGGCCGAAGATGCGGCGCGCGAAGTGCAGCGCGCGGCCGAGCAGCAGTTGGCCGACGTCCAGGCGCAGCTCAGCGCGGCCCGGCGCGCGATGCAGGAGGCGCAACAGGCCTTCCACGCCGCTCAGGTCGAGGCCTTGAAGCTGGCCCAGGCGCAGGCGCGCTTCGAGGAGCGCTCGGCGCAGATCGACCGCGACCTGGCCGAGTTGCAGCGCCAGGACGAAACCGAACAGGCGCGGCGCGAGCGCGCCGAGAGCGAGGGCGAGTTGCAGCGCGAGCGCCTCGGCGAAGTGCGCGAACGCCTGGAACGCGCGCTGGAGATCCACAGGCAGAAGGATGCGGCCCTGCGCGAGGCGCGGGCACTCGAAATCCAGCTCGGGCGCGAGGCCCAGGAGGCCGGCTTCTCCGAGCGCGAGTGCCTGTCGAAACTGGAAGACAATGCGCGCGCCGCGACCACGGCGAGCAGCCAGTTGCAGCGCATCGAAGCCGAAACCGCCAGTGCGCGCACCGAGGTCGCCGGCATCAGCGACATGGTGCTGCAAGAGCAACTGCATGCCGCGCTGGATGCGAAGCAAGGCAAAGAGTTGGCGCTGGCGGAACGGCGCAACGTGCTCGAAACGGCGGCTGGCGAGCTGCGCAGCCTCGACGAACAGCGCCTCAGGCTGGAGCAGGGCGTGGTGCCGCTGCGCGACAAGATCAACGATCTGCGCCTCAAGGCACAGGCCTCGCAGATCAACGAAGAGCAGTTCCGCGAGCGCCTGGCCGAGGTGCACGTGGTGACCGAGGAAGACGAAACGCCTTTCGCCGAGGAACTGGCCACGGGCAAGCTGCGCGACAACCTGCTGCAAGCCGAAATTGCCAGCCTGACGGCGGAAGTCGAGGCGCTGGGTCCGGTCAATCTCGCGGCGCTGGAGGAACTGGCCACGGCCTCCGAACGCAAGGGTTTTCTCGATGCGCAGGCGGCCGACCTGAACGAGGCCATCGGCACACTGGAAAACGCGATCCGCCGCATCGATCACGAAACCCGCGACCAGTTGCAGCAGACCTACAACACCGTCAACATGCACTTCGGCACGCTGTTCCCGCAGCTCTTCGGCGGCGGCGAGGCACGGCTGATCCTGACCGGCGACGAGATTCTCGATGCCGGCATCCAGATCATGGCGCAGCCGCCGGGCAAGAAGAACACCACGATCCACTTGCTCTCCGGCGGCGAGAAGGCGCTGACCGCGATTGCGCTGGTGTTCGCGATTTTCAACCTGAACCCGGCGCCCTTCTGCATGCTCGACGAAGTAGATGCGCCGCTCGACGATTCGAACACCGTGCGCTTCTGCGAGATGGTCAAGCGCATGTCTACGCACACCCAGTTCGTCTTCATCTCGCACAACAAGATCGCCATGGAAATGGCCCAGCAGCTGATCGGCGTGACCATGCAGGAACAGGGCGTGTCGCGCGTCGTGGAAGTCGATATCGAAGAGGCGTTGCGCCTCGCCGTCGAACAGAAGGTGGCGTGAACATGGCAATCAGCGAACTGCAAATCGCATTGATCGGGGCCGGCGCGGTGGGTGTGGCCATGGTCTGGGGCTACAACGTCTGGCAGGACCGCCAGTACCGCAAGACCGCCGAGCGTATCTTCAACGGCGAGCAGGGCGATGCGCTGCCGGTGGCGGCGCCGGAGCTGCCGCGGGCGGTCGACGATGAACGGCGGGAACCTCATCTCGACGCCGGTCCGGATGCCGTGGCGCAAGGCGACGACGATCCCTACCCGACCGCTGCCGTGGACCTGGAGACCGACGAGGCGCAGGCCGCATCGGCATCGGCATCGGCACCGCCGCTGCCGGAAGACAGCGCCGACGAGATTGCCGATTGTGTGCTGCGTCTGACGGCAAGCGAAGCGATCGCGGCGCCTGTCGTCCTGGCCATGCAGAATGCCTGGGCGGGAGCGCTGGGCAAGCCGCTGCACTGGCTGGCGCGCAACGACGACGAGGCCTGGCGGCAGCTCGATGCGCAGGATGCGGAGCGCTACCGCGACTGGGCGGTCGCCCTGCAACTGGTCGATCGTCGCGGTGCCGTTTCGGCTGAAGAGTTGACGAGCTTCTTCGACGGTGCGCAACAGATTGCGCAGCATATGGGCGCGGCCCTGGACCTCCCTGTATTCGACGAAACCCTGCTGCACGCCGCCAGGCTCGACGAATTCTGCGCCGGCGTGGACATCCAGTTCGTGCTGCATGTGGTCGAAGCCACCGGCGGCGTCTTCGCCGGCACCAAGCTGCGCGGCGTGGCCGAAGCGGCGGGCCTGGTGCTCGAAGCCGACGGCGTATTCCGCGCCCGCGACGAGGCCGGCGGCGAACTGTTCACCGTGGCCAATCTCGGCAATGAGCCGCTCGCTGCCGATACCCTCGCGGCACTGTCCACGCATGGCCTGACGCTGAGCCTCGACGTGCCGCGCGTCGCCGACGGCGTCGCCGCCTTCGGTCGCATGTTGGCAATGGCGCGCCAATTGACCACGGCCCTGGGCGGCGTGCTGGTCGATGCGCAACGCGCACCGCTGTCGCAGGCGATGATCGATGCGATCGGCGCCAAGACCGCGGAACTCCAGCAGACCATGCGCGACGCTGGCATCGAGCCCGGCAGCGTGCGGGCGCTGCGCCTCTTTTCCTGATGTCCGTGCCGGAGGCAGCGGCGCGCGCCGCGGCCCTGCGCCGCGAGATCGAGCAGCACAACCATGCCTATTACGTGCTCGACGCGCCGACCATTCCGGACGCCGAATACGACAGGCTGTTCCGCGAACTGCAGGACATCGAGGCCGCGCATCCGCAACTGTTGAGCATGGATTCGCCGACGCAGCGGGTCGGCGGCAAACCCTTGCCCGAGTTCTTGCCGGTGCGCCATGTCGTGCCGATGCTGTCGATCCGCACCGAGACCGACACCGAGCCTTCGGGGGCACGCGCCTTCGATGCTCGCGTGCGCCGCGAATTGGGTCTGGCCGAAGGCGATGCCGCGATCGAGTATGCGGCCGAACTCAAGTTCGACGGCCTCGCCATCAACCTGCGCTACGAGGACGGCGTGCTGGTGCAGGCCGCGACGCGCGGCGACGGCGAAACCGGCGAGGACGTGACGCAGAACATCCGCACCGTGCGGCGCATTCCGCTGCGCTTGACGGGCGAGGCGCAGCCGGTGCTGGAAGTGCGCGGCGAAGTATTCATCAGCCGGCCCGACTTCGAGCGCTACAACGAAAAACAGCGTGCATCGGGGCGGCCGACGCTGGTCAATCCGCGCAACGGCGCCGCCGGCAGCATCCGCCAGCTCGATCCTGCCATGGCCGCCGAGCGGCCCTTGTCCTTCTATGCCTATGGCCTGGGCGAGACGCGCGGCTGGGACCAGCCGCCGACCCACGCCGGCGTGCTCGATGCGCTGGCCGCTTGCGGCCTGCCGGTGTGCGAGCACCGCGCGGTGGTGCAGGGCGCCGAGGGCCTGATCGCCTTCCATGCGCGCATGCGCGAGGCGCGCGACCGCCTGCCCTTCGACATCGACGGCGTGGTGTACAAGGTCAATTCGCTGGAACTGCAGCAGCGCCTCGGCTTCGTCACGCGCGAACCGCGCTGGGCCGTGGCGCACAAGTACCCGGCCGAGGAGGCGCTGACCACGGTCGAGGCGATCGAACTGCAGGTCGGCCGCACCGGCGCCATCACGCCGGTGGCACGCCTGGCGCCGGTGTTCGTCGGTGGCGTGACGTTAACCAATGCCACCTTGCACAACGAGGGCGAGGCGCGACGCAAGGACGTGCGCATCGGCGATACGGTGGTCGTGCGCCGTGCCGGCGACGTGATTCCCGAGGTGGTGTCGGTGGTCGTGGACCAGCGGCCGATGAAGGAGGGCGGCGAGCCGCTGCATGCTCCGTTTGAAATGCCGGCGACCTGTCCGGTTTGCCGCTCTGCCGTTGAAAAGCCGGAGGACGAGGCCATCGCGCGCTGCACCGGCGGCCTGTTCTGTCCGGCGCAGCGCAAGCGGGCGCTGCTGCATTTCGCCGGGCGGCGCGCGCTGGACATCGAGGGCCTGGGCGACAAGCTGATGGAGCAACTGGTCGATCATGCCATCGTCAAGACGCCGGCCGACCTCTACAAGCTCGGCTTGCTGGCCATGGTCAATCTCGAACGCATGGCCGAGAAATCCGCGGCCAACATCCTGGCCGCGATCGAGAAGAGCAAGCACACCACCCTGGTGCGCTTCATTTTCGCGCTGGGCATACGCAATGTCGGCGAGACGACGGCGAAGGACCTGGCGCGCCACTTCGGCAATCTCGATGCGTTGATGGCGGCCGATCTCGATCGCCTGCAGCAGGTGCCCGACGTCGGGCCGGTGGTGGCGGCGTCGATCGTCCGCTTCTTCGCCGAGCCGCACAACATCGAGGTGATCGAGCAGTTGCGCGCGGCCGGGGTGAACTGGACCGAAGGCGAGTCGGCCGCGGTGGTGAATTCGCCGATCGCCGGCAAGACCTTCGTCCTCACCGGCACGCTGCCGACGCTGACGCGCGACGAGGCGAAGGACATGATCGAGGCGCTGGGCGGCAAGGTGGCCGGCTCGGTGTCGAAGAAGACCGATTACGTGGTGGCCGGCGCGGAAGCCGGTTCCAAGCTCGACAAGGCGCAGGCCCTGGGGCTTAGCATTCTGGACGAGGCGCAATTCAGGGAGTTGGTTTCGTCATGAGCACCCTCGTATCGCACGCGATGGCGGCAAAAATGGAGGTGGTCACAAATTGTGATCACCCCGCCATGGAGTCGATTTCGTCGTGAGCACTATCATTCCGGAAACCGTGGCCAGCCGAATTCTGTTGCTGCGCGGCCAGCGCGTGATGCTGGATGCCGATCTGGCTGATTTGTACGGTGTTGAAACCAGAGCCTTGAATCAGGCCGTAAAGCGCAATGCTGAGCGCTTTCCTGGCGACTTCATGTTTCAATTGGATGCGAACGAAAAAGCCGAGGTGGTCGCAAATTGCGACCACCTCGCTCGACTCAAGTTTTCGCCGTCGTTGCCCTACGCCTTCACCGAGCACGGTGCGCTGATGCTCGGCAACGTGCTGAAGTCATCGCGTGCCGTCGAAGTCAGTCTGTTGGTGGTGCGTGCCTTCGTCCAGATTCGGGAAATGCTCTCCGCGCACAAGGATATATCCACCAAGCTCGATCAAATGGAACGCAAGCTCTCCAGCCACGATCAGGCCATCGCCGGCCTGATCGACGCCATTCGACAACTGATGAACCCACCGGCGCCTGCCCGTCGCGGCATCGGCTTCACCGCCAATATCGATTCCAAGCCAAGGAACAAAAAATGAAAACGAAGTTTCAGCGAAGGCTAATGCCGGAATCATCGGCGTTAAGCGCAGCGGCCGTAGCTAAAAAAGTCACCAGAGGTTCCAAATGAAAAAAGTTACCAAGGCGGTCTTTCCCGTCGCGGGCCTCGGCACGCGCTTCTTGCCGGCGACCAAGGCCAGCCCCAAGGAAATGATGCCGATCGTCGACAAGCCGCTGATCCAGTACGCGGTGGAGGAGGCGGTGGCCGCCGGCATCACCGACATGATCTTCGTCACCGGCCGTTCCAAGCGCGCGATCGAGGACCATTTCGACAAGGCCTATGAGTTGGAGAGCGAACTCGAGCAGCGCGGCAAGACCGAGTTGCTGGAGTTCGTGCGCGGCATGATCCCGAAGAACATCAACTGCATCTACATCCGCCAGCCGGAGGCGCTCGGGCTGGGCCATGCGGTGCTCTGCGCCTATCCGGCGGTGGGCAACGAGCCCTTCGCGGTGCTGCTGGCCGACGACCTGATCGACGGCGAGCCGCCGGTCATGAAGCAGATGGTGGATGTGTATGACTACTACCGCACTTCGGTGATCGGCGTGCAGCAGGTGCCGCGCGAAGACACCGGCAGCTATGGCATCGTGGATAGCAAGCCGATGAACGAGACGCTGGAGCAGATCGTGCGCATCGTCGAAAAGCCCAAGCCCGAGGAGGCGCCGTCCACCCTGGCGGTGGTCGGCCGCTACGTGCTGACGCCGCGCATCTTTCACCACCTGGCCAACATCGGCAAGGGCTCCGGCGGCGAGATCCAGCTCACCGACGGCATTGCCGCGCTGCTGGAGGAGGAGCAGGTGCTGGCCTATCGCTACAAGGGCACCCGCTACGACTGCGGCTCCAAGCTCGGCTATCTCGAAGCGACCGTGGCCTTCGGCCTGCGCCATCCCGAAATCGGCGAAGCCTTTGCCGCCAGCTTGAAGCGCATGGCATGAGCGCTCCGCACGGCCGCCCGCAGGGGCGAAGGCGGGGTTTCGCGAAGCACTGCTTCGCGCCGCCGGAGCCGGCCGGCTGTGCAAAGCCGGCCGTGGACCGCCAGTCATCACACGGAGCCGCGCAGCGGCGAACCATTGTCACCCCCTCGCTTGGCGAGGGGGCTGGGGGGAGGGTAGTCCAATGAGCCCGCAGGAAGCGCAGAAGATTTTCGACGAGGCCGACCTGCTGTGTTCGGCCGAAGAGTCGGCGCTGGCGGTACGGCGCGTGGCGGCCGAGATCACGGCGCGCCTGGCCGACGCCAATCCGCTGGTGCTGGCGGTGATGGGCGGTGCCGTGGTATTCACCGGCCAACTCCTGCCGCAACTGATTTTTCCTCTGGATTTCGATTACCTGCATGTCACGCGCTACGGCGACGTCACCAGCGGCGGCGAACTGGAATGGATCGTCAAGCCACGGTCCAACGTCGCGGGGCGCGTGGTGCTGGTGGTGGACGATATTCTCGACGAAGGCGTGACCATGGCCGAGGTGGTCCGCCGTCTGCGGCAACAAGGCGCCAGCGAGGTATTCAGCGCCGTCTTTGCCGACAAGAATCTCGGCCGTGCCAAGCCGGTTGCGGCCGATTTCGTCGGCGTGCATCTGCCGAATCGCTACGTCTTCGGCTACGGCATGGACGTCAAGGGCGCGTGGCGCAACCTGCCGGCGGTCTATGCGGTGAAGGGCCTGTAGCGCGGCTGGCATCGGCGCAACACATTCGTCGCGCAAAGCCGTGCAGGGCTTGCAACTTGCGCAGAATTAATGGAACAATGCGGCTTTCCAAACCGAAGGGGAATTCGATGAACAAGAGCGAACTGATTGAAGCAGTAGCCGAGCGTGCCGAGCTTTCCAAGGCCGCGGTCAACAAGGCCATCGATGCCTTGACCGAAGTGATTACCTCCGTAATTTCAAAAGGCAATCCGGTTGCGCTGATTGGATTCGGTACCTTCAAGGCGGTCAATCGCGCCGCTCGCACCGGCAAGAACCCGAAGACGGGTGCACCCCTGAAGATCGCCGCCAAGGCGGTTCCGAAGTTTTCCGCCGGCGCTGGCCTGAAGGCCGCCGTTGCCGGCAAGAAGCCCGCTGCCGCCAAGAAACCCGCCGCTGCAAAGAAGCCTGCCGCCAAGCCGGCAGCAAAGAAGCCGGCCGCCAAGAAGAAGTAAGCCGCCCGCTCCAATGTCCCTCGGGGAGACCATCCCCGGTTGAATGCCCGGGACATGACAAGGGCAACCCGCGGGTTGCCCTTGTTTTCTGGAATAGTGCTTTTCCCTCCGGATCGTCGTGATGCCATCGAAAGAAGAACTGGAAGCCAAAGTCAGGCACTTTGCCAACTCGGTCTTTGTGATCGGTTCGGGCATCCTGATGTTTGCCGCCAGCCTGTTGCAGCCGCTGTCCATGGCTTTGCTGGATGGGGCTGCCGGAGAGCAGGCCAGCTACATTCTGGCCACGGTCCTGATTCTCGCGCTGGCGTCGAAGAGGCCGGCCCTTGCGCTCTATGCCGCCGAAAGGCAATGCCGCAAATATGGCCACGCCGTCAGCGAAGCTGCGCCGACCTGCAGCCGCTGTCTGCAGCCTGTCGCCACGGCAGCCAGGGACTGAAGCACCGACGGGCCTGCGCTTCGCGCCGGCCTGCGTTCTTCCTGCCTAGTAGTCAGTCATCAAGGAAAAGGCGCATTCTCTGTAGGAGCGAGCTTGCTCGCGATAAGCCGTTGTCGCGAGCAAGCTCGCTCCTGCATCCATCGGTTTCAACATGTCTGCGTACTAGTCGAGCACGTTGGAGACCAGGCCGTCGGCCAGCTTGGGCTCGAACCAGGTGGATTTCGGCGGCATCACCTCGTTGCTGTCGGCCACTGCCATCAGCTGATCCATGCTGGTGGGATGGAGGGCGAAGGCCACCGCCATCTCGCCCGAGTCGACGCGCCTTTCCAGTTCGGTCAGGCCGCGGATGCCGCCGACGAAGTCGATGCGCTTGTCGCGGCGCAGGTCGGCAATGCCCAGCAGCGGCGCCAGCACATGGTGCGACAGCAGCGAGACATCGAGGCGCGCCACCGGATCCTCGGGAATCAGCTCGGGTTTGATGCGCAGCCTGCGCCAGCGCCCGGCCAGGTACATGCCGAACTCGCCGGGACAGGAGGGATGCGCGCGGCCGGCGCTGTCCTCGACCGTGAAGGCGGCGGCGAGGCGGGTCGCCAGCGCCAACTCTTCGAGGCCATTGAGGTCCTTGACGACGCGGTTGTAGTCGAGAATCTTCATCTGGTGATGGGGGAAGATCACCGACAGGAAGGAGTCGGCGGACGATACGCGTCCCTGCTGGTGGCGTGCGGCGGCGACACGCGAGGCGGCGGCCGAGCGGTGATGGCCGTCGGCGATGTAGAGCGCCTTCATGGCGTCGAAAGTTGCCGTGATCGCCGCGATCTGCGCGGCGTCGGTCAGGACCCAGATCTGATGGCGGATGCCGTCGTCGGCGACGACATCGGCGGCCGGCGCGCCTTGCGCGATGGCGGCGATCTGCGCATCGGCCGTGCTCGATGCCGGGTAGGCCAGCAGCACCGGACCGGTCTGGGCGTTGAGCGCCTCGATCTGGCGCACGCGGTCGTCTTCCTTGTCGGGCCGGGTGAACTCGTGCTTGCGGATGCGGTTGCTGTCGTAGTCGGCGACGTTCGCGGCGGCCACCAGGCCGGTCTGCACATGGTCGCCGGCCTTGTCGTCACCCATGCCGGGCATGGTCAGCCGGTAAGCGTAGTAGCAGGGCGCGGCGTCCCTGGCCAGCACCCCGGCGGCGAGCATCTTCTGCAGGTTTTCGGCAGCCTTGGCATATACCGCCGGCGCATAGGGATCCATGTCCGGCGGCAGGTCGATTTCCGGCTTGGAAATGTGCAGGAAGGACCAGGGCTTGCCCGCGGCGCGGACTCTCGCTTCGTCGCTGGAGAGGACATCGTAGGGTGGCGCGGCGATGGCGCCGGCCTGGCCGGCGGCAGGGCGCAGGCCGCGAAAGGCTCGAATCAGGCTCATGGGGATTCTCAGGCGGGTTGGGCGGACAGGCCGCGCAGCGTTGCATCGGCGTCGCGGATCATTTTCTCGGTGGTCGGCCAATCGACGCAGGCATCGGTGACCGAGCAGCCATATTTCAACTGCGACAGATCGTCGGGGATCGGCTGGTTGCCGGCTTCGATGAAGCTTTCGATCATCAGGCCGACGATGGAGCGATGGCCGGCCTTGCGCTGGGCGCAGATCTGGTTGATGCAGTCCTGCATCACCAGCGGTTGCAGTTCCGGCTTCTTGTAGCTGTTGGCGTGCGAGCAATCGATGACGATATTGTGCGGCAGTCCGGCCTTGGCCAGCGCCGCCTCGGCCAGCGCGACGCTGACGGTGTCGTAGTTCGGCCGGCCGCCGCCGCCGCGCAGCACCAAGTGGCCGTAGCGGTTGCCGGCGGTGCGCACCACGCTGGAGCGGCCCTGCATGTTGATGCCGAGAAAGCTGTGCGGGCTCGACGCCGAGATGATGGCATTGACGGCGGCATCGAGCGAGCCGTCGGTGCCATTCTTGAAGCCGACCGGCGCCGAAAGACCGGAAGACATCTCGCGATGGGTTTGCGATTCCGAGGTGCGCGCGCCGATCGCGGCCCAGCCGATCAGGTCGCCCAGATACTGCGGCGCGATCGGATCCAGCGCCTCGGTGCCGGCCGGCAGGCCCAGTTCATTCACGGCGAGCAGGAATTCGCGCGCCTTCTGCATGCCTTCCTCGATGTGGAAGGAATCGTCCATGCGCGGATCGTTGATGTAACCCTTCCAGCCGGTCGCCGTGCGCGGCTTTTCGAAATACACGCGCATCACCAGCAGCATGGTGTCGGCCACTTCGTCGGCCAGTTGCTTCAGGCGTCGCGCGTAATCGAGCCCGGCGACGGGGTCGTGGATCGAGCAGGGGCCGACCACGACAAATATGCGCGGGTCCTTGCCGTCGAGGATGCGTTCCAGCGTGCGCCGTCCCGCCAGCACCGACTCTGCGGCGGAGTCCGACAGCGGCACGCGGCCGTGGATTTCCTCCGGCGTCGGCATCGGTTCGAAGGCTTCGATATTGAGGTTTTCAGTCTGTTGCATGGCGGTTACCAGATGCGTTTGATGCCGTAGTCGGAAAACGCCCGGTCGGAACTGACCACGGGCAACTTGCGGTTCTTCGCCTGCGCGACCAGCAGGCGGTCGAACGGGTCGCGGTGATGCAGGGGCAGGGTTTCGATGGCGGCCATATCATCGAGTTCGATGCCGAGCAGACGAAAGCCGTTGGCCTCGATATGGCTCGCCACATAGCGCCCGACCGGTTGGGCCAGCTTGATGCCACCCTGGCCGGACTTGATCGCCAGTTCCCAGGCGACGACGACGCTGACCAGGATTTCGTTGTCCGGATTGGCGATGCAGGATTTCGCCTTGACCGACAACTTGTCGTCGCCTTCCACCCAGCGCAGGAAGGCGTTGGTGTCGAGCAGCGCAATCACTTCGTGTAGTCCTCGAATCCTTCCGGGATCGCATCGAAGTTGTCGGCCATGAACAGGATCTGCCCCTTGCCCGAGCCCGGCGTGCGCTTTTGCCGCGCGCGCTTGATCGGCACCAGCATCGCCAGCGGCTTGTTGTCGCGGGCGATGACGATTTCCTCGCCCATCATGGCTTTCTGCACCAGCTCGGAAAGATGGGCCTTGGCTTCGGCGATGTTGAATTGCTGCATGGCGTGCTCCATTGAATGTTGGTCATCTTATCTGACCAACAACGGAAGGTCAAGGCTGTAGATACTGTTATGCCTGTCAGGCGCTGGGCCACAGGCGCGCGAAGTCGAAGGATAGTTGGCGGTGATGGCGGATGGATAGCAGGTACACGGTGGCGTTGGCCTCCATCGCGGCGTAGAGCAGCAGGTAGTCGCCATGTAGGTACTCGCGCAGCGCTTCCGGTGCGCCCGTCGGCAGCGCGGCCAGTTGAGCCAGCGCTTCGGCGGACTGCGGCGGATTGTCCAGGTAGCGCCGGCCAATACGCGGAAAGCGCCGCAGGTTGGGGATGACCGTGGCCCGCAGCTCGGCCAGGAGCGCGTCGAACGCGAAGCCGGCGTCGGCCTCTACCAGGAACGCCTCGATGGCTTCCAGGCGCTCGCGAAAGCTGGCGGTCAGCTCGACCCGACAGCGCGTGTCAGCCACGCTTCTTGGCGGATTTGCCTGGACGGGCGATATTGGCAGCGCCGGCCGCCCGGCGCTGCTGAATCCGGGCGATGGCCTCGTCGGCGTCGACGGTGCGGCCGGCAGTGATATCGGCCAGGCCGCGCCTGGCGTCGTCGATCAGCAACAGGTGGATGTGCTCGCGCTCCAGGCGATGGTAGTAGTCCAGCCGATCGGCATCGATCAGGGCGACGTAGCTCTCGCCGTTCTTGGTGATGATTTTCTCGGTGCCGGCCTTGGCCTGGTCGGCCAGATCGGAGAGATTGGCGCGCGCCTGGGTGAAGGGCACTATGTCGCGTGCGGAAAAACTCATGATCGGCTCCTGGCAATGGGTTACAGAATTCTGCACAGTATAGCGGGCCTCAAGGGCCGGAGTCTACATGCCGGAACCCGCTAGTCTTCGGCCCCTTCTTCGGCCCCTGATCGGGGCCCTCGGTGGGCCCTGCATGGCCCACCGACCGGCGAAGGCGCGAAGCAGTGCTTCGCGACACCCCTTCGCCGTCCTGCCAGCGCCGCCCGCAAGGGATACCGTCTCCGGCTTCGCCGTAGACATAACTTTCGAACTCAGTGCTTGAGGCGCCGGAAGAGTTCCTTCACCGCAGCCACCCGCTCGTTGAGCGCGGCGGTGGGCTTCTGCCAGAGCAGCTTGTCCTGGCCCGCGAGCTTGAAGCTGCGATCGCTTTGCAGCAGGCGGATGATTTTCGCGGGGTCGATGGGTGGGTTCGGAATGAACTGAATCTGAATCGCGGCCGGGCCCGCATCCAGCTTGGCCAGGCCCAGGGTGCGGCCGGCCAGGCGCAGGCGGTGGGTATCCATCAGGGCCAGGGTCTGCGCCGGCATTTCTCCGTAGCGGTCGATCAGTTCCTCCTGCATGGCGCGCAAATCGTCCTCGCTGTCGCAGTTGGCGAGGCGCTTGTAGAGCGTCAGCCTTTCATGCACGTCGGGGCAGTAGTCGTTGGTCAACAGCGCCGGCACGCGCAGGTTGATTTCCGAGGTGATGGACAAGGGCTGGGTCAGGTCGGGCACCTTCTCGCCGGCTTTCAGTGCGCGTACCGCGGCGTTGAGCATGTTGGTGTACATCGCAAAGCCGATTTCGTGGATTTCGCCGCTTTGCGATTCGCCGAGCACTTCGCCGGCGCCGCGGATTTCGAGGTCGTGCATGGCGAGGAAGAAGCCCGAGCCGAGTTCTTCCATGGCCTGGATCGCTTCCAGCCGCCGCTTGGCCTGGGCCGTCGGCTTGGCATCCTCGTGGGTCAGGAGGTAGGCATAGGCCTGGTGGTGCGAACGGCCGACACGGCCGCGCAGCTGGTGCAACTGGGCCAGGCCGAACTTGTCGGCGCGGTTGATGACGATGGTGTTGGCGTGCGGGTTGTCGATGCCGGTCTCGATGATGGTCGAGCACAGCAGCAGGTTGTGCTTCTGCTGCGTGAATTCGCGCATCACGCGCTCCAGTTCGCGCTCCGGCAGCTGGCCGTGGCCGACCACGATGCGCGCCTCGGGCAGCAGCGCGTGCAGGCGCTCTTTCATGTTCTCGATGGTGTCGACTTCGTTGTGCAGGAAATACACCTGGCCGCCGCGCTTGAACTCGCGCAGGCAGGCTTCGCGCACCTGGCCGTTGGACCACTTGGTGACGAATGTCTTGATCGCCAGACGCTTCTGCGGCGGCGTGGCGATCACCGAAAAATCGCGCAGGCCTTCGAGCGACAGGCCCAGGGTGCGCGGGATCGGCGTCGCCGTCAGCGTCAGCACGTCGACCGAGGCGCGCAGCGCCTTCAATGCTTCCTTTTGGCGCACACCGAAGCGGTGTTCCTCGTCGATGATGATGAGGCCCAGGCGCTCGAACTTGACGTCCTTCTGCAGCAGGCGATGGGTGCCGATCAGCACGTCGATCTTGCCCTGGGCCAGCAGTTCGACCGCTTCGTCCTGCTCTTTCGCCGACTTGAAGCGCGAGATTTCCGCGATCTTGATCGGCCAATTGGCGAAGCGGTCGCTGAAGTTCTGGTAGTGCTGCTCGGCCAGCAGCGTGGTCGGACAGAGGATCGCGACCTGCTTGCCGTCGGATACGGCGACGAAGGCGGCGCGCATGGCGACCTCGGTCTTGCCGAAGCCGACGTCGCCGCAGACCAGGCGGTCCATCGGCTTGCCCGACTTCATGTCCTCGATCACGGCGTTGATCGCCGTCTGCTGGTCGGGGGTTTCCTCGAAGCCGAAGCCGTCGGCAAAGGCTTCCAGGTCGTGCTGTTTGAAAACGAACTGGTGGCCTTCGCGCGCGGCACGCTGGGCATACAGATGCAGCAGCTCGGCGGCCGTGTCATGCACCTGTTCGGCGGCTTTCTTCCGGGCCTTTTCCCACTGGCCGGAGCCCAGGGTATGCAACTGGATCGAATCCGGATCGGCGCCGCTGTAGCGCGAGATGACCTGCAATTGGGCTACGGGCACGTAGAGCTTGGCACCGTTGGCATATTCGAGATGGAGGAACTCCGTGGCGCCCTCGCCGAAATCCATGTGCACCAGGCCGAGGTAGCGGCCTATACCATGGGCTTCATGCACCACCGGATCGCCGACCTTGAGCTCGGACAGGTCGCGCAGCCAGCCTTCGAGGTTGGCGCGGCGGGCGTCGGTGCGGCGGCCGCGTGGGCGGGCGGTGGCGGCGTAGAGCTCGTTCTCGGTGACGACCGCGATGCCCCCCAAAGGGGCTTCCTTCGGGGCGTCGTCGAGCAGGAAGCCGCCGGAAAGCGGGCCGACGCCGAGCATGAAGGGCGATGCGTCGGCAAGAAATGCGGCGAAGTCGGTGCAGGACGCAGGTACCAGGCCGTATTCGGCGAGGTAGTCGGCCAAGGTCTGGCGCCGGCCCGGCGATTCGGCCAGCAGCAGCACGCGGCCGCCATGCAAAGCGAGGAAGCCGCGCAGAGCCGCCAGCGGATCGTCGGCCTTGCGATTTACTGCCAGGATTGGCAGGCTCGCCGCCGCGTTCGCCGCGTTCGCCGCATCGCCAGCGCCAACTTTCGTCGCATCGCCAGCACCTACTTTCAAAGCCAGTTGCGGCAGCAGCTTGGCGGCGACAAAGAATTCCTCGTCGCGCAGGAACAGTTCGGCGGGCGGCAGCACCGGGCGCGAGCGATCGCCGCCGAGCATCTTGTAGCGGCCCTGCAGGTCGGTCCAGAACTCGGCGATGGCGCCGGCGACGTCGCCGTGCAGCAGCAGCAGCGCATGGTCGGGCAGGTAGTCGAACAGCGTCGCGGTGGCCTCGAAGAACAGCGGCAGGTAGTACTCGATGCCGGCCGGCAGGATGCCGTTCGTGACATCCTTGTAGAGGCTGATGCGCGAGGCGTCGCCCTCGAAGGCTTCGCGAAAGCGCTGGCGGAAAGTGGTGCGGCCGGCGTCGCCGGCGGGGAATTCGCGCGCCGGCAGCAGGCGGATTTCCGGCACCGGGTAGAGGGTGCGCTGGCTATCGACATCGAAGCTGCGGATGGTTTCCACTTCGTCGTCGAACAGCTCGATGCGGTAGGGCAGGGCCGTGCCCATCGGGAACAGGTCGACCAGGCCGCCGCGTACGCTGTATTCGCCGGCGGCGACCACCTGGGTCACGTGCTGGTAACCGGCGATCGTGAGCTGGGTGCGCAGCCTGGCGAGGTCCAGCCGCTCGCCCTTCTTCATGAAGAAGGTGTGGCCGGCGAGGAAGGCCGGCGGCGCCAGGCGCGTGATGGCGGTCGAGGCCGCCGCGATCAGCACCTCGCATTCGTTTCGCGACACCGCGTAGAGCGTCGCCAGGCGCTCCGAGATCAGATCCTGGTGCGGCGAGAAGCTGTCGTAGGGCAGGGTTTCCCAGTCGGGCAGCAGATGCACGCGCAATTCCGGCGCGAACCAGGCGATTTCCTCGGCCAGGCGCTGCGCTTCGAGCGGGCTGGCGGTGACCACGGCCAGCAGTTGTCCGGGCCGTGCCAACTGCGCCAGCGCCAGCGCGTCGGCGGAGGCGGCCAGGAGCGGCAAATCGAGGCGTTGGCCCGGTTTGGGCAGGGCGGGGAGCGACAGCAGGGGATTCAAATCAGCGTCAGGCGAGGGAACGGCGGGAAGGCGCGCGATTATACGCCCCGCTCCAGGGGCGATTTTTACCCCCTTTTTACAACTCGGCGGGTAGCATGAATTCATGAGGGAATCCAACCCGTCAAGCCGCATCGGCGATTATTTCCGCGCGGCGCTGGCCTGCGTCGCGACGACCCTGTTGACCCTGCCCCTGCTGGGCGTGGTCGACGCCGCCAACATAGTCATGATCTTCCTGCTGGTCGTGGCGCTGGTGGCGGTCCGGCTGGGCAGCGGGCCGGCGATCCTGGCGGCGTTCGGCGGCGTGGGCTTGTTCGATTTCTTTTTCGTCGAGCCGCGGTTTTCCATGGCGGTGGCCGACGCCCAGTACCTGATCACCTTCGCCGTGATGTTGGCAGTGGCCCTGGTGATCGGCCAACTGGCCGCACGCCTGCGCGAAAAGGCCTTGCTGGCCACGCGGCGGGAAGACGAGATGCGGGCGCTCTACGACATGTCCAAGGAGCTTTCCGGCGCGATCTCCGCGGAACAGGTGGCTGACATCGTGCGCAGTTTCCTCGGCCGGCGGCTGGAGATCGAGGCGATCCTCTATTTACCGCGTGCCGACGAGACGCTGGTCGCGATTCCGGCGCGGCAGGACGCGGAGCGCTGCCAGGCCCATGTGCGCGCGGTCCATGAGCAGGGGCGGCCGATGCACCTGGCAGCCGAGGAAAGCGGCTACCGGCCGGCGCTGGCCCTGCCCCTGGCTTCGCCGGTCAGAACACGGGGAGTGCTGCTGGTGTTCGGCGAGCATGCCGAGCAGGTTTGCGCCGCCGAGAGACGTCCGCTGCTCGACGCGGTGGCATCGCTGACGGCCATCGTCGTCGAGCGCCTGCACTACGGCGAAGTCCTGCAGGAAGTCACTTTGCGCATGGAATCGGTGCGTCTGCGCAGTGCGCTGCTGTCGGCCGTGTCGCACGACTTGCGCACGCCCTTGACGGTGCTGGTGGGGCTGGCCGATGCATTGACACTGGTGCGTCCCGCCTTGCCGCCGCCGGCGCTGGAATCGGCGCTGGCGATTCGCGACCAGGCGCTGCGTCTGTCCGGGATGGTGCACAACCTGCTGGACATGGCCCGCCTGCAAACCGGCAAGACAGTCCTCAACAAGGAATGGCAGCCGCTGGAAGAAGTCGTCGGCAGCAGCCTCAAGGCGATGGCGGGACTGCTGGCGGAGCGCGAGGTTCGCGTCGATCTGGCGCCGGATCTGCCGCCGCTGGAATTCGACGCGGTGCTGCTGGAGCGCGTGTTCTGCAACCTGCTGGAGAACGCCGCGAAATATGCGCCGCAGGGCGAGATCGCGATCGCCGCGCGGGTTGTCGGCGACACGGTGGAAGTGTCTGTCGCCGACGCCGGACCGGGCTTGCCGCCGAACGCTGCGCAGGACGTGTTCGATCTCTTTGCGCGCGGCGGCCACTCGGGCGCGACCGGCGGTGTCGGCCTTGGCCTGGCGATCTGCCGCGCGATCGTCGAGGCGCATGGCGGCCGCATATGGGCGGAGCGAAGGGCCGCAGGCGGCACCCGCATGGCGTTCACGCTACCGCTGGGTACGCCGCCGGTACTGGAGGAAGAAGCCAGTGAATGACGAGCGCCCGCTGATCCTGCTGGTCGAGGACGAACCGCAGATCCGGCGCTTCGTCTGCGCCGCGCTGGAGGACGAGGGCCGCGTAATCGAAGCCGCGTCCGCCGCCGCGGCGCTGGAGGCCTTCACCGGGCCGGCGCCGGCGCTGGCCATCATCGATCTCGGCCTGCCGGACCGCGACGGCGTCGAATTGATTCGCGAGCTGCGCACCTGGACGATGTTGCCGTTGCTGGTGCTTTCCGCGCGCTCGGCCGAGGCGGAGAAGGTGGCGGCGCTCGATGCCGGCGCCGACGACTACCTGACCAAGCCTTTCGGCGTGCAGGAACTGCGGGCACGGGTGCGCGCCCTGCTGCGGCGGCAGAAAGTTGGCGCTGGCGAGACGGTGATCGAGTTCGGCCGGATCCGCGTCGACCGCGTCCATCGCGTAGTGACCCGCGACGGGGCCACGATCCACCTGACGCCCATCGAATACCGCTTGCTCGGCGTGCTGCTGGCGAACGTCGGCCGCGTCCTGACGCACCGGCAGTTACTGAAGGACGTCTGGGGCTCCGGCTACGCCGAACGCGGCCATTACTTGCGCATCTACATCGGCCATCTGCGGCAGAAGCTCGAAGCCGATCCGGCGCGGCCCTGTCACCTACTGACCGAAACCGGGGTCGGCTACCGTTTTCAACTTCAGGATTCCGCGTCATGAGCCACGAAGTACAAAAAGACAGCACCGCCGTCCTCGCCCTCGCCGCGCTCGGCGTGGTCTATGGCGACATCGGCACCAGCCCGCTCTACGCGATCAAGGAAGTCTTCGGCAACACCCACCACCCGGTGCCGATCACGCCGGAGAACGTGCTGGGCATACTCTCGCTGGTGTTCTGGTCGCTGATCGTCGTGGTGTCGTACAAGTACGTGGGCCTGATCCTGCGTGCCGACAACAAGGGCGAGGGCGGCATCATGGCGCTGATGGCCCGCGTCCTCGCCGACGAAGGGATCAGCGGGCGCACGCGGCAGGCGGTGATCCTGCTCGGCCTGTTCGGCGCCGCGCTGTTCTATGGCGACGGCCTGATCACGCCGGCGATTTCGGTGCTGTCCGCGGTGGAGGGGCTGGAGGTGGCGACGCCCGTGTTCGCGCCCTACATCGTGCCGATCACGCTGGGCATCCTGGTTGCGCTGTTCTGGATCCAGCGCCACGGCACGGCCAAGGTGGGTGCGAGTTTCGGGCCGATCACCTGCGTCTGGTTCGCCGCCCTCGCGGCTCTTGGCGTGATGCAGATCCTGCGCCATCCCTCGGTGCTGGCGGGGCTCTGGCCGGGCCATGCGCTGGCCTTCCTCGCTGCGGATCCAACTCTGGGCTTTCTCGCCATGGGCAGCGTCTTCCTGGTGGTCACCGGCGCCGAGGCGCTGTATGCCGACATGGGCCACTTTGGCCGGCGACCGATCCGCCTGGCCTGGTTCGGCCTGGTGCTGCCGGCGCTGCTGCTCAACTACTTCGGCCAGGGCGCGCTGCTGCTGGAAGACCCGGCGACGATAAAAAATCCCTTCTACCTGATGGCGCCCGACTGGTTCCTGCTGCCGCTGGTGGGCCTGGCCACGGCGGCCACGGTGATCGCCTCGCAGGCGGTGATCACCGGCGTGTATTCGATCACGCAGCAGGCGATCCAGCTCGGCTATGCGCCGCGCATGGAACTGCTGCACACCTCGGGCAGCCAGATGGGTCAGATCTACATGCCCGGCGTGAACTGGCTGATGTTGCTGGGCGTGATCGCGCTGGTGCTGGCCTTCAAGTCATCGACCAACCTGGCGGCGGCCTACGGCATCGCGGTCACCGGCACCATGATCATCACCTCGCTGTTCGCCTACCTCGTCGCGCGCCGCCAGTGGGGCTGGCGCAAGCGCCTGGCGCTGCCGGTGTTCGGCGCGCTGCTGGTGCTCGACCTGGCCTTCCTCGGCGCCAACTCGACCAAGATCCTCGACGGCGGCTGGTTCCCGCTGGTCTTCGGCGGCGCCGTGTATCTGCTGCTGACCACCTGGAAGGCCGGGCGCGAACTGCTGCAGGACAAGCTCGACACCCAGGCCCTGCTGCTCAAGGATTTCATCCCCGCCATCGAGACGCCCGACACGATCAACGTGCCCGGCACGGCGGTGTTCATGACGCCCTACCCGGAGCATGTGCCGCATGCGCTGCTGCACAACCTCAAGCACAACAAGGTGTTGCACCAGCAGGTGGCGCTGGTCACCGTGACGGTGCTGTCGGTGCCGCGCGTACCGAGCGCGCAGCGGGTGGTGGTCGAGCGCCTGACGCATCGCTTCTACCGCGTGCACATCCATTTCGGCTTCATGGACCCGCCCGATGTGCCGGCCGCGCTGGAGTGGTGCGGCGAGCAGGGCCTGGACATGGAAGCGATGACGACATCCTTCTTCCTCGGCCGCGAAACCGTGGTGCCTCGCGTCGGCGCGGCCATGCCTTACTGGCGCAAGGCGCTGTTCTCGGGGTTGTGCCGCAATGCCCGCACCGCCGCCGACTTCTTCGGCCTGCCGCCGAACCAGGTGGTGGAACTGGGGACGCGGGTGACGCTGTAGCGAGGGTCGCGTTCCGGCGCGGCGCCGTGTTGCCAGCGCCAACTATCGGGCTGGGCGACGGCGTCTCGATTCAGGGGGTAAGTCGCGCTCGCGCAAGGGCCTTGTGCAGCGGGAGGTGCGCATAAGTGCCCACTGCCGTCATTCAGGTTGTTGGGTATTGGGTGACTGGTATACGACAATAAGCTGCCGCTCGTTGACCTGGCTTCTCCAGTCACTTCAGCAAGGTCTCGTAGAGTGGGTCCGGCCGCACCGGTAGCGGCGGGAAGACGTGATCGACCAGGTGCGCCGTGGTTTCGGCCATGCGCCGCGTGTTGCAGGAGGGGCACACGCCACGACATTTGCAGGAGCATGCGATCAGGAAATCGTGCTGGCACTCGTCGCAGTAAGCTCGGGCGAAACCGCGAGCGAGGATGCCGCACTCGAGACAGGTGTTGGCCGACATCTACTTGAAGCGCTTGTCCCGTTATGCCGGGCCCTTGATGCCCTTGGGTTCGAGCTTGGCCAGCAGAGCCTGGCCGATTGACGCCTGGGTCATCGCAATCGTGGAAAACGTGGTGGCGGCGAGGCTGATGAACAGGGTAGGCTTTTCATTTTTGTCTCCTCGTTATGAACTTGTGCGCCTGCAAGCCTGCGACTCCCGGCGCATCTGCGTAGCGCCGGTCCTTGCGCTATGCTTGCACCATTGGATATCTCAATTCTCGAGGGAAGCGACATGCCGAAGCTGGTGGTTAACTCGAATGGTCACGTGCTCGGGGAATTTCCGGTCAACAAGGACCGGATGGTCATTGGCAGCAAGGCGTCCAATGAGATTCCCCTCGCCAATGTCAATGCCGACAACGAGCATGCGGTAATCACCCGCTGTGGCGATCTCTACGTCATCGAAGACCTTGGCAGCGCAAATGGCACCTTCGTGCACGACAGGAAAATCACCAGGCTGCTGCTGAGCGACGAGGACCTGATTTCGGTCGGTACCAGTCAACTTCGCTTCGTCGAGGAAGATGTCACGCGCGGTGATGCCGGCCCGTCGGCGAACAAGGTCCAGGCGCGCGAATCCGCCAAACAGGAACGGATGCCGAAACCGCCGCGGACGACCTCGCCGGCGGCGGCCGGCGGCCCCTTGGCGACGAACCAATGCCCGCACTGCGCCTACCAGCGGCAACCCAAGGATGCGAAGGCGCCGGAAGACAAATGCCCTTCCTGCGGGCTTGGCTATGCGACCGCGCCGGGCGCCTTGATGAGCGCCGAGTCGAAAACGGGTGATCTCCTGGAGGTCTATGACAAGGAGGTCGTGATCAAGCGCAAGATGGGCATCAAGGTGCTGTTGCAGAGCCTCAAGGGCGACCTGCTGGAAGGCATCAAGGGCGACAAGAACATCCCCATCGACTCGATCGCCTCGATCCAGTTCAAGCCGGCCAGCACCCTGCTGGCCGGCCACATCACCTTTGTGCTGCCGGAATCGAAAACCGGCTTCATGCTGGCGGGCCTCGATGACTGCACCGTCGAGTTCGTCAAGCGCGAGGAACCGAAGTTTCTCGAGATCAAGGCCTTTCTCGACGCAAAGATCGGCCGCTAGCCGTCGACCGGCCGCGGGGTCAGTACACGGTGGCCAGTTCGCTGGTCGCCTGCGCCAGCCGGTCGACCAGGATGTTCATGAACGAGCGATTGAACCGGAGCTGGCAGTTTTCCGACGCCTTGTGCAAGGAGTCGGCCTTGATCTTGAAGAGGGTGACGGGCGTGTCGGCCACGATGGTGGCGGTGCGCGTCAGCGCGCCCTGCCGGATGTAGCACATCTCGCCAAAACAGTGCCCCTTGCCCAGCGTGCTCAGCTTCTTGTTGCCCTTGACCACGCCCACGCTGCCATCGGCGATGACAAAGAAGAAGTTGCCCTTGGTCCCCTCGTCGACCAGGAAGGTGCCGGATGGCACGCGCCCCCAGATGCTTATGCGCAGCACTTCCCAGAGCTCGATTTCGCTGAAGTCCTGAAAGAACGGCAGTGCCTTCAGCATGTTGAAGCGCTGGGTCTCGGAATCGGCTTCCTGTGGCAGATCCAGCTCCGCGATGGTCGACAGATCCTCGGTGAACTCGCGCCAGTTGGCATGCCGCTCCGGCGTGTTTCGGCGCAATGCCTTGGTGACGATGTCGGCGAGCCGCGCCGACAGCGAAGGGCGATGGGTGCGGATGCTGGGCGAGTCTTCGTTCAGTATCTTGTGGGTCAGCCCGTAGTTGGTGTCGGCTTCGAAGGGCAGGCGGCCGGTGAGCAGCTTGTACATCACCACGCCCAGGGAATAGATATCGGTCTGGTAGCTGAGGGTGTCGTTTCGGACCTGCTCCGGCGACATATAAGCAGGCGAGCCGACCCCGGTCAGCTGCGTCTCGTCGTTCTTCGCCAGAATCGCGGCCCCGAAGTCGGCGATCTTCACCGCGCCATCCTCGCAAAGCATGATGTTCGCGGGCTTGATGTCGCGATGGATGATGCCGTTGCGGCTTGCAAAATCGAGCGCCAGGGCGCACTTGAAGGCGATCTCGACCACCTTGTCCACGGGCAGCAGGTGCTCGACATGGCCGTATTTTTCCAGCGTTTCGCCTTGCACGTATTCCATGACGATATAGCCTTCGTCCTGGCCCAGCAGCGCGTCGTAGATGCCAACGATGTGCGGGTGGTTGAGGCGCCCCGCCAGGGCAGCCTCATTGGCGATCAACTTGCGGTAGGTATTGCCGTGTTCGGGGTCGGACAAGATTTCCGGTTTGAAGATCTTGATCGCTACCTCGCGTTCGTTGAATGTGTCGTAAGCAAGGTAAACAATGCTCGTCGCGCCCCTGCCGAGCTCTCGGGTGATTTCATACTTTTCTATACCGACTTCAGCAACTTGCTCCATTTACCACGGGCTCCTCGTGAAGGACAGGAAATCCAACCGGCTTGTTAGAAGTGTGCCTGACGCCGGGTGTAGCGGTCAATCGCCGATTTTGGTCCGGTCGCGTCACGATTTGCAGAAAAGCATTCCCGAATAGACCCTGAACACGGGCTGATGCCTTGTAAGCAGACATGTTGAAACCGATGGATGTGGGAGCGAGCTTGCTCGCGATAGCGGCTTATCGCGAGCAAGCTCGCTCCTACAGGGAATGCGCTTTTTCCCTGTTGACTGACTACTGGAGAGTGGCGGTGAAGTGAATGCGGCGGATGCTCCGGACTGGCGGCAATGTAAAAGGAGACGGGAGGTCAAAACGCCCGAGTCAGGCATGCAGGTATAGGGGATGACCGCTGTCCTGCCTTGAGCCGACGCTCAGGGGCAGGGAATTTATGCGTAGTCGGTGTCGGTAGATGGCCGAACTGAGACCTCTAGCTAAGGCGGTTCCAGGCCCGCAACGCCCACACGGATCATCAGAATCGGAAGGATGCCTTGGCGGATCTCACTATGCCGGCATTGACCTTGAGGTCGCAGGTATGTCGGGACATGTTCGGGTCCGTGGTCACACGAAGCCATCCCTCCCATTCAACGATTTCCAACCCGCTTCTGGCGGCAAGTTCCTTTGCCGCAGACACAGACTTACCGATCAAATCCTGATTGCAGAAGTCTTTAACGGCCTGGCCGCCAAATCGCACATAGGCAACGACGGCGATATAACTTCCAAGGTAAGCAAACATTGCAAGGAACAACACAGCCCACAAAACCTTCTTCTTGCCGCCGCTTTTGCCGGTGGCGGACTGGTCAGTTTTTCCGAACGGCGGCGCGGACATGGACGAAACAGCGGCGGTGGGATGCGCACCAGTATAGGTGAGTATTCGTGCATCTCCATGGCGAACTGCCCATTGGCCTCGCCCATATTGGTTCTGGGACTAAGGGGCTCGACCGGCAGGTATGGGCCGCATGCAGACGGTAAGCCTTGTTCCGGCTGCGCAAAGGAAAGTTGGTGCTTGTCGGCTCGCGTCCGGCTGGATACCGTCCCTCCGGGACATAAAGCGGAGTTCCCGGCAGACAGAGTTCGGGACGGCGATTTCACGCGCCCGCGTGCAGCCGCACCGGAATCCGCTGCGGGCCGAAGGGCTTGCCGAACTTTCCGTAGCGCCCGGCGATGGCCGTGCCGCAATGCCGGCAATGCCCGGTGTCGTCGAGGTCGTAGCCGAGGATGCTGTACCAGTCGCGCCGGATCACGGCCTTGCCGCAGCCGGGGCAGAGTGTTTCGTCGCCGGCCTTGTCATGCACGTTGCCGGTATAGACGTAGTGCAGGCCGGCGTCCATGGCGATGCGGCGGGCGCGAGCCAGCGTCGCCGGCGGCGTGGGCGGGATGTCGCCCATCTTCCAGTCGGGATGGAAGGCGCTGAAATGGATCGGCACGTCCGGCCCGAGTTCCTTTGCCACCCAGGCCGCGAGCGCCTTGAGTTCCTCGTCGCCGTCGTTCTTGCCGGGGATCAGCAGTGTCGTGATTTCGAGCCAGCAGTCGGTCTCGTGGTGGATCATGGCCAGGATGTCGAGCACGGGTTGCAGCTTCGCGCCGCACAGCTTGACGTAGAAGTCGTCGGTGAAGGCCTTGAGGTCGACGTTGGCGGCATTCATTTTCGAATAGAACTCGCGCGCCGGTTCGTGATGCATGTAGCCGGCGGTCACCGCCACGGTCTTGATGCCGAGGGCGTGGCAGGCGTCGGCAGTGTCCATCGCATACTCGGCGAAGATCACCGGGTCGTTGTAGGTGAAGGCCACGCTCTGCGCGCCATAACGTTGCGCGGCGCGCGCGATGGCCTGCGGCGTGGCGTCGTCCATCAGCCGGTCCATGTCGCGTGATTTCGAGATGTCCCAGTTCTGGCAGAACTTGCAGGCCAGGTTGCAGCCGGCGGTGCCGAAGGACAGCACACTGGAGCCGGGGAAAAAGTTGTTGAGCGGCTTCTTCTCGATCGGGTCGATGCAGAAACCCGAGCTGCGGCCGTAGGTGGTCAGCAGCATCTCGCCGCCCTGCATGGCGCGCACGAAACAGGCGGCGCGCTGGCCTTCGTGCAATTTGCAGTCGCGCGGGCAAAGGTCGCACTGGATGCGGCCGTCGTCCAGTTTGTGCCACCAGCGGGCGGGCACTCCGCTTATGGGATCGGCGCTTCTTTCCATTTCTGCACCTCATAGCGTTGTAGTTGGACTTCGGCAGACCAGTAGTCGGCAGGCAGGCCGGCCTTCTGTTTTAGATGGGCCATGAACATGCGTGGTTCCGGCAATTGTTCCCAGACTTGCGGCAGGAAGGTGCTTCTTCCGAGTTTGCCACCCTCGCCGGCAATGAAAATGATGCCGTCGATGTTGGGCCGCAACTGGCGCAGCGCGTCGGCCTCGTCGGTGAAGCTCATCGGCTGCGGCGCGGTCAGCAGCGAGACCTCGACGCGGGTGCGCGCCAGTTCCTCGACCTTGAGCGGCGGGAAGCGCGGATCGCGGAAGGCGGCGGCGACGGCATTGGCGCGCACGTCCTGGTCGAGCGGACGATGCGCCTGCAGCGAGCCGATGCAGCCGCGCAACTGGCCGTTCTGGGTCAGCGTGACGAAGGTCGCGCCGGGCAGCGCCAGCGCCGGATGGTCCGGCTCGGCCCGCGTTGCCTGCTTGAAGTGGCTGGCGATGGCATTGCGCGCACGCACCAGCAGCGCCGGGCCGGGATCGGCGGCGGCCTCCTGCGGCGCCTCGTAGAGCGCGAACGATGCATAGCCGACCACGCGCGACTTGTCGCCGGCGGTGTCGCCCGAGTTGCATTGCGCGACGCGTTCGATGCGCAGGCCGCGCTGCTTTGCCAAGGCGAGCAGGCCGTTGATCGGCAGCGCGCCGCAGGCCTGCTCGAAGCTGCTGAGCTGGTCCAGCGCCAGGATGTGCTCGGCCGTGGCCTGGTCGATCTTCTGCGCCTCGGCATAGCCGTGGAAGTGCGAGAGGTCGGAGCTGATCACGATCAGGGTTTCCGGCCCGCCCCAGAGGCGCTCCAGCACCTGGGCAACCTCGCGCGCGCCGGTCTGGCCCACGGCCAGCGGCACCAGCTGGAATTCGCCGAGCACGGTCTGCAGGAAGGGCAGTTGCACTTCCAGCGAATGTTCCTGGGCGTGGGCGGCATCAGAGGCGACGATCTGCGGCAGGTCGGCCAGGCCATCGAGCGCGGCGCGGTCGAGCGCGATGTTGCCCAGCGGCGTGGCGAAGGCCGTGACCGTGGGCGCCGCCAGGCCGCGTACCGCGACGCGATGGCAGGGCCCGAGCAGCACCACGCGCCGGATGCGCCCGGCCAGCGGCGCCAGCAGCGCATAGGCCTGGCCGGCGGTGCCGCCGGAATAGATGTAGCCGGCGTGCGGCACGATGATCGCCTTGAGCAGGCCGGGTGGCGCCGCCTCAAGAGTTGGCGCTGGCGCAACGGCGAGGCAGGTCGCCAGGTCGTCGCGCAGGCTGGCGGGATCGCCGGGGTAGAACATGCCGGCAACGGCCGGCGGACGGGTAGCGGTAGTCATGATCGCCTCGTTCAGGTCAGCAGCAGCAGGCCGCCGACCAGACCGGCGGCGATGGCGACCAATCCCGGCAGGGTGCGGCGCGCCAGCGCCGCACCGCCGATGACCACCACCAGCCCGGTCTTGAAGGCGAGATTGGAAAGCGTCGCCAGAGTTATTGCGGTAATGGTTTGTGCCTCGCTGAGCTTGTCCAGGGTGAACATGCGCAAGGAAGACAGGGTGATCGCATCGACGTCGGTCAGTCCCGAGGCCAGCGCCAGCAGGTAGATACCGCGGCTGCCGGCGACGTCCTGCAGCCAGGCGGAGAGCACCAGGACCAGCGCGTAGAGGCCGCCGAAGGTCAGCGCCGTCTTGATCTCGGTCGGATTGGTGACGTTCGGCATCGGCAGCGTGCTGCCACCCTCGAGCTGGCGCCAGCCCCAGAGCGTGGCCGCAACGCCCAGCGCGATGCCGCAGCCGAGCACGCCGAAGAGCGCCTCGACGATAGCGGGCGCCACGGCGACCGAAACCACCCCGAGGCGCACCATGACCACGATGTTGGCGAGCAGGATCACCACCATCGCGGTGCGCCCCAGATCGACATTGGCGCGGGCATGGCGGGCGAAGATCATGGTGGTGGCGGTTGACGAAACCATGCCGCCAAAGATGCCGATCAGCGCCGCCCCGTGCCGCGCCCCGGTCAGGCGCAGCGCCGCATAGCCGGCCAGCGATACGCCGGAGATCAGCACCACCATCCACCAGATGTTGTGCGGGTTCAAGGCCTGGTAGGGGCCGAAGTTGCGGTCGGGCAGGATGGGCAGGATCACCAGTGACAGCACGCCGAACTGCAGGATCGACAAGAGGTCGACATGGGTCAGGCTTTTCGAGATGCCGTGCAGCTCGGCCTTGAAGTAGAGCAGCACGGTGGTGGCGACAGCCAGCATCACGGCGGTCGAACTGTAGCCGAACCAGACCGTGGCGCCCAGCGCGTAGCAGACCATCAGCGCGACCACCGAGGTGGTACCCGGATCGCCGGAGTCCAGCGGGTCGGCGACATGCGCGGCGATCATCATTGCGGCGATGGCCAGCAGGCCGGCGGCGAGTATCCAGCCGCTGTCGGTGACCTGCGCCAACAAGGCGCAAAGGCAGCCGAGCAGTCCGACCAGGGCGAAAGTGCGCAAGCCGGCCTTGAGGTCGGACTGGCGCTCGCGCTCCAGGCCGATCAGCAGGCCGATGCCGATGCTGGTGGCAAAGGCCTGCAAGGCTTCGTATCCGGCTTCTGCAGCGAACATGTGCGTCCTCGCGCGAATTCCCCTAGGCCGATTGTATAGAATCGCGGCATGACCTATCTTGCTCTGGTTCCCGCCGCGGGTTCAGGCTCGCGCATGGGCGCGCTCTCGGGGCGCGCCCTTCCCAAACAATACCTGCCGCTGGCAGGCCAGCCGATGATTTGGCACGCCCTGGCGACATTGTGCGCCACTCCGGCGATCGACCATGTGTTCGTGGTGCTGGCGCCCGACGATGCGCACTGGCCCGCCGCCGCGATGGCCACGCTGGGCCCGAAGCTGCACGTCCTGCGCTGCGGCGGCGACACCCGCGCGCACAGCGTCGCCAACGGCCTGCGGGCGATGGCCGGCGAACTCGGCGAGCGGATGGATATCGGCAACGACTGGGTGCTGGTGCACGATGCGGCGCGGCCCTGCCTGACCGTCGCCATGGTCGAGAACCTGATCGCCGAGGTCGGCGAGGACGATGCCGGCGGACTGCTGGCGGTGCCGGTGGCCGACACCCTGAAGCGCGCCGACGAGAACGGCCGCGTGCGCCAGACCGTCCCGCGCGACGGCCTGTGGCAGGCGCAGACGCCGCAGATGTTCCGCCATCGCCTACTGCTCGATGCGCTCGATTTCGCGCCGCAGGTCACCGACGAAGCCAGCGCCATCGAGACGCTGCGGCTGGCGCCGCGCCTGGTGGCGGCCGACGCAAGCAACCTCAAGGTCACCTATCCCCTCGACCTGCAGCTTGCCGAATGGATACTGCAGAACCGCGGAAAGCCGTGCCGATGACCAAAGCCATCCTTGGCCTGATCCTGCTCTGTCTCGTCGGCGGCGCGATGCCGGTCCTGGCGGCGGCTCCGGGCGAAGTCGAAATCGGCGGCACGCTGCGCGAGGCGACCATGCAGGGTCTCGCCGGGCCTTCGCGCAAGCTCTCGGAATTTCGCGGCAAGCCGCTGCTCATCAATGTCTGGGCCAGTTGGTGCGGGCCCTGCCGGTCCGAGATGGGTTCGCTGGAGCGGCTGTTCTGGCGCTACGAAGGCAAGAAATTCGCGATGATCGGCATTTCCACGGACGACTATCCCGACAAGGCCAAGGCTTTCCTGCAGCAATACCCGACGAGTTTCGCCCACTTCATCGACCAGCGGCTGCTGCTGGAAAACATGCTGGGCGCCAATCGACTGCCGCTGACCGTGGTGGTCGATGCGCGTGGACGCGTGGTCGGCAAATACTATGGGGCCAGGGATTGGGACAGTCCCGAGACGCGGGCGCTGATCGGCAAGGCTCTGGGTATTCCCATGGGGGCACGATGAAGCCGGCAGAGGCGGCGCACGGATTGGCGAGCGAACCGGTGAGCGAACCCGCGCGCGACGAGATCGATGCCATCCGCGAAGCGACTGTGATCGAGTTCGGCGCGGCGTATTGCGGGCACTGCCGCGCTGCCCAGCCCCTGATTGCCGCCGCGCTCGGCGCCCATCCCGGGGTGCGTCACATCAAGGTCGAAGACGGTCCCGGCCGCCGCCTGGGACGTTCCTTCCGCGTCAAACTCTGGCCCACGCTGATATTCCTGCGGCAAGGCCAGGAGCTGGCCCGCCTGGTGCGTCCCGGCGGGCAGACAGAGGTCGAACAGGCATTGCGGCAGATCGATGCCGCCGCCACGAAGGAGGATTCCTGAAATGAAGCTGCCATACCGCATCGGCCAGGGCTATGACGTGCATGCGCTGGCGCCGGGCCGCAAGCTGATCCTCGGCGGCGTCGAGATCGCCTACCCGCGCGGCCTGCTTGGGCATTCCGATGCCGATGCGCTGCTGCATGCGATCACCGATGCGATCCTCGGTGCGGCCGGGCTGGGCGACATCGGCGGCATGTTTCCCGACACCGGCTCGCAGTGGGAGGGCGCCGACAGCCGGACCCTGCTGCGCGGCGCAATGCAGGCGGTGCGGGAGGCCGGCTGGCAGGTCGGCAACATCGACGCCACGGTCATCGCCCAGGCGCCGCGCATCGCGCCCCATGTCGCGGCGATGCGCGCCAACATTGCGGCCGACCTCGGCATCGAAGTCGCTGCCGTGAATGTCAAGGGCAAGACCAACGAGCGGCTCGGTTTCGAGGGGCGCGGCGAGGGCATTGCCGCCGAGGCCGTGGCGCTGCTGGTGCGCGCCGGCGCGGCAACATGAGCGAGGCTCGCTCGCGGCGCGTGTTCTTCGCGCTGTGGCCGGACGCCGAGGCGAGCGGCCACCTTGCGGCCCTTGGCCACAGCCTGGCGGGCGGCGGCGGCCGGGCGATCCGTCCGGCGTCCTTGCACCTGACCCTGGCTTTTGTCGGATCGGTGACGCCGAGCCAGGTCGCCGAACTCGAACGGATCGCGGCCGCGGTACGCGCCGATGCCTTCGAACTGAGCCTCGACCGGCTGGGTTTCTGGCCGCAGCGCGGCATCCTGTGGGCGGGCTGCCGCCAGACGCCGGCGCCGCTGCGCCGGCTCGGCGAGAGGCTCGGCGCCGAACTGCGTGCGGCCGACTTCGCGATCGCTGCGCGCTCCGGCTCGGCCCAGGTGCCGCATGTCACGCTGGCGCGCCGCGTGCGTTGCGCGTCGCTGCCGCGGCTGGAAACGCCGGTGCGCTGGCCGGTCGGCGAATTCGCCCTGGTCGAGACCCATTTGCATCCGTCGGCGGCAAGCTATCAGACGCTGGCCAGCTTTCCGCTCGCCGCAGCGGACCTCGATTGATTAGAATGCCGTCATTACGACTCTGACGGAGCCGATACCGTGGTCAGCCTGTTTCGCCCCAAAAAAACCAGTCCGCGCCTGGAACGCCTGCACAGCCTCAGCCTGTTCGTGAACCTGACGCCGGCCGAATTGCAGATCGTCGATGGCCTGCTGCACGAACGACACTATCTCGGTGGCGAGGTGATCTTCGACGAAGGCGAGGAGGGGCAGGCGATCTACATCGTCGCCTCGGGCGAGGTGCGGATTTCCCGCCATGAAAACGGGGATGGCGGCCACGCCGCGCAAGCCGCTGCGCATGAATCCACCCTCCACCCGCGACGGCGCCAGGGCGACAGTGGGCAGCTGGCCCAGCTCGGCCCCGGCACCTTCTTCGGCGAACTGGCGCTGCTGGACAACTCGCCGCGCTCGGCGCAGGCCCGCGCCGTCACGCCCTGCCAGCTGATCGTGTTTTTCCGCGACGATTTCGTCGGCCTGCTCGACACCCATGCCCGCATCGCCTCCAAGATTTCGCGCCAGCTGGCGTGCCACCTGGGCGCCCGCATGCGCAACATGGCCGTGGCAGTGGGCGCGCATCAGCATATGGTCTAGCTCCGGACCGTGAACGGATTCAAGCACGCGCCGGCAACTGCGGGATCGGCTCACAACAGCTCCGGCCCGGTGGTCTGGGCCGCGATCATTGCCGCGACCTGCCTGCTGCTGCTGGTGTTCCAGAAGATGCTGTGGCTGGTGGTGCCTTTCCTGCTGGCGCTGATCCTCTATTATTTTCTGTATCCGCCGGTGAAGGCGCTGATCTATCGCGGCATGAGTCGCGATGCCGCGGCAAGCGTCGTCACCCTGGTTTTCCTGGCGTTGCTGGTCATCGTTGGCGTTGCGCTGATGCCGTGGGTGGCCCGGCAGATTGTCGACTGGCAGAACACCGTCGAGCGCTACGCCGAGGGCGGCATGCGGCTGCTCGATGCGTCCTTGCGCGCGCTCGAAGCGCACTGGCCGACGCTGGCCCGCGCCCACCTCGCCGATACCGTGGCGGCGCGCCTGACGCAGGGCGCGGGTAGCGTCGGCGATCATCTGGAGCCGATCGCTATCGGCATCATGGCCTGGACTCCGTCGCTGTTGCTGGCGCCCTTCCTGGCGTTTTTCTTTCTGCGCGACGGGCGCCGCTTCAAGCGCTTTCTCAGCGCCGCGGTGCCGAACGCCTTTTTCGAGAAGACGCTGTTCCTGCTGCACGAAATCGACCGCACCTCCCGCGCCTATTTCCAGGGCCTGATCAACCTTACCGTGCTCGATGCCCTGACCCTGGCCGCCGGTCTCTGGCTGCTGGGCATACCCGGCCCGCTGGCGCTGGGGTTGATCTGCGCGGTGCTGGCCTGGGTACCCTATGTCGGTTCGATCCTCGGCGGCCTGTTGGTGGTGTTGGTCGCGGCGACCGACTTTCCCGATGCTCCCGGCATGGCTTACTGGGCGGTCGCGCTGTTCATCGGGGTGCGGCTGCTCGACGATTTCGTGTACATGCCGCTGACCATAGGCAAGAGCCTGGAACTGCATCCGCTGGTCACGGTGCTGATGATTTTCGTCGGCGGCGCCGTGGCCGGAGTGTCGGGCCTGATGCTGGTGCTGCCGGTACTGGGGGTAGTGATGGTGATCGGCGAAACCATCGGCCTGATCGTCACCGACCCGCGCCTCATGGCACGCCATCGCTACGCCCGCGCCTTGCGCCGGGAACAGGCCAGCAACGACCTCTAGCAGCCTGTCGGACTTGAGTTCAGCCGACGACCCGATTTCACGATCCGGGA
>NZ_JASJPC010000019.1:0-176976 GCF_031426875.1 Sulfuritalea sp.
AGAAATTCAACGTCAAAACCGATCGCTCAGACTCAAACCTGGATTGGAATGGACTATTATTGGCGTCCGGCGGCCGGCGTGTAGCCTATGGCCAGCGAAATGGCGTCGGCGGTTTCCTTGACCAGCGCGGCCCAGTCCGCGCTGTGGCGCTCGGCCGGGGCCGAAACCGAGAGCCCGGCGACCAGTTCGCCGGCATCGTCGCGCACCGGCGCGGCGATGCAGCGCAGGCCCTGTTCGATTTCCTCGTTGTCGAAGGCCACGCCGTGGCGACGCGCGCGCTCGACTTCGCGTTCCAGCGCGCCGAGCGTGGTCAGCGAGGTCGGCGTATAGCCGGGCAGGCCGGTGCGCTTGGCGTACTCGCGCAGTTTTTGCGGGCCGTCTTCGGCCAGATAGAGTTTGCCCACGGCCGTGACATGCAGCGGCGCGCGGGCGCCGACCAGATGTACCACGCGCACCGAGGAGCGGCCGCTGGAGGTGCGTTCCACATAGACGATTTCGTCGCCCTGGCGCACGCCCAGATTCACGCTTTCCCCGAGTTGCTGGTGCAGGCGCTGCATCAGCGGCATGGCAGCCTGGCCGATGCTGATGCGCGACTTGACCACGTTGCCCAGTTCCAGCAGGCGGATGCCGAGCCGGTAGGTGCCGGGATCGGCGCGTTCGACGAAACCCGACGTGGCCATGGCGGCCAGGATGCGATGTGCGGTAGATGGATGCAGACCCGTCTCCAGCGCCAACTGCTTGAGGCTGACCGGATCGTGATGATAGGAAAGGACATCGAGCAGTTTCATCATGCGCTCGATGACCTGGATACCGCTGCGGGCTTCCGGCGCGGCATCTGCAGGCTTATGCGGCACGGCATTCTCTTCTTGGGAACGGGACTTCGGATACTATAACAAATGCCTTCGTTGGCGATCGGCGACTATTTGCTTTGCATGCCTGGGATCCCGCTTCGGAGGCAGGCGACAACAACATAACGGAGTGAGTCCATGGCAAGGGTGCGCGTAGGGCTGTTTGTGACCTGTCTGGTGGATCTGATGCGCCCGCGCATCGGCTTTGCCGCCCTGAAACTGCTGGAGACTGCCGGCTGCGAGGTGATCGTGCCGGAGAGCCAGACCTGCTGCGGCCAGCCGGCATGGAATTCGGGCGATGCGCCGGGGGCCGTGGCGCTGGCGAAGAAGACCATCGCCGAATTCGAGGGTTTCGACTATGTCGTCTCGCCTTCCGGCTCCTGCGGCGACCACATTCGTACCGAATACCCGACCCTGCTGGCCGCCGAACCCGAATGGCGCGACCGTGCCACGGCGCTCGCCAGCCGCACTTATGAACTGACCGATTTCCTGGTCACGGTGCTGAAGGTGGGCAGCGTGCCGGGCGACCATGAAGGCAGCATCACTTATCACGATTCCTGCACCGGCCTGCGCAGCATGGGCATCAAGCAACAGCCGCGTGCGTTGCTGGCGACGATGAAAGGCGTCGAACTCAGGGAGATGAACGGCTGCGAGGAATGCTGCGGTTTCGGCGGCACTTTCTCGGTCAAGTTCGGCGAGGTCTCGGCGGCGATCGCCGAGCGCAAGTGCGACAACGTGCTGGCCAGCGGCGCCAGGGCCGTGGTCGGCGGCGACCTCGGTTGCCTGCTGAACATCGAGGGCAAGCTGCGGCGCATGGGTGACGAGAACACCAAGGTGCTGCATGTGGCGGAAATCCTGGCGGGAGACGCGTAATGGAAATCAAGTCCATGCGCTTCAAGGCCAATGCCGCGGGTTCCTTGGCCAACGTAGTGCTGCAGGGCAACCTGAAAAATGCCAAAGGCAAGTTCGTGACCAAGCGCGCCGAGGCGCTCAAGGATCTCGACGATTTCGAGGGCACACGCGACGCGGCGGTGGCGATCCGCAACAAGGTCATCGACAACCTCGACCTGTGGCTGGAGCGCTTCGAACAGAAGGCGCAGGAGACCGGCGCCACGGTCATGTGGGCCAAGGACGGCGCCGAGGTCTGCCGCCTGGTGACGGAAATCGCCCGCAAGCACGGCGTGACCAAGGTCACCAAGTCGAAGTCGATGCTCTCGGAAGAGGCCGGGCTCAACCAGGCGCTCGAAGCGGCCGGCATCCAGCCGGTGGAGACCGATCTCGGCGAATACATCCTGCAGGTCGACAACAACGAGCCGCCCAGCCACATCATCGCGCCGGCGGTGCACAAGAGCCTCGACGACGTCGCCGACCTGTTCCACAAGGTCCATGGCACGCCGCGCAAGACCGAGATCCCGGCGCTGACGCGCGAAGCCCGCGAAGTGCTGCGCGGACATTTCCTGTCGGCCGAGATGGGCCTCTCGGGCGGCAATTTCCTGGTTGCCGAGACCGGCTCGGTGGCGCTGGTGACCAACGAGGGCAATGGCCGCATGGTCACGACGATGCCCAAGGTGCATGTGGTCATCACCGGCATCGAGAAGGTGATTCCCACCCTGGAGGACTTGTCGACCCTGATGCGGCTCTTGCCGCGTTCGGCCACCGGGCAGTCGATCTCCAACTACTTCTCGATCCTGACCGGGGTCAAGAAGCCGGACGAACACGACGGACCCGAGCACCTGTATTTCGTGCTGGTCGACAGCGGCCGTGCCGACGTGGTGGGCACTGACTTCCACGCCATGCTGCGCTGCATCCGCTGCGGCGCCTGCATGAACCATTGCCCCGTGTATCAGACCATCGGCGGCCACGCCTACGGCTGGGTCTATCCGGGGCCGATGGGCTCGGTGCTGACGCCGCTGTATGCGGGCATGGAGAATTCGATCGACCTGCCCCATGCGGCGACGCTGTGCAACCAGTGCGGCGTTGTCTGTCCAGTGAAAATTCCGCTGCCCGACCTGTTGCGCAAGTTGCGCGAAAAGCAGACCGAGCGCGGGCTGCGGCCGCTGACCGAGCGCATCGGCCTGCGCCTGTGGGCCTGGGTCGCGCAACGGCCGAAGCTCTATGCGCTGGGGGCGAGCCTTGGCGCACGCTACCTGAAATGGCTGGCCGGCGATGCGGATCGCATTCGCCTGTTGTCGACAGCGCCGGAATGGACCCTGGGGCGCGATTTTCCGGCGCCGCAGGGCAAGACCTTCCGCGAGCTTTATGCGGCGCGGCAGAAGACGGCAAAGGAGTCGACATGAGTTCCCGCGAAGACATTCTCGGCCGCGTGCGTGCCGGGCTCCAGCGCAACGCCGGCAATGCCGCGGTCGGCCGCGAGGTGATGGCCGCTGCCCTGTCCGGCCGTGTCCAGGGGCCGAAGCCGGCCATGGACACCACGCCGCAGGCGCTGCTGGAGCGCTTCCGCGTCAAGTCGGAAGCGCAGTCGAGCACCGTCGATATCGTTGCTGCGGTGGACGATGTGCCGGCCGCGATCGCGCGTTATCTGACGGCCATGAATCTGCCGACAACGGCGGTCGCCCAGCCTGCGCTGGCGACGCTGGACTGGGCGGCAGCGGGGCTCTCGGTCGAGGCGCGCGGCGCGCGCGATGCCGATATGGTGGGCATCACCGGCTGTTTCTGCGCCGTCGCCGAAACCGGCACGCTGATGATGTGTTCCTCGCCCGCTACGCCCGCTGCCGTCAGCCTGCTGCCGGAAACCCACATCGCGATCGTGCATGCTACGCGCATCCTGCCCTACATGGAGGATGCCTGGGATCTGGCGCGCAAGGAACTCGGCACACTGCCGCGCGCCGTGAATTTCATCTCCGGGCCGTCGCGCACCGGCGACATCGAGCAGACCATCGTGCTCGGCGCGCACGGGCCCTACCGCGTGCATCTGGTGATCGTGGAGGCCTGAGATGCGCAGGCTGCTGATTCTTGTTGCCCTGTTTTTCGCCGTGGCGCCAGCGCCAACTCTTGCCCAGATCGGCGATGAAGTCCTTCCACCGGTATTTGTCGAAACCCTGCTCGAACTGCCCGACGATGCGGCGCAGGCCGCCAAGTCGGGCAAGCGCTTGTTGCTCTACTTCGGCCAGGTCGGCTGTCCCTACTGCAAGGAGCTGATGCAGACCAGCTTCACGCAGAAGGCCATCGTGGACAAGGTGGCCAAGCACTTCCTGCCGATCGCCTTCAACCTGTTCGGCGACCGCGAAGTGACCTGGTTCGACGGCAAGGTCCGCAGCGAAAAGGAGTTCGCCAAATTCCTCAAGGTGCAATTCACGCCGACGCTGCTGCTGCTCGACGAGAAGGGCAACATCATTGCGCGCATCAACGGCTATTACCCGCCGCATCGCTTCTCCGCCGCGCTCGACTATTCGGTGAAACGTCTGGAAGGCAAGTTGCCCTTCGCCGAGCACATGCAGGCTGTGCCGCAGAAAGGCGCCAGCGCCACGCTCAACGAGCAGCCCTTTTTCATGAAGCCGCCCTTCGATCTCGCGCGCAAGACGGGCGGCAAGCCGCTGGCGGTGCTGTTCGAAACGCGCCACTGCGCGCCCTGCGATGAATTGCACAAGGAAGGCTTCAAGCGCGCCAAGACGCAGGCGGCGCTGTCGCGCTTCGATGTCGCGCGCTTTTCGCTGTCCGGTCGCGAGACGCTGGTCACGCCTGACGGGCGCAGCACGACGGCAGAAGCCTGGGGCAAGGAACTCAAGATCAGTTACACGCCAAGCGTGGTGTTCTTCGATGACCGCGGCCGCGAAGTGTTTCGCCTCGAAGCCTACCTGCGGCCCTTCCACTTCACCTCGTCCTTCGAGTACGTCTCCAGCGGCGCCTACAAGAAGGAGCCCGAGTTCCAGCGCTTCCTGCAGAACAAGGCCGAGCACATGAAGCAGGCCGGCGAAAAGCTGGACTTGTGGAAGTAGGAGCGAGCTCGCTCGCGATCAGCGCTGATCGCCAGCAAGCTGGCTCCTACGGGTTCGATCAGCGCCGCCGCAGGCGCTTTTCGATCTCGATGATCAGCATCGCCACCAGTGCGATGACGGCGATCTCGCCCCAGGCGCGGGCGTCGATCGGCGCGGTGGCGAAGGCGGCATTGAGCGGCGCCCAGTAGGTGATCGCCAGCTGCAGCGCGAGCTGCAGGCCGGCGCCGGCCCATATCCACGGATTCGAGAAGGCGGCGACGGCGGTGACCGGCAGGCGCAGCGAGCGGCAGTTGAACAGATAGACGGTTTCGATCGCGACGAACACGTTCATCGCGATGGTGCGCGCTTCGGCCATGGACTGGCCGCGCTCGCCGGCCAGCAGGAACATGCCGAAGGAGCCGGCCAGCATCAGGCTGCCGACCAGCACGATGCGCCCTATCAGCACGCCATCGAGCACCGGCGATCCCGGCGGCCGCGGCGGCCGGTGCATGATGCCGCGCTCGGCCGGCTCGAAGGCCAGCGGCAGTCCGAGCAACACCGCGGTGGTCATGTTGATCCAGAGGATCTGCAGCGGCGTGATCGGCAGCGTGACGCCGGCGACGATGGCGGCGAGGATCACCAGGCCCTCGCCGAAGTTGGTCGGCAGGGTCCAGGTGATGAACTTCACCAGGTTGTCGTAGATGCCGCGGCCTTCCTCGACCGCCGCCTCGATGGTGGCGAAGTTGTCGTCGGTCAGCACCATGGCCGCCGCCTCCTTGGCCACGTCGGTGCCGCCCAGACCCATGGCGATGCCGATATCGGCCTGCTTCAGCGCAGGTGCGTCATTGATGCCGTCGCCGGTCATCGCCACCACCTCGCCCTGCGCCTGCAGCGCGCGCACCAGGCGCAGCTTCTGTTCCGGTTCGACGCGGGCGAAGACATCGACCCTGAGCGCCGCCGCCTTGAGCGCCTGATCGTCCAGGCGCGCCAGGTCGCGACCGGTCAGCACCTCGGCGCTATGGGCGTCCTTGACGATGCCGATCTGCGCGGCAATCGAGCGCGCCGTTTCGGCGTGATCGCCGGTGATCATTTTCACCACGATGCCGGCTGCATGGCAGGTGCGCACTGCGCTGATGGCGCGCGCGCGCGGTGGGTCGATCATGCCGACCAGGCCGAGAAATACCAGGTCGTTGCCGATCGCCGCTTCGTTCAGGCGTTCACCGGCGGCCAGATGGCGTCGCGCCAGGGCCAGCACGCGCAGACCGCGCGCCGCCATCAACGCGCTGACGGCTTCCAGTGCCGCGGTTTCCAGCGCCGTTTCGCTGCCGTCGGCGGCGAGCATGGCGCGGCAGGCGGGCAGCAGCTTTTCGATGGCGCCCTTGACGTAGGCCACCGCCTGGCCCTCGATCTCGTGCAGCGTCGCCATGGTCTGTCGCGCCGAGTCGAAGGGCAGTTCGTCGCGGCGGGGAAACACGCTGCGCAATGTCGCCTCGTCCAGCCCCCCCTTCTTCGCCACCACCAGCAACGCCGCCTCGGTCGGGTCGCCGGTGATTTGCCATTGTCGATGCTCGTGATACAGCGCCGCGTCGTTGCACAGCACTCCGGCCAGCAAGGTTTCGTGCAAGGCCATCTCAAGAGTTGTGTCGCCGGCTGAGCCGGAGACGGTATCCCTTGCGGATGGCGCTGGCGCTACGGCGCTGCCCCCGTGGTGCAGCAACTCGCCTTCCGGCTTGTAGCCCTGGCCACTGGCGATAAAGGCTTCGCCACCGGCCCACAGCTCGGTGACGGTCATCGCGTTTTCGGTCAGCGTGCCGGTCTTGTCCGAGCAGATCACCGTGGTGCTGCCCAGGGCTTCCACGGCGGGCAGATGGCGGATGATGGCGCGCCGCTTGGCCATGCGGCCGACGCCGATCGCCAGGGTGATGCTCATCGCGGCCGGCAGGCCCTCGGGAATCGCGCCGACGGCCAGCGCCACGGCCGCCATCAACATATCGGTCATCATCTGGCCTCTGGCCACGCCGATGACGAAGGTGAGTGCGGCCAGGCCGAGTATCACCCACAGCAGCAGCCCGGCGAACTCGCCCATTTTCTTCGTCAGCGGTGTGGCGATTTCCGGCGCGCTGGCGATCAGGCCGGAGATGCGGCCGGTCTCCGTGGCGTCGGCGGTGGCGACCACCAGGCCGTGGCCCTGGCCGGCCACCACCGTGGTTCCGGCATAGGCCATGTTGCGGCGATCGGCGAGCGCAGTGTCTTCCGGCAGTTCCTCATGATGCTTGTCGATCGGCGCGGCCTCGCCGGTGAGCTGGGCCTCGACGGTGCGCAGCTGCTTGCCTGAAATGATGCGCAGATCGGCCGGCACCTTGTCGCCGGCGGTGAGCCAGACCACGTCGCCCGGCACCAGGTGCACTGCGTCGATGCGCCGTCGGCGACCCGCACGCAACACCGTGACCTCGGTCGCCAGAGCCTGCGCCAGCGCCGCCAGGGCGGCCTCGGCCTTGCTCTCCTGCAGATAGCCGATCACCGCGTTGATCACCACCACGCCGAAGATGACCGAGCTGTCGACCCATTCGCCGAGCATGGAAGTGACGATGCCGGAGCCGATCAGCACCAGTACCAGCGGCTCTTTCAATTGGGCGAGGAAGCGCGTCAGAGCACTGCGTCCCGGCTGCTGGCTGGGACGGTTGGGGCCGTGGCGCAGCAGGCGCTCCGCCGCCTCCGCTTCGCCCAGGCCATGTTCCGGGGCCACACCATGCTGGACCAGGGCTTCGGTGGCCGGCAGGGCGTGCCACTGCAACCTGTCGCGTTCCGTCGACGGCGAGGGAGATGTCATCATCGATTCAATTATGCACCGATGATTCGACCGGGGCGCTTGCGGCCGGCCGCCGCAGGCGGCCCGGGCTGGCTAAACGACCGGCAGCAGCACCCGCAGCGCGGTACCCGTGTCGGCCGGCCCAGGACCGATGTCGAGCGTGCCGCCATGAAGTTCGGCGATGCGTGCGACGATGGACAGCCCGAGTCCGCTGCCCGAAGAGTTGGTGCTGGCACTACGGTAAAAGCGTTGCCGCACCCGCTCGCGCTGGTCGGCGGCAATGCCGCAGCCGTTGTCGCTGACGGTCAGCGCGGCGCGTTTGTCCGCGGCCTCGATGGACACTTCGACGCGCGTGGCGCCGCTGTGGCGCAAGGCATTGTCCACCAGGTTGCGCAGCAGCACTTCGAGCAGCAGCGCATCGCCCTGCACGCGCGCGTCGCCCTCGCGCAGCGAGAGTTCGCAGCCGCGTTCGATGGCTTCGCCCGCGCTCATGGCGAGGACGGCTTCGGCGATCGGCCGCAGCGCCACTTCCTGCATCGTTTGCGGCGTGCCGGCGTCCAGCCGCGCCAGGGTGAGCAACTGCGCCACCAGGTGGGTGGCACGGTCGCAGCCGGCGATGATCTGCTCCAGGGCATGCCGCCTTTCGGCGTGATCGACGGCAGCCAGCGCGACCTGCGCCTGCGCCTTCAGCGCGGCCAGCGGCGTGCGCAGTTCGTGGGAAGCGTCGGCGGTGAAGCGGCGTTCGTTGTCGAGCGCCCGCACGATGTCGGCAAACAGGCGGTTGAGCCGGGTCACCAGCGGAGCGACCTCGGCGGGAAGGCTGGCGTCGGGCAGCGGATCGAGCCGGTCGGCGGCGCGCGCCTCGACGTCGCGCGCGAGCTGGCGCAGGGGCGCCAGCGCATAGCCGATGGCAATCACCAGCAGTAGCGCCAGCGCGGGCAGGGCGTAGAGCATGGGCTTGAGCAGTTGCTCGGCGATTTCGGCGGCGACCTCGTCGCGCTCCGTGGCAAAGTGCGCGGCCGAAGTGCTCGGCGGGTGGGCCAGCAGCTCTTTCAGTTCATGGCGGGCTTCGCGCCAGGTGGCGAAGGCAGTCAGCAGCCAGACCAGGGCGACCGCCAGCAGGGTCAGGCCGACCAGCCGGGTGCGCAGGGAGAAGGGGCGTCTCACGACGGGGTGCCGGTCGGAGTGCCGGTCGGAGTGACGGCCGGGGTGACGTTCTTGGGCACGGCGTAACCGACGCCGCGCAGGGTGCGGATGGCGTCTGCACCAAGCTTGCGCCGCAGGTGATGGATGTAGACCTCGACCGTATTGCTGCCAATTTCATCGCCCCAGGCATACAGGTGCTGTTCCAGCTGGGCGCGCGACAGTGCGCGCCCGGGCTGCTGCATCAGGGCGTGCAACAGCGCGTATTCCTTGGCCGAGAGCTCGACTTCGCGGCCGCCGCAGGCGACGTGCCGCGTCGATGGATCGAGGGTGATGCCGGCTGCGGCCAGCACCGGTGCCGGCTGGCCCCCGGCGCGGCGCAACAGGGCGCGCAGGCGCGCCGTCAATTCACCCAGGTCGAAGGGCTTGACCAGGTAGTCGTCGGCACCGGCATCGAGACCGCGGATGCGGTCATCGACGGTGTCGCGCGCAGTGAGGATCAGCACCGGCAGGGTCTTCTGTTTCGCGCGCAGGTGGCGCAGCACTTCGAGTCCGTCGCGGCGCGGCAGGCCGAGGTCGAGTACCACCGCCGCGTAATCCTCGGTCATCAGCGCCGTCTCGGCACTGACGCCGTCGCGCACCCAGTCGACGGCGTGGTCGGCCTGACGCAGGCCGACCTGCAGCGCGTCGCCGAGCAGGGCATCGTCTTCAACCAGCAGGATTCTCATGGTTCATGCGCCGCATCTTCTTCCAGCCCGTGATCATAGCCAGCACGAGGTTCTCGTGGTGCAGCCAACTGCTGACGATGACGCCGGCAATGTGTATGCCGACGATCGCCATCATGCCATTGGCGGCGCCTTCATGCAGTTCTTCCATGAAGTGGCCGCCGACGTCGTCATACACGGCCCAGCCGCTGGCCGCGGCGACCATGCCGAAGCCGAGCAGCAGGAATATCGCCACGGCGCCGGCCGGATTGTGCCCGACATAGTGCTGCGGCTTGCCATCGATCAGCGACTTCAGGTAGTCGATCAGCTTGCGCGGCGTCGGCAGGAATTCGGCAAAGCGCGAATAGCCGCCGCCGACGAAGCCCCACAGCAGCCGAAACACGATCAGGCCTGCCAGCGTATAGCCGGCGATGACGTGGATGTCGCGCAGCCTTTCCGATTCCGACGTTAGGAAGGCGGTGGCAAAACTCGCCACCAGCGACCAGTGGAAGATTCGCGTCGGCAGGTCCCAGACGCGGACGGACTTGGTATCGGCATGCATGGCGGACCTCACTTTGGAATTTGAACCCAGCGCTCGCTGTACTCGCCCGCGGCCGCCCTGGTATGGCAGGCGCCGCAGTTGGCCGGGCTCTTGATCGAAGCGCGCTGCCAGGTGGCGGCCGGCACCTCGCGGTGCTTTTTGTCGAAGCGCGCGGTCTGCGTGATGCGCAGCAACGGCTTGCCCTGCGCATCGCGGGTGTCGCCGGTCTTGCGGCCGCCGGCATTTGCCAGCAGAAAGTTGGTGATGGCGACACGGCGCTTGTCGTCGATGCTGGCGTCCGAGCCGAAGTGGTGCGACAGGTCGCCCATCATGGCGCGCCACGAATCGGCATGCAGCATCTGCGGCGGATAGGCCATGTGGCAGGAGCTGCATTCTTCTTCGAAGGCGGCGTGCTTCGGCAGGCTGTAGCTGTCGGCCTGGGCCGTCAGCGCGACCAGCAACAGGGCGGCGGGGAGAAGTTTTTTCATCGCGGTCTCCTGATCACCTGAGGCTCAGCAGCCAGGCCATGACATCGGCCTTTTCCTGGGCGCTGCAGACGCGATTCAGGGTGTCGTTGCAGTTGCGGCGGAACCACTTGTCCACCTTGGCGGCATCGGTGAAGCGCTCGGCATTGGCCGCCGGCGCCAGCGGCGTGATGGCCTTCTCGGTCTTGGCGTGGCGGCCGGCCTGGGTCGGCTTGTCGGTGTGGCAGGAGGAGCAGCTCCACTCGCCGCCTTGCTTGCTGGTGAAGAAGCGCGCGCCGCGCTGGGCGGAGGCGGCAGTGCCGGCCTCTTTCTCGAAGCGCGTCAGGAAGTCGCGCGGGGTTTCGGCCGAGGCAGTCGCCGCGAACAGCGTGGCCGCAATGATGAGCAGGTGTCGCATCGGAATCTCCATGAGTGTTGAGTGAGACGAATCATGGAGGGCACCGCTTAAACGGCGCTTAAGGTCGACGGTTCGAGTTACTTCTTCGGCGCCTTGTAGAAGTCGCGCAGCGAGGCGTAGCGTTCGGCGCGCACCGAGCGCACATGCTGGATCGCGTTCTTCATCGGGATGCCGGCCTGGACCAAGGTCTCGGCGGCGATCAGCAGGCTGCTTTCGAGCACTTCGGGAATCACCTCGGTGGCGCCGGCGGCCTTGAGGCGGGCGACATCCTTGTCGTCGGTGGTGCGCACCACGATGGGAATCGCCGGCCGGGTGCTGCGCACGATGCGCACCACGCGTTCGGCCGAGCGTGCGTCGGGGTAGCTGACGACCACCGCGCGGGCGCGGGAAATGCCCGCTGCCTGCAATACCTCGGGCCGGTCGGCATTGCCGAAAACGACGTTGATGCCATGCATGCGCGCCTCGGCGATGCGTTGCGGGTCCACGTCGAGGGCGATGAAGGGAATTTCTTCGATGGTGAGGAATTCGGCGATGCGGCTACCGGTGCGACCGTAGCCGCAGATCACCACGTGCTGGCCGAGGTCGAGGCTATGCACGGCGATGTCGTGGATCGCGGTGGCCTTGTGCGCCCAGTCGCCGCGCCCCAGGTCGCCCGACAGTCGCGCCGCGCGTTCGATCAGGAAGGGCGCGATGAACATCGACAGCAGCATGGCCGACAGCGTGATCTGGAACACGCCGATGCTGATCAGCTGCAGTTGCAGCGCCAGCTGGATCAGGACCAGACCGAACTCGCCGGCCTGCGCCAGTTGCGCCGAGGTACGCAGGCTGGTGGTCAGCGGCGTTTTCGCCACGCGCGTGATGATCAGCATCACCACCGCCTTGCCGCCGATCAGCAGCGCCACGGCCAGCGCCAGCTTGTGGCCATTCGCCAGCACATACCGGAGGTCGAGCATCATGCCGATGGTGACGAAGAACAGGCCGAGCAGGATGTCGCGGAATGGCCGGATGTCGGCCTCGACATGGTGGCGATAGGCCGTCTCGGATATCAGCATGCCGCCGACGAAGGCGCCGAGCGCAAGCGACAGCCCGCTCTGGGCGGTCAGGAAGGACAGGCCGACGACGATCCAGAGTGTCGTCAGCACCAGCAGTTCGCTGGACTTGTATTGCGCGGCCGCATCGAAAATCCGTCCGATCAGTCTCTGTCCTGCCCAGATCAGCAGTGCCAGCACGGCGACCGCCTGCGCCGCGGCTACCGCCAGCGAGCGCAGCAGATCGTCGCCCGAGGCGGCCAGCGCCGGCAGCAGGATCAGGCAGGGCGCCACGGCGAGGTCCTGGAACAGCAGCACGCCCATGGTCTGTCGTCCGGAGCGCGAATGCAGTTCGAAGCGTTCGGAGAGCATCTTGGCGACGATCGCGGTCGAGGACATCGCCACCGCCAACCCGACCGCGACACTGCTGCGCCAGCCCTGATCGTAGGCCAGCGCGGTCACCAGGCCGGTGCCCAGCGCGGTCAGCAGCATCTGCGCCGAGCCGAAGCCGAACACCAGTGCGCGCATCGCCTGCAGGCGTTTCAGGCTGAATTCGAGGCCGATCGAAAACATCAGGAAGACGATGCCGAACTCGGCAAAGCTGTCCACCTCGGCGCTTTCCGTCAGCCGCGCCAGGCCATGCGGCCCCAGCGCGATGCCGATCACCAGGTAGGCCAGCATCGAGGGCAGCTTGTAACGGCGCGCAACGGCGACGGCGCCGACCGCGGCGCTGAGCAGAAGCAGGATCCAGAGCAGGTTGGAGTGCATGGCAGGATAATAACGCGAGCCTGCACTTGTCATGTCGGCATGGGTAGAATGCGGCCAATCGATCCCGTATTTCGCTGCCCACGCCATGACCGAAAAGGTTTCGCAACGCCGCCTGCGTTATGGCGAATTCCTCAGCGCCGTGCGCGTCAAGCAGCGCCGCGTGAGCTACCGCGACGTGCATGCCGATGCGGGGCGCAGGCCCAGGCCGCGGCGCTTGCGCCTGCTCGATGTGCATCGCCTGCTGACGCCCTACGTCAGCGTGCGTTTCATGGAGCAGTTGCGGGCCGTGGTGCCGCTGGCGCTGTTCCTCGCCCTGTTCCAGATCGCCGCGCTGCGCGTCGACGTGGAGCAGGGGGAACTGATCACCTTCGGCATGCTGGCGGTGATGCTCGGCCTGATGCTGTTCATGGACGGCGTCAAGTACGGGCTGATGCCGTTTTCCGAGAACATCGGTTTCAATCTGCCGAATCGCGCCGCGCCCGCGGTGGTACTCGGCTTCGCCTTTCTGCTGGGCGGCATCGCGACCTTCGCCGAGCCGGCGATCGGCGCCTTGCGTGCGGCGGGCGGCGGCGTCGATCCCGTGCGCGCGCCCTGGCTGCATCTGCTGCTGACGCGCTATCCCGACCGGCTGGTGCTGGCTGTCGGCATCGGCGTCGGCCTTGCCGTGGTGGTCGGCATGTTGCGTTTCTTCTTCGCCTGGCGCATGAAGACGCTGATCATCGCCACCCTGCTGCCCTGCCTGGTGCTCACGGTGTATGCCGGACTCGACCCGCGCCTGGCGCCGATCATCGGCCTGGCCTGGGATTGCGGCGCGATCACCACCGGCCCGGTGACGGTGCCCCTGGTGCTGGCGCTGGGCATCGGGGTCGCCGCCGCGGCCGGGCAGGAGGACAACCCGCTGGCTGGCTTCGGCATCGTCACCCTGGCTTCGCTGTTCCCGGCGATCGCGGTGATGCTGGTCGGCATCGGCCTGGTGGCCGAAATACCCGACCCCGCTGCCATGCCGCCGATAGTTGGCGCTGACGCCACGGCGGCATGGTGGGATCAGACTCCCGTGGCGGAGCTGATTGCCGCCTTGCGCGCAATCGGCCCGCTGATCCTGCTGCTCTGGCTGGCGCAGCGCTTTCTGCTCGGTGCGGCGGTCAAGCAGCGCAACCTGGTGGTCTACGGCGTGGTGGTGGCGGTGCTCGGCATGGCCTTGTTCAATCTGGGGCTGACGGTGGGCCTGATCCCGCTCGGCAACCAGGCCGGGGCCACCGTGCCGGCGGCCTTCAGCGCGGCGGCGGGCGGCGAGGCGCTGTATCCCTATCCGCTCGGCATCGGCCTGACGCTGATCTTTGCCGTGACCCTCGGCTATGGCGCCACGGTTGCCGAGCCGGCGCTCAATGCGATGGGGGTTACGGTGGAAAACCTGACCGACGGTGCCTTTCCCAAGAAGTTGCTGATCCAGGCCGTGGCGGTCGGCGTCGCGCTGGGCATTGCGCTGGGCGTGGCGAAAATCATCTTCGGCTGGTCGATGCTGCCGCTGTTGCTGGGCGGCTATACGGTCGCGCTGGCCGGAACGCTGTGGTCCAGCGAGGAGTACGTGGCGCTGGCCTGGGACAGCGCCGGCGTCACTACCGGTCCGGTCACCGTGCCGCTGGTGCTGGCCCTCGGTCTCGGCCTGGGCCAGGCGGTGGGCGCCGCGGAGGGCTTCGGCATCCTCGCCATGGCCTCGTTCGGCCCGATCATCTCGGTGTTGCTGGTGGGCCTCTGGATTCGTCGCAGCGCGGAAGTCGCTGCACGGGGAGAAAGCTGGACATGAAACAACGTGACGAAATCGTGGTGCTGACCGATGCGGTGCTGATTACCTGCATCGTGCAGCGCGGTGTGGCCGATACCGTGGTCGATGCGGCGACCGAGGCCGGGGCGCAGGGCGCGACGATCTTCTATGCGCGCGGCACCGGCGTGCGGCAGAAGCACCTCGGCGTGCTCGGCATCACGGTGAATGCCGAGAAGGAAGTGATCTACATCGTCGCCCCGGCCGATCACGCCGATCACATCTTCGAGAGGGTGTTTGTCGCCGCCAAGCTGGATACGCCGGGCATGGGCATGATCTACATGTCGCCGCTGGAAAAAATGGCGACCTACGTGCCGCCCGAAGTCGCCGCGCGCTTCGGTCATCATGACTGAAGACCGGCTGCCGCCACTGCGCGGCGACTACCGCATCATCACCTGCGTGATGCCGGCCGGGCGCGGCGCCGAAGTGCTGGAAGCCCTGCGCCGCGAGCAGGGCGTGGTCAGCGCCAGCATCCACCACGCGCGCGGCATCGGCACCCAGAGCCTGCGCCATCGCGTGTATTCGGATGAGAAGCAGGTACTGACTGCGGTGGTCGCGGCGCAGCAGGGCGATGCGGTGTTCGAGCTGATCTACTTCGCCGCCGGGCTCAATGCGCCGCATGCCGGCATGGTGATGATGGGCCATGCCTTCCGTGCCGCGGGACTGGCGGCGCCGGCACCCGCCGAAGACGTGCAATAGCCCCGCAGAGGATTTACTGCGGAGGACGGTGCGCTTACTTGACCACCGTCACCGGGCAGGGCGCGTGGCGAATCACCTGCGCGGTCACGGACCCCACCAATGCGCTGGTCAGTGCACCGGCGCCGTGCGAGCCCATCACGATGGCCTCGCATTGACGTTCGCTGGCGATGCGGGCGATGCTGGCGGCGACTGGGCCGAGCACCACTTCGGGCACGCAGGCGACACCCGCCGCGTCGAGCAAGGCCCGCGCCGATGTCATGGCGTCGCCGCCGCGGGATTCCTGCATGGCGTCGATTTCACGCGCCGGCATATGGCCGCGGAGTTCCGGCGCATCGATCGGCTCCTGGACGTTGAGCAGCAGGATCTCATAGTCGGCGCAACCGTGCACCATTTGGATGACATGCCGGGCGACGCGGGTGGAATGCTCGGAACCGTCCACCGGGAGCAGTATTTTCATGGGCGAACCTTGATTTTCTGGGATGGCCGAGTTTAGCGCATTCCGGGCACGGCATCGGCGTTGCCGGGGCAGTGCCAATACGCCGCAATCGCTTTCAGGGGGGCTGTTCGCGGCCGGTGGGCTGCTACAATCCGCCGTCAAGAAAAGATTGGAGTGGCAGATGATTGTCTTGCATCGCATGATCGCGTCTCTGGCCTGGGCGGGGCGCCCGCTGTTTCTCGCGGGTTTGCTGCTTGCGGCATCGGCGGCACAGGCCGCTGAGGGCGTCGTGACGTCCCCGGCCTTGTTCGGCATCCCCGTCGATTTCATCCTGTTCGGCGCGACGCTGCTCGGCGTGGCGCTGTTCCACCATTACGTGCTGCAGGTGGCGCTGACTGGACTGGTCACGATCACAACCTACAAGATCCTGTTTACCGGATTCAAGACCGGTGCCGGCATTGCCGGCTTCGGCGCGCACATGGGGCACGAATGGGTGTTGCTGGTGAACCTGCTCGGTCTGCTGGTCGGCTTCGCGCTGCTGGCGCGTCATTTCGAGGACAGCGGCGTACCCGAGGTGCTGCCCAAACTGCTGCCCGAAGGTTGGCTGGGACCCTTCATGCTGCTGGTGATCATCTTCGTCTTGTCGGGCTTCCTCGACAACATCGCCGCGGCGCTGATCGGTGCCACGGTGGCGGCCAGCGTGTTCAAGCGCAAGGTGCATATCGGCTACCTCGCGGCCATCGTCGCCGCCTCGAATGGTGGCGGCGCCGGCTCGGTGGTCGGCGACACGACGACCACCATGATGTGGCTCGATGGCGTCAGCCCGCTCGACGTGGTGGAAGCCTATGTGGCTTCGGCCGTGGCGCTGGTGGTATTCGGCATTCCGGCGGCCTTGCTGCAGCACAAGCACATGGCCATCAGCCGTGATTTCAAAGCTTCCCACCACATTGACTGGGCGCGCGTCGGCATCGTGGTTTTCATCCTGGTCGGCGCCATCGTCGCCAACGTCACCGTGAATCTGAAATTCGCCGCGCTGGCCGAGCACTTCCCTTTCCTCGGCGTCGCCGTCTGGGTCGCGCTGCTGCTCGCGGTGCCGGTGCGCAAGCCGGAATGGAGCCTGGTCCCGGGCGCCTTCAAGGGTTCGGTGTTCCTCCTGTCGCTGGTCACCTGCGCCTCGATGATGCCTGTGGAAGAACTGCCGCCGGCGTCCTGGCCCACGGCGCTGGCGCTGGGCTTCATCTCCGCCGTGTTCGACAACATCCCGCTGACCGCGCTGGCGCTGAAGCAGGGCGGGTACGACTGGGGCTTCCTGGCCTACGCGGTGGGTTTCGGCGGATCGATGCTGTGGTTCGGTTCCTCGGCCGGCGTCGCCGTGGCCAACCTGTTCCCCGAGGCCAAGTCGGTCGGCCAGTGGCTGCGCCACGGCTGGTTCATACCGATTGGCTACGTGGTCGGGTTCTTCGCCTTGCTGGCCATCCTCGGCTGGCATCCGCACGAAAAGCACAAGGATGTGGCGCCGGCGGCGCAGGTGCAGCAGGCCGCACCTGCGGTGACGCCGGCGCCATCCGCAAGGGATACCGCCGCCGGTTCCGCCGGAGGCACAACTCCTGCAATCGGGTCGCCGGGCTACCAGTAGCCGCGGACCTCTCCCGGGATGTCGGCGGCCCCGGGTGAGGGCTCTTGAATTTTTCGTGAAGCGCAGCATCTAAGCCTGCGTGCGTGGGCGCATGTGCGCCACCGACGCCGTTCGCGTATTTCCCTGGAGAACCGCAATGAAACGCATCGTACTGTTTCTGGTCACCAACCTTGCCGTGATGCTGGTGCTGTCGATCGCCGCCAGCCTGCTGGGGGTGAACCGCTACCTGACCGCCAATGGTCTCGACATGGGCATGCTGCTGGGTTTCGCCGGCATCATCGGCTTTGGCGGCGCCTTCATTTCCCTGGCCATGTCGAAGATGATGGCCAAGTGGTCCACCGGTGCCCACGTCATCGACAGCCCGTCGACTTCGACCGAGTTCTGGCTGGTGGAAACCGTGCGCAAGCTGTCCGCCAAGGCCGGCCTGGCGATGCCCGAAGTGGCGATCTACGAGGGCGCACCGAATGCCTTCGCCACCGGTCCGAGCAAGAACAATTCGCTGGTCGCGGTATCCACCGGCCTGTTGCAGAGCATGAGCAAGGAGGAAGTCGAGGCGGTGCTGGCGCACGAAGTCAGCCACGTCGCCAACGGCGACATGGTCACGCTGACGCTGATCCAGGGTGTCGTCAATACCTTCGTCATCTTCCTGTCGCGCGTCGTCGGCTACCTGGTCGACAGCTTCCTGCGTCGCGGCGACAGCCAGTCTTCCGGCCCCGGCATCGGCTACATGATCACGGTCGTCGTCTGCGACATCCTGTTCGGCGTGCTGGCCAGCATCGTCGTCGCCTGGTTCTCGCGCCAGCGCGAGTTTCGTGCCGATGCCGGCGCCGCCGGCCTGATGGGTTCGCCGCGGCCGATGATGGCGGCGCTGCAGCGCCTCGGCGGTATCAACGTCGAGCCCCTGCCGAAGGCCCTGGCGAGTTCCGGCATCGCCGGCGGCCAAGGCCTGATGGCGCTGTTCGCCAGCCACCCGAGCATGGAAGAGCGCATCGCCGCGCTGGCCGCGCAGGGCCGGTGATTCCTTCCGCCCCGCCGCGGTCGGGCATTTTGCCGCGCGCGGCGGCGGGGTTTGCCCTTGTAGCGGCGCCTGTCTGGGCCGCAGGCGCCGAAGTGATCGGGGCCAATCTGCTCTGGCTGGCACTGATTCTGATCAGCGCCCGGCTGTTCGCGCCGCTGGCGCAGCGCCTCGGTTTCCCGGCGGTGCTGGGCGAACTGCTGCTCGGCGTGGTGCTGGGCAACCTTACCTTGCTCGGGGTCGGCGCCTTCGAATCCATCGCGCGCGATCCGGCCGTCGCCTTCATCGCCGAACTCGGCGTCATCGTCCTGCTGTTGCAGATCGGTTTGGAGACACGGCTGGCCGACCTGATCAAGGTCGGGCCGCGGGCTTTTGCCGTGGGTACGGTGGGCATCGTCGTGCCTTTTTTGCTGGGTGCGTATCTGGTGGGACCGTGGCTGCTGCCGGGGCTTTCAGCTCACGCCTACCTGTTCCTCGGCGCCACGCTGTCGGCCACCTCGGTCGGCATCACCGGCCGCGTCTTCCGCGATCTGGGCAAGCTCGACACGCCGGCGGCGCGCATCGTGCTCGGTGCCGCGGTGATCGACGACGTGCTGGGGCTGGTGATCCTCGCCGTGGTCTCCAGCCTGGTGCAGGCCGGCTCGGTCAGCGTCGGTCAGGTCGGCGGCATCATTGCCCAGGCGGTGATCTTCCTCGCCGGTTCGATCTGGATCGGGCGCCTGATCGCGCCGCATTCCAGCCGCTGGCTGGCGCAATGGGATGCCGGCCCCTCGATGCTGTTCGCCCAGGTGCTGGCCACCGGCCTCTTCCTGGCCTGGCTGGCGCATGCCATCGGCCTGGCGCCGATCATCGGCGCCTTTGCCGCCGGCCTGCTGTTCGAACCGGTATTCCTGCGCGACTTCGATCATCCTGCGATCGTGCGCGAAATCGAACCCTTGCTGCCGACGGGCGAGCCCGGCCTGGCCCAGCGCCTGCGGCCGATCCTGCTCAAGCATGGCCGCCATCAGCATGAACACATGATCGAGCCGATCGGCTACTTCTTCGTCCCGGTATTCTTCGTTCTCACCGGCATGCAGGTCGACTTGAAAACCCTGGCCGACCCGGCGGTGCTGGGAGTCGGCGCCGGCGTCACGGTGGCCGCGATTGTCGGCAAGCTGACGGCCGGCCTGGCAGCCGGATCGAACAAATGGCTGGTGGGCTGGGGCATGGTGCCGCGCGGCGAAGTCGGCCTGATTTTCGCCATGGTCGGCAAGCAGCTCGGCGTCATGAACGAGGCAATGTTCTCGGTGATCGTCATGATGGTCATCCTTACCACCCTGATCACGCCGCCGGTGCTGACGCTGTTGCTGAAGCGGCAATGATCCGCCGGCAGGTGGATCGGGCCGCGCCGCTATAATTCGCCGCTTCGTCCGCCGAGCCACGCCGTGTCCGACCGCCTTGCCGTACTGCTCCAGTATCTGCTGCCCAAACAGGCGCTCACGGCGCTGGCAGGTAAATTCGCCGGTGCCCGTGCCGGCGGACTGACGACGGCGGTGATCCGATGGTTTGTCGGCCGTTACGGCGTCAATATGGCCGAGGCGGCGAATCCCGACATTGCGTCCTACGCCAGCTTCAACGACTTCTTCACGCGCCCGCTGAAGCCCGACGCGCGGCCGTTGGCCGCGGCCGATTTCATCTGCCCGGTGGACGGGGCGATCAGCCAGTTCGGCGTGATCGATGGCGACCGCATCTTCCAGGCCAAAGGGCACGACTATTCGACGGCGGCGCTGGTCGGCGGCGATGCCGCACTTGCGGCTCGGTTCGAAAACGGCAGTTTCGCCACGCTGTATCTGAGCCCGAAGGACTACCACCGCATCCATATGCCCTGCGCGGGCCGCCTGTTGCGCATGATTCACGTGCCGGGCGACCTGTTTTCGGTGAATCCGGTAACGGCGCGCGGCGTGACCGGCCTGTTTGCGCGCAACGAGCGTGTGGTTTGCGTCTTCGAGGGCGAGTGGGGGCTCTTTGCCATGGTACTGGTCGGCGCCACCATCGTCGGCAGCATGGCAACCGTCTGGCATGGCGTGGTGAATCCGCCGCGCCCCGGTCATTTGCGGGAGTGGGGCTACGAGAATCGGCAACTTGTGTTCCGGCAAGGCGAGGAAATGGGCCGCTTCCTGCTTGGCTCGACCGTGGTGGTGATGTTTCCCAAGTCGACGCTGGAGTTCAGTGCCGGGTGGGCGCCGCAGCGGCCGATACGCCTCGGCGAGAACATGGGCGCGCGCGCGGCTTAAGCGCCCTTCGCCTCAGGCGGCTTGCGCCAGCCGCCCGGACCGGCGGCGGCCGGCGAATGCCCGACCTATTCTTGCTCGACCCGCATTGCGCCCGGTCCGTCCGACGGGCTTGGCCGGGCGCCTGAAACTCCTCATAAACCACATTCGGTTAGCTTGCTATCTATATTGATTCAATTAAATATTACCCTCACCAAATTCTTCCGTTTCGACGCCTAAGCCCTTGTTGCGTCTGGGGAAAACTTGATTGATTCTTGACCGACATCAAAAAGTGTCATAAAGTGGGATCTTGTGGGAAGTAGTGGGAAATTTTGGCCGGATGGCGGCTCGTTTTCCACCCTGGGGGAGATCCGATGTTCCAAGGTGCGGCGGCGCTGAATCTTGATGCCAAGGGCCGGATGGCCGTTCCGGCGCGGCACCGCGACGCCCTGGTGGCGGCTGGTGAAGGCCGCCTGGTGGTGACCGCCCATCCGCATCGCTGCCTGCTGCTCTATCCGCAGCCTGCCTGGGAACCGATACGCGCGCAGATTCTGGCGGCGTCGAGCCTGCAACTGGAATCGGCCATGGTGCGGCGTCTGCTGGTGGGTTTTGCCGAGGACGTCGAACTCGATGGCGCCGGGCGCCTGCTGATTTCACCGTCGCTGCGCCAATACGCCGGACTGGAAAAGGAAATCTGGCTGGTGGGCCAGGGGCGTCATTTTGAAATCTGGTCGGCCGCCGGCTGGCAGGCTCAGCAGGAGGCGATCTTCGCGGTGGGCGACAAGCTCCTGCCTCCGGGCTTGGAAAATCTTGCGTTGTGAGTGCCCGCTTTGACCGCCAATACCCACGTCAGCGTGCTGCTGGCCGAGGCGGTCGCAGCTCTGGCGATCCGATCGGGTGGGATCTATGTCGATGCCACCTTCGGCCGCGGCGGGCACAGCCGGGCGATCCTCGAATTGCTGGCAGCCGACGGGCGGCTGATCGCGCTGGATCGCGATCCGGCGGCGATAGCCGCGGGGGCCGCGCTCGTCGATCCCCGCTTCACTCTGGCGCACGCGGCCTTCAGCGAATTCGACGCGGTGCTGGACCGCTTCGGCGTGGGGCAGGTGGATGGCGTGCTGCTGGATATCGGCGTGTCGTCGCCGCAATTGAATACGCCCGAACGGGGCATGAGCTTTCGTTTCGATGCGCCGCTGGACATGCGCATGGATACGACGCAGGGGGAGACCGCCGCCGAGTTCCTGGCGCGGGCATCGCAATCGGAAATAGAAAGGGTGGTCAGAGACTATGGCGAAGAACGGTTTGCTCATGCGATTGCAAAGGCGCTTGTTGCTGCTCGGGGCGAGCACGGTATTTCAAGGACAGGAGAGCTTGCCACGCTCGTGGCGCAAGTCGTCCGCACGCGGGAGCCGGGTCAGCATCCGGCGACGCGGACCTTTCAGGCTCTACGGATTCACGTCAATCGGGAGCTTGAGGAGCTGTCGCTAGCCCTGCCCAGGGCCGTTGCACGACTGGCGCCGGGCGGGCGCCTGGCCGTGATCTGTTTTCATTCCCTGGAGGATCGCATCGTCAAACGCTTTCTGCGCGATGCGGCGCAACCCCTGCAGCCGCCCAAGGGCGTGCCGGTGCGCGCGGTGGATCTGCCGCAGCCGGTGCTGAAGCTGGTGGGCAAGGCGACCTTTCCCTCGGCCGCCGAAATTGCCGCCAACCCGCGCTGCCGCAGTGCCGTGCTGCGCGTGGCGCAGAAAGTCGGCGCCGGCGCCGGGCCGACCCAAGACGGCGCCAGTCATGAATCCGGAGCCGTGCCGCGGCGAACTTCCGTCACCCCTGCCGGCGGGCGGGGGCCGGGGGGTGGGGTCGATTAAGTGGTCCGCCTGAATTTCTTCCTGATCCTGATCGTGCTGGCCTGCGCCCTGTCGCTGGTCAGCGCCAATCATCGCTCGCGCAAGCTGTTCACCGAACTGGAAGCGGTGCAAAAACGTATGCGCGATCTGGATGTCGAATGGGGGCAACTGCAGCTGGAGCAAAGCACCGTGGCGGCGCATGTCCGGGTCGAGAAGGCCGCGCGCGAAAAGCTGGGCATGAAACAGCCGGCGCCGGGGCAGATCATTTCCGTCGAAGCGGCGCCGGGGAATTAAGGTGGCCATGAAACCGATCAAATTCAGCAAGAGCCCCCTGCTCTCGGAGCGCCTGCCGCCCTGGCGGCAACGCCTGGTGCTGGTGGTCTTGCTCGGCGCCTTCGGCGTGCTGATCGGGCGCTCGCTCTACCTGCAGGGTTTCAACAACGAATTTCTCGGCGACAAGGGGCGCGCCCGCTTCGAGCGCGTGATCGACATTTCCGCCACGCGCGGGCGCATCACCGACCGCCACGGCGACGTGCTGGCGGTGTCGACGCCAGTACGTTCGATCTGGGCGATTCCGGAAGACGCCCAACTGACGCCGGCCCAGGCGCGCAACCTGGCCGCCCTGCTCGACCTGGACGTGCGCGAGCTGAATCGCAAGCTCGGCTCGGAGGCGGATTTCACCTATGTCAAACGCCAGTTGCCGCCCGAGCTGGCGGAGCAGGTGATGGCCCTGAAGCTGCCCGGCATCCACCAGAAGAACGAATACCGGCGCTACTACCCGGGCGGCGAGGTGATGGCGCACATGCTGGGCTTCACCGGTGTCGAGGACGTCGGCCAGGAAGGCATCGAACTGGCCTTCAATGGCCAGCTTGCCGGCAAGCCCGGCAGCCGCCGCGTGATCAAGGACCGGCGCGGCAATGTGGTGGAGGATGTCGAAAGCAAGCGCCCGCCGCTGGAAGGCAAGGATATCGTCCTCGCCCTGGATTCGAAGGTGCAGTACCTGGCCTACAGCTATCTGAAGCAGGCGCTGGAGCAGCACCGCGCCAAGGCCGGCGGCGTGGTGGTGCTCGATGCCGGCAGCGGCGAAATCCTGGCCCTGGCGAACCTGCCGACCTACAACCCGAACAATCGCGTCAAGCTGGTCGGCGCCCAGCTGCGCAACCGAGCCCTGACCGATACCTTCGAGCCCGGATCGACGCTCAAGCCCTTCACCGCGGCGCTGGCGCTGGAGCAGGGCAAGGTGCGCTTCGACACGCCGATCCAGACCGCGCCGGGCAAGATGACGATAGGCTCGGCAACGATCCACGATGCCCACATGCACGGCACCCTGACCGTCGCCCAGGTGATCCAGAAATCCTCGAACGTCGGCGCGGCCAAGCTGGCCCTGGCGATGAAGGCGGAAGACATGTGGGTCATGTTCGACAGCCTGGGCTTCGGCGCGCCGCTCAAGCTCGGCTTTCCCGGCGAAGTGGGCGGCCGGCTGCGTCCGGTCAAGACCTGGCGTCCGATCGAGCAGGCCACCATGGCCTATGGCCATGGCATTTCGGTGACGCTGATGCAGTTGGCACAGGCCTATCTGGCCTTTGCCCGCGACGGCGACCTGGTGCCGATTTCGCTGGCGCGCCTGGACGTGCCGCCGCAGCGTGGCCGCCAGGTGTTCTCGGCGCAGACTGCGCGCGAGGTCCGCAGCATGCTGGAAATGGCCGTGCAGCCGGGCGGCACCGCGCCTCGGGCGCAGATCGCCGGCTACCGCGTGGCCGGCAAGACCGGCACGGCACACAAGCTGGAAGGCGGCGCCTATGCCAACAAATACATCGCCGCCTTTGTCGGCTTCGCACCGGTTTCCGAGCCGCGGCTGATCGTCGCCGTGATGATCGACGAACCCTCGGCCGGCAAGTACTACGGCGGCGAAGTGGCGGCGCCGGTGTTCGCCCAGGTCATGGCCGGCAGCCTGCGCACCCTGGGCGTGGCGCCCGACGCGCCGCAGAAGCCGCTCCTGATGACTGGCGCCGAGCCGGTCAAGGAAGAGATGTGAGCGCCATGAGCAGCCTTCCCCCCGACCCCCGTCCCGAGGAAGGGGGCGACCATGGCTCGCTGCGCTCGCAGCCAGTTGGCTGCGCCTCCTGGGGGCGGCCCGGCGGAGACGCCATGTCGATACTCGAACAGCTCACCGGCAAAGGTGTCGCGGTGACACGCCTGACCGCCGACTCGCGGCGCGTCCAGCCGGGCGACGTTTTCGTCGCCTTCCCCGGCGCCCAGGCCGACGGCCGCGACTTCATCGCCCAGGCGGTGGCGAAAGGCGCCGCCGCGGTGATCGCCGAGGCCGGCGCGAGCCCCAGCGCAAAAGTTGGCGCTGGCGATCCGCCGATCATCGAGGTGGCCGGGCTCGCGGCGCTTTCAGGCGAGATCGCGCACCTGGTGTACGGCCGTCCGTCCGAGCAACTGTGGCTGGCCGGCGTCACCGGCACCAACGGCAAGACCTCGGTATCGCAATGGATCGCGCAGGCGATGAATGCGCTGCCGTATCTGCCGCCGGGCCGCCCCAAGGCAGATACAGCCAATACTATGGAGTCGCGCAGCGACGAACAGTTGTCACCCCTTTCCATGGGGCACAGGCGGGGTTTCGCGGAGCACTGCTCCGCGCCGCCGCAGCCGGCCGGCTGTGCAAAGCCGGCCGTGGGGCGGGGGCCGGGGGAAAGGCGCCACAAGTGCGCGGTGGTCGGCACCCTGGGCAACGGCTTCCTCGAAGCGCTCGACGAGAGCCCCAACACCACGCCCGATGCCATCACGCTGCATGCGGCGCTGGCCGGTTTCGTCCTCCGCGGGGCCGATGCCTGCGCCATGGAGGTGTCGTCGATCGGCCTCGACCAGGGCCGGGTCAATGGCGCGGCCTTCGATGTCGCCGTATTCACCAATCTGACGCGCGACCATCTCGAGTACCACGGCAGCATGGCGGCCTATGCCAAGGCCAAGGGCAAGCTGTTCCAGATGCCGGGCCTCACCGCCGCCGTGCTCAACCTCGACGACCCGGTCGGGGTCGAGCTCGCCGCAATGCTCAAGAGTCGTCCGGAAAGCGCGGTACGCACCATCGGCTACACGCTGGGCGATGCCGACGGCACGGCCGTCGATGAAATCCTGCGCGCGGAAAATCTGGTCATGGGCGCCGCCGGCATCGGCTTCGAGTTGCGCGGGGTGCAATTCGGCGCGCCCGTGGTCGGCCGTTTCAACGTCTCCAACCTGCTCGCCGTGATCGGCGCCTTGCTCGCGCGCGGCGAGCGGCTGGAGGATATCGCCGCAGCGCTGGGTGGGCTGCAGCCGCCGCCGGGGCGCATGCAGGCGCTGGGCGGCATCGATGAACCGCTGATCGTGGTGGATTACGCGCATACGCCCGACGCGCTCGACAAGGCCCTCGGCGTCCTGCGCGAAACCGCGACGGCGCGCAGCGGCCGGCTGGTCTGCGTGTTCGGCTGCGGCGGCGAGCGCGATCCCGGCAAGCGGCCGCAGATGGGTGCAATCGCGGAAGCGCTGGCCGATCGCGTGGTGCTAACCAGCGACAACCCGCGCCGCGAAGATCCGCAGGCCATCCTCGACGACATCCGCGGCGGCATGAAAACCCTGCCGGAAATCCAGCCCGACCGGGGCCGGGCCATCGCCGCCGTGGTGGCCGCGGCGGACCCGCGCGACGTGATCCTGCTGGCCGGCAAGGGCCACGAGCCCTACCAGGAGATCGCCGGCGCGCGCCATGCGTTCTCCGATCTCGATGCCGCAAAGTTGGCGCTTGCCGGCCGGCGAAGCCGAATCCCCGGCAGACAGAGTCCGGCGCGGCGCCCCCCAGGAGCCGCGCGATGATGCGCCTGCACCAGGCAGCCCAGGCCATCGGCGCCGTGGCGCAGGGTGGCGACGCCGATTTCAGCGGCGTGTCCACCGATTCGCGCAGCATCGCCGCCGGCGAACTCTTCGTCGCCCTGAACGGCGACAACTTCGACGGCCACGACTATGTCGCCGACGTCCTCGCGCGCGGCGCCAATGGTGCCGTGGGCGCGCTGGTGAACTACGAATTCGCCGCGGCCCATGCCGATCTGCCGCTGCTCGCCGTGGCCGATCCGCGGCTGGCGCTGGGCGCCCTGGCGGCGCACTGGCGCCGGCGTTTTGCGCTGCCGCTGCTCGGCATCACCGGCAGCAACGGCAAGACCACGGTGAAGGAGATGTGCGCGGCGATCCTGCGTGCGCATTTCGGTAGCGCCGACGCGGTCTTGGCGACAATCGGCAATCTCAACAACGACATCGGCCTGCCGCTGACCCTGCTGCGCCTGCGCGACTCGCATCGCGCGGCGGTGATCGAAATGGGCATGAACCACGCCGGCGAAATCGACTACTTGACGCGCCTCGCGGCACCCAGCGTGGCGCTGGTGAATAACGCCCAGCGCGCGCATCTGCAAGGACTCGGTTCGGTGCAGGACATCGCGCTGGCCAAGGGTGAAATTTTTGCCGGCCTGGCAGCCGACGGCGTCGCCGTGTTCAATGCCGACGATGGCCAGGCCGACATCTGGCGCGAACTGTCGCGCGAGCGCCGCCAGCTGAGTTTCGGCCTCGAACATGCGGCGGACGTACGCGGCCAATTCGTCAGCCACGGCCTCGGCGGCGAACTGCAACTGGCCACGCCGCAGGGCACGATCACGGTGACGCTCGCCGTGCCGGGCAGCCACAATGCGCGCAATGCCTGCGCCGCGGCGGCGGCGACGCTGGCGGCCGGTGCCGCGCCGGCCGCGGTGAAGCAGGGGCTGGAGCGCTTTACCGGAGTCAAGGGCCGCCTGCAGCGGCGCGCCGGACGCAATGGCGCGCTGGTGGTGGATGACAGCTACAACGCCAACCCCGATTCGATGCGCGCCGCGATCGATGTGCTGGCCTCGGTGCCCGGCAAACGCATCCTGGTCATGGGCGACATGGGAGAAGCCGGCGCCGCGGCCGCCCAGTTTCACGACGAGATCGGCGGCTACGCCAAGAGCCACGGCATCGACCGCCTGCTCTGCCTGGGCGACCTGTCGGCTGCAGCGGCACACAACTTCGGCGCAGGCGCTCAGCACTTTGCGCGCGTCGAGGACCTGGTCAAGGCGCTGCTGGCCGAACTCGAACCGCAGACCACGGTGCTGGTCAAGGGCTCACGCTTCATGCGCATGGAGCGCGTGGTCGAAGCAATCTTGGACGAAGGAATGACGCATGCTGCTTGAACTCGCTCAATGGCTGGCCAGGGATTTCCGCGGCTTCAATGTTTTCGGCTATATCACCTTGCGCGCCGTGCTGGCGACCATGACGGCGCTGGCCATCTCCTTCGTCTTCGGCCCGGCCGTGATCCGCTGGCTGGCGGCCAAGAAAATCGGCCAGTCGGTGCGCAGTGACGGACCGCAGACGCACCTGGTCAAGGCCGGGACGCCGACCATGGGCGGCGCGCTGATCCTGATTTCGCTCGGCGTGTCCACGCTGTTGTGGGGCGACCTGTCGAATCGCTTCATCTGGATCGTGCTGATTGTCACCCTGGGCTTCGGTGCCGTGGGCTGGGTCGACGACTGGCGCAAGGTGGTGTATCGCAACCCCGACGGCTTGTCGGCACGCGCCAAGTTCTTCTGGCAGTCGGTGGTGGGCCTGGTCGCCGCGATCTACCTGGCGTTTTCGATTTCGGCGCCGAACAACGAGAAGGTGGTGCAGTTGTTCTTCCAGTGGGTGTCCTCCGGCTTCACCCTGGAACTGCCGCAGCAGACCGCGCTGATCGTGCCCTTCTTCAAGAGCGTGAGCTACCCGCTGGGCATGTTCGGCTTCATCCTGCTGACCTACCTGGTGATCGTCGGCAGCAGCAATGCGGTGAACCTGACCGACGGCCTCGATGGCCTGGCGATCATGCCGACGGTGCTGGTCGGCGCCGCGCTGGGCATCTTCGCCTATGTTGCGGGCAATTCGGTGTTCTCGAAATACCTGCTGCTGCCCTATATCCCCGGTGCCGGCGAACTGACGGTGTTCTGCGGTGCGCTGGCCGGCGCGGGGCTGGGCTTCCTCTGGTTCAACGCCTATCCGGCCGAGGTCTTCATGGGCGACGTCGGCGCGCTGGCGCTGGGCGCGGCGCTCGGCGCGGTGGCCGTGGTCGCGCGCCAGGAAATCGTGCTGTTCATCATGGGCGGCGTATTCGTCGCCGAGACGCTGTCGGTGATGCTGCAGGTCGGCTATTTCAAATACACCAAGAAGCGTTACGGCGAAGGGCGGCGCATCCTGCGCATGGCGCCGCTGCACCATCACTTCGAGCAGACCGGCTGGAAGGAGACCCAGGTCGTGGTGCGCTTCTGGATCATCACCATCCTGCTGGTGCTGTTCGGCTTGTCCACCTTGAAGATCAGGTAATGGATCTGCGCGGCAAACACGTTCTCATTCTCGGCCTCGGCGAATCGGGGCTGGCCGCGGCTTGCTGGTGCGCGCGGCAGGGTGCGCGGGTGCGCGTGGCCGACACCAGGACGGCACCGCCCTATCTGGACGAATTGCGGCACCGGGTCGCCAGCACCAACTCTCGCCCCGAGTTCATTGCCGGCGAATTCGACAAGGCGCTGCTCGATGGCATCGACCTGCTGGTGCTGTCGCCGGGGCTGTCGGGCGGCCTGATGGTGGTGATCCACGCCCGCGCCGCCGGGATTCCGGTGGTCGGCGAAATCGAACTGTTCGCCCAGGGCTTGCGCGATCTGGGCGGTGCGACCGTGCTGGCGATCACCGGCACCAACGGCAAGACCACCACCACGGCGCTGACCGGACATCTGCTGCGCGCCACGGGCAAGGCCGTCGGCGTCGCCGGCAACATCTCGCCGGCCGCGCTGACCGCCCTGATGGATGCGCAGGATGCCGATGCCCTGCCCGACTTCTGGGTGCTGGAACTCTCCAGCTTCCAGCTCGAAACCACCGAGACCCTGAATCCGGCGGCGGCAACGGTACTGAACATTTCCGACGACCACCTCGATCGCTATATCGATGTCGATGAGTACGCCTCGGCCAAGGCCAGGGTCTTCGATAGTCTTGCGGGCACGCCCGGCGTGCAGGTGCTGAATCGCAACGATCCGCGCGTCTGCCGCATGGTGCTGCCCGACCGCCAGATCATCAGCTTCGGCCTCGATGCGCCGGCCGCCGGCGAGGACTTCGGCCTGCGCCTGAGGCTGGGTGAAACCTGGCTGGTGCAGGGCAAAAAATTCCTGCTGCCGGTGGCGGACCTGCCGCTGGCCGGTCTGCACAACGCGGCCAATGCGATGGCGGCGCTGGCCCTGTGTGCCGCCATCGGCTTCGATGCCGAAACCCTGCTGCCGGCGCTGCGCAGCTTCCGCGGCCTGCCGCACCGGGTCGAAAAAATTGCCGAACTGGACGGCGTCACCTGGTACGACGATTCCAAGGGCACCAATGTCGGCGCCACGGTGGCGGCATTGACGGGACTGGGCGGCACGAATGATCGCAAGATCGTGGTGATCCTGGGAGGCGATGGAAAAGGGCAGGATTTTTCGCCGCTGCTGCCCGCGGTGGTCGAGCATGCCCGCGCCGCGGTGCTGATCGGCCGCGACGGCCCGACGATCGGCGCCGCGCTTGCCGGCGCCGGAGTCGCCGTCGAAACCGCCGACGACATGGCCGATGCGGTGCGGCGCGCCCATGCGCTGGCACGGCCGGGCGACGCCGTGCTGCTGTCGCCGGCCTGCGCCAGCTTCGATATGTTCCGCAACTACGAGCACCGGGCGCAGGTGTTCGCCGCCGCCGTGCGGGCTTTGGAGGGCAGGGCGTGAGCCGGGCCTATGCCGTGGCGGCGAACAACGCGCCGGCCGAACTCGACAACCTGCTGCTGTGGCCGGCCGTCGGCCTGCTGCTGCTGGGTCTGGTGATGGTGTATTCGTCCTCGATCGCGATGGCCGAGGGCAGCCGTTTCACCGGCAACCAGTCGGCGTATTTCCTGTTTCGCCATGCCGTCTTCCTCTGCATCGGCCTGGTGGCGGGCGTGATGGCCTTCCAGATTCCGCTGCGCTTGTGGCAGCAGGCCGCGCCCTGGCTGTTTCTGGCCGGCGTGGTACTGCTGCTGCTGGTGCTGATTCCCCACGTCGGGCGCTCCGTGAATGGCGCCCAGCGCTGGATCGGCCTCGGTCCGGTCAACCTGCAGCCTTCGGAACTGATGAAGCTGTTCGCCGTGCTTTACGCCGCCGACTACACCGCGCGCAAGCTCGGCGACATGGGCAGCTTCCTGCGCGGCTTCGGGCCGATGGCGCTGGTCATGGTGCTGGTCGGCTTCCTGCTGCTGAAGGAGCCGGATTTCGGCGCGCTGGTGGTGATACTTTGCATCGCCACCGGCATCCTGTTTCTCGGCGGCATCAATGCGCGGGTGTTCGCCGTCCTGGTGGTGGTGCTGGCGGTCAGCTTCGTCATCATGATCTGGGTTTCGCCCTATCGGCGCGAGCGCATCTTCGGCTTCATGGACCCCTGGCAGGATGCCTACGGCAAGGGCTACCAACTGTCGCATGCGCTGATCGCCTTCGGCCGCGGCGAGTGGTTCGGCGTCGGCCTCGGCGCCAGTGTCGAAAAGCTGTTCTACCTGCCCGAGGCGCACACCGATTTCCTGCTCGCGGTGATCGCCGAGGAACTCGGCTTCGTCGGCGTCTGCGTCGTGGTCGGGATGTTCGCCCTGCTGGTGCAGCGCGCCTTCGCCATCGGGCGCCAGGCGCTGGTGCTCGGCCGCGTGCATTCGGGCCTCGTCGCGCAAGGCATCGGCATCTGGCTCGGCGTGCAGGGCTTCATCAACATGGGCGTGAACATGGGCCTCCTGCCGACCAAGGGCCTGACCCTGCCGCTGATGAGCTTCGGCGGCTCAGGCATCGTCGCCAACTGCCTGGCGCTGGGAATCTTGTTGAGAGTCGACTGGGAGAATCGACAGTTGATGCGGGGGCAGCAGGTATGAAGACAAAGTTTCGGAGGAGGCTAACTTGCAAAGCAAGTTAAGGCGCGAAGCGCCGGCCGGAACCACCACTTTGTTGGTCATGGCCGGCGGCACGGGCGGCCACATCATGCCGGGGCTGGCCGTCGCCGAGCATCTGCGCGCGCAGGGCTGGCGCATTGCCTGGATGGGCAATCCGAACGGCATGGAAGCGAAGCTGACCGCCGGGCGCGGCTACGAGATGGCCTGGGTGCAGTTTTCGGCGCTGCGCGGCAAGGGCCTGTTGCGCAAGCTGCTGCTGCCCTTCAACCTGCTGCGCGGTTTCGCGCAGGCCTGGTCGCAGCTCGGCCGCATCCGCCCCGACGTGGTGCTGGGCATGGGCGGCTATGTGAGCTTTCCCGGCGGCATGATGGCCTCCCTGCGCGGCATTCCGTTGCTGCTGCACGAACAGAATTCCGTGGCGGGCCTCGCCAACCGCGTGCTGGCCGGGGTGGCGGATCGGATTTTCAGCGGCTTTCCCGATGTGCTGAGAAAAGGCACCTGGGTCGGCAATCCGGTGCGCCCGGAGATTGCCGCCTTGCCGGCGCCTGCCCTGCGCTATGCGCAGCATCAGGGACCGCTGCGGATACTGGTGGTGGGCGGCAGCCTGGGAGCGCAGGCGCTGAACGAGGTCCTGCCCAAGGCGCTGGCGCTGATCCCGGAAATCGAGCGTCCGCAGGTGGTGCATCAGGCCGGCGAGAAGCATCTGCCGCTGCTGCAAAGCCTTTACGTTTCGGCGGGGGTCAAGGCCGATTGCGTGGCCTTCATCAACGACATGGCCGGTGCCTACGACTGGGCCGATCTGGTGATCTGCCGCGCCGGCGCGCTGACCGTGGCGGAACTCGCGGCGGCCGGCGTCGCCAGTCTGCTGGTGCCCTATCCGCATGCGGTGGACGATCACCAGACCGCCAACGCGCGCTTCCTCAGCAAGGCCGGCGCGGCGATCCTGCTGCCGCAGGATCAGCTGACGGCGGAGCGCCTGGCCGAGATGCGCAGCCTGTCGCGCAGCCAGTTGGCGCAGATGGCCGAGAAGGCGCGCGAACTGGCGCGGCCCGAGGCCACGGCCGAAGTAGCGCAGGCCTGCGCCGAATTAGCCCATAAGGGGGCCAAAGCATGAAACACAAAGTCAAACGCATCCATTTCGTCGGCATCGGCGGTTCCGGCATGTCGGGCATTGCCGAGGTGCTCGCCAATCAGGGCTTCGAGGTCAGCGGTTCCGACCTCAGCGAGAGCGCGACGACGCGGCGCCTGGCGGCGCAGGGTATCCGCATCGCGATCGGCCACAACGCGGCCAATGTTGCGACCGCCGATGCGGTGGTGGTGTCCACCGCGGTGCGCGACGACAACCCGGAAGTGGTCATGGCGCGCGAGCGCCGCGTGCCGGTGGTGCCGCGCGCGCAGATGCTGGCCGAGCTGATGCGCATCAAGCAGGGCGTCGCGATCGCCGGCACCCACGGCAAGACCACGACCACCAGCCTGGTCGCCAGTTGCCTGGCCGAGGGCGGGCTCGATCCGACTTTCGTCATCGGCGGCAGGCTGAACTCGGCCGGGGCCAATGCCAAGCTCGGCAGCGGCGAATTCCTCGTCGCCGAGGCCGACGAATCGGATGCCTCCTTTCTGTTCCTCTCGCCGGTGGTCTCGGTGGTCACCAACATCGATGCCGACCACATGGAAACCTATGGCCATGATTTCGGCCGACTCAAGCAGGCCTTCGTCGATTTTCTGCATCGCCTGCCCTTCTATGGCGTCGCCGTGGTCTGCGGCGACGATTCCAACGTGCGCGAAATCATGCCGCGCGTAGCGAAGCAGATCGTCAGTTACGGCATCGACAGCGAGGCCAATTTCCGCGCCGAAGACGTGGTGGCCGACGGCGGCACCATGCGCTTCACCTGCGTGCGCACCAACGGCAAGGTCAGCCGCCTGCCCATCGTGCTCAATTTGCCGGGACGCCACAACGTGTTGAATGCGCTGGCGGCGATTGCGGTGGCCACGGAAGTTGGCGTTGGCGACACGGCGATCGTCCGCGCCCTGGCCGAGTTCCGTGGCGTCGGCCGGCGCTTCCAGCGATACGGCGAGATTGCCTGTCCGGCGGGCGGCACATTCACCCTGGTCGACGACTACGGCCACCATCCGGTGGAAATGGCGGCGACCCTGGCCGCGGCGCGCGGCGCCTTTCCCGGCCGCCGGCTGCTGCTGGCCTTCCAGCCGCACCGCTACACCCGCACGCGCGACTGCTTCGAGGATTTCGTCAAGGTTCTGTCCGGCGTCGACGCCCTGCTGCTGGCCGAGGTGTATGCCGCCGGCGAGGCGCCGATCGTCGCCGCCGACAGCCGCACGCTGATGCGCGCGGTGCGCCTGGCGGGCAAGGTCGAACCGGTGTTCGTCGAAGACATCGCGGCCATGCCCGAGGCCATACTCGGTGCGGCGCGGGACGGCGACGTGGTGATCACCATGGGCGCGGGTTCGATCGGCGGAGTGCCGGGGAAGCTGGCCGATGGCTGAGTCCCTGCGCGGTGTCATGCGCGAACACGAGCCGATGACCACGCATGTGTCATGGCGCGCCGGCGGTGCCGTGGCGCGGGCGTTCCTTCCGGCCGACCTGGCCGACCTCGCCGCGTTTCTGGGCCGTGTGCGCTACGACGAGCCGCTGCTGCTGGTGGGCCTGGGCAGCAACCTGCTGGTGCGCGACGGCGGTTTCGACGGCACCGCGATCTTCACCCATGGCGCCTTGAACATCCTGCGCCGCGAGCCGGACGGCAGCTTCTATGCCGAGGCCGGCGTCGCCTCGCCCAAGCTGGCGCGCTTCGTCGGCAAGCAAGCTTGTGCCGAGGCCGAATTCCTCGCCGGGATTCCCGGCACCGTGGGCGGCGCGCTGACCATGAACGCCGGCTGCCACGGCGGCGAGACCTGGCGCTACGTCGAGAAAGTGCTGATGCTGAACCGCAGCGGCGAACAGGTGTTGCGCGGACCGGAGGATTTCGCCATCGGCTATCGCCATGCCGGGCTCAAGAGCGCCACCGACGAGATCTTCGCCGCTGCCTGGTTCCGCTTTCCGCCCGGGGATGTCGAGGCGGCGCGCGAGCGCATGAAGGAACTGCTGGAGCGGCGCGTGGCGACGCAGCCGCTGCAATTGCCCAATGCCGGCTCGGTGTTCAGAAATCCGCCGGGCGACCACGCCGCGCGGCTGATCGAGGCCGCCGGACTCAAGGGGACACAGATCGGCGGCGCGCAGGTTTCCGAAAAGCATGCGAATTTCATCGTTAATCGCGAGGGCGCGGCGACAGCGAGTGCGATAGAAATGCTAATCGGCCGGATTCAGGCGGAAGTCGCGGAAAAGTTTGGTATCGCCCTGATACGCGAGGTGCGCATCGTCGGCGCCGTGGCGTATCCATCCGGGCACGATGGAGAAGGAGTTTGATGGATTTCGGCAAGGTGGCGGTGATGATGGGCGGCAAGTCGGCCGAGCGCGAGGTCTCGCTGAAAAGCGGGGCCGCGGTGCTGGCCGCACTGCGCTCATCCGGCGTCGATGCACATAGTTTCGATCCACAGGACAGGGCGCTCGAGGCGCTGCATGCGGAAGGCTTCCAGCGCGTGTTCATCGCGCTGCATGGCCGCGGCGGCGAAGACGGCACGCTGCAGGGCGCGCTCGACCTGCTGGAGATTCCTTACACCGGCAGCGGTGTGCTGGCCTCCGCGCTGGCGATGGACAAATGGCGCTCCAAGCTGGTCTGGCAGGCCAGCGGTTTGCCGGTGCCGGACTATGTGGTGCTCGATGCCGCCGGCGACTTCGCCGCGGTTGAGGCGCGGCTCGGCCTGCCGCTGTTCGTCAAGCCGGCCAACGAAGGCTCCAGCATCGGCATCAGCAAGGTCAAGCAGGCCGGCGGCCTGAGTGCCGCCTTTGAACTGGCGGCGCGCTACGACGCCTGCGTGATCGCCGAACGCTATCTGGCCGGCGGCGAATTCACCGTCGGCATTGTCAATGGACGGGCTTTGCCGGTGATCCGCATCGTACCGGCGACCGAGTTCTACGATTACGACGCCAAGTATTTGCGCGACGACACCGAATACAGGATTCCCAGCGGCTTGGGCGAACAGCGCGAAACCGAGATGCGCGACCTGGCCTTGCGCGCCTTCGCCGTGCTCGGCGGGCGCGGCTGGGGGCGCGTCGATTTCATGCTCGACGCCGCGGGCTGCATCTATTGCCTGGAAGCCAACACCTCGCCCGGCATGACCGATCATTCGCTGGTGCCGATGGCGGCGCGTGCGGCCGGCATTTCCTTCCCGCAACTGGTGCTCGACCTGCTCGCGGAGGCGCGTTGTGGCTAGGGTTCGCGCCGGTTCCAATGGAAGTTCGCGCGATCAGCGCGGCGGCGACGGCTTCTGGGATCGGCCGATGCTGATCAACTTGCTGGCCGATGTGCTGCTGCTGGCCGGCGGCGTCCTGCTGGCCTGGGCCGCGACCGTGGCCTTGCAGCGCCTACCGGTGCTGCCGCTGAAGCAGCTGCTGGTGGCGACGCCGCTGGATCATGTCTCGCGCGCGCAGATCGAACATACGGCGCGCAATGCGCTGTCCGGGAACTTCTTCACGGTGAATCTGGAATCCGCGCGCAACGCCTTCGAGCGCATGCCCTGGGTGCGCTCGGCCACGCTGCGCCGCGTCTGGCCGGACGGCATAGAACTGACGCTCGAAGAGCATCGCGCCGCGGCGCGCTGGACGCCGCTGGAAGGCGAGCCGCGCCTGGTCAATCAGCGCGGCGAAGTGTTCTTCGCCGCCAGCGGCGAAGCGCTGCCGGTGTTTGCCGGCCCCGAGGGCTCGGCAGCCCGCGTGCTGGAGCGCTACCGCGAGTTCGGCGCAGGTCTGGCCGCCAGCGGACGCCGGCCGGTGGCGATACACCTGTCGGCACGCGAGGCCTGGCAACTCAAGCTGGACGACGGCGTGGTGCTGGAACTGGGCCGCGATGAGCCCAAGCATCCGCTGGCCGAGCGCGTGCATCGCTTCGCCAGCCATTACGCGGCCGCAGCCAGCGCGGCCGCAGGTCGTCTGCCCGGCATCGCCGTGGTGGATATGCGTTACCCCAATGGATTCGCCCTCAGGGCAAGCAAGAGCTGATGAACCAGATGACCCCCAGCCCCCCCAGCCCCCCTTCCCAAGGAAGGGGGGTGACGGTTGTTCGCGGCCGTTGGCCGCTCCGGGTAGTTGACTTGCAGCCCCCTTGGGACGGCCCGGCGGAGGCTGCATGAAAGAAGCGAAACGCGACCTGATCGTCGGCCTCGACATCGGCACTTCCAAGATCGTCGCCATCGTCGGCGAGCTGGATGCCGAGGGCCGGCTCGGCGTGCTCGGTCTCGGCACCCAGGAATCGACCGGCCTCAAGCGCGGCATGGTGATCAACATCGAGGCCACGGTGAACTCGATTTCGCGGGCCATCGCCGAAGTCGAGATGATGGCCGGCTGCAAGGTGCGCGAGGTATATACGGGCATCGCCGGCAGCCACATCAAGAGCAAGGATTCCACGGGCATGGCCGTGGTGCGCGACAAGGAAGTCACCCAGTTCGACGTCGAGCGCGCCATCGAGGCCGCCAATGCGACCTCGATCTCGGCCGACGACCAGATCCTGCACACGCTGGTGCAGGAGTTCACCGTCGACGGCCAGGACGGCGTCAAGGAACCCATCGGCATGGATGCGCGGCGGCTCGACGTCAAGGTGCATCTGGTCACCGGCGCGGTCACCGCGGTGCAGAACATCGTCAAGTGCGTGCACCGCTGCGGCCTCGAAGTGGTCGACCTGGTGCTGCAGCCGCTGGCGTCGGGCTATGCGGTGCTGACCGAGGACGAGAAGGACGTCGGTGTCTGTCTGGTGGACATCGGCGGCGGCACCACCGATGTCGCGGTCTTCGTCCATGGCGCGATACGCCACACGGCGGTGATCCCGATCGCCGGCGACCAGCTGACCAACGACATTGCGATCGCCCTGCGCACTTCGACCCAGGACGCCGAGGACATCAAGATCCGCTACGGCGTGGCGCTGCAGCAGCTGGCCCATCCCGAGGACATGATCGAGGTGCCCGGCGTCGGCGACCGGCCGTCGACCCAGTTGTCGCGCCAGACCCTGGCCGGCTTCATCCAGCCGCGGGTCGAGGAGATTTTCCAGAAGGTGCAGGAGGAATTGCAGCGCAGCGGCAAGGAACGCCTGCTGCGCGCCGGCATCGTGCTGACCGGGGGCGCGGCACAGATGCCGGGCATGGCCGAACTCGGCGAGGAGATTTTTCACAATACCGTGAAGCTGGCGATGCCGCATTACGACGGCAATTTGCGCGATTACGTGCGCAATCCGCGCTACTCCACGGCGATGGGTTTGTTGCTGGAAGGCGTGGCGCAGCGCCAGCGCGGCATGAAGGCGCAAAGCCCGAGAAGCTTCGGGCAGGTTCTGGCGCGGATGAGGGCGTGGTTCACCAGGAATTTTTGATGCAGTTGGTCTTTTCAGGAGGCGAAAATGTTTGAACTCGAGGAAGTAGGAACACCGGAGGCTGAGGCGAGCTCGACGGTGATCAAGGTCGTCGGCGTCGGCGGCGCAGGCGGCAATGCGGTCGAGCACATGATCCGCGAAGGCGTCGGCGGCGTCGAATTCATCTGCTGCAACACCGACGCGCAGGCGTTGAAGAAAAGCACCGCCCATGTGAAGTTGCAGCTCGGCCCGGGTCTGGGCGCCGGCGGCAAGCCGGAGAAGGCCAGGGAACTGGCGGTGCTCGACCGCGAACGGATAGCCGAGGCGCTCACCGGAGCGCACATGGTGTTCATCACCGCCGGTATGGGCGGCGGCACCGGTACCGGTGCCGGACCGGTGATTGCCGAGGTCGCGCGCGAACTGGGCATCCTCACCGTGGCCGTGGTGACCAAGCCCTTCGAGTACGAGGGCAAGCGCAAGCGCCTGGCCGAAGAGGGCGTGGCCGAGTTGGCGCGCCACGTCGATTCGCTGATCATCATCCTCAACGAGAAACTCGAAGAGGTGCTGGGCGACGAGGTCAGCATGCTCGAAGCCTTCCAGGCCGCGGACAACGTGTTGCGCAATGCGGTCGGCGGCATCGCCGAAATCATCAACGTGCCGGGCCTGGTCAACGTCGACTTCGAGGACGTGCGCACTGTGATGGGCGAGATGGGCAAGGCGATGATGGGTTCCGCCGTCGCCGCCGGCGTCGATCGCGCCCGCGTCGCGGCCGAGGAGGCGGTGGCCAGTCCGCTGCTGGAAGGCATCGAGCTGTCCGGCGCGCGCGGCGTGCTGGTGAACATCACGGCCAGCAGTACCCTTGGACTCAAGGAGTACAAGGAAGTGATGAAGACCATCCGCCAATACACCGCACCGGAAGCGACGGTGATCTGCGGCGCCGTGTTCGACGAAACCATGGAAGATCAGTTGCGGGTGACGGTGGTCGCCACGGGCCTCGGCATCGTCGGTGCACGCGAAGCCGCCAAGCCCGCCATGCGCGTGGTCGAAACCGTGGGTCTGCGCACCGGCACCGACAACCTGCAGGTGTACGATGTCGGCATGAGCCAGGGCCCGATCGACCTTTCCAGCGTCACCAGCAGCGCGCGCGGCGCCCCGCGCAATGCGCAGGCCGATGCCATGGCCGCATCCGGCGTGGATAAGTACGATATCCCGGCCTTTTTGCGCCGCCAGTCGGACTGAAACCTGGTCCGGCCACCGGTTCCGGCGGGCGCCTCCTCCCGCCGGGCCGGGCGGCCGTGCTAAAATTGCGGCTCTGCACCATTCCATTTGAATGACCGTCCGATGCTTCGTCAGCGCACCCTGAAATCAGTCGTCAAGGCCACCGGCGTGGGTCTCCACTCCGGCGTCAAGGTCGCGCTCGTGCTGCGCCCGGCACAGCCGGACACCGGGGTGGTGTTCCGTCGCGTCGATCTGAACCCTCCGGTCGACCTGCGCGCCGACCCCTTCGGCGTCGGCGATACGCGGCTGGCGTCCTGCCTGGAACAGGACGGCGTCAAGGTCGCCACGGTCGAACACCTGATGTCTGCGCTGGCCGGACTCGGCATCGACAACATCTATGTGGACGTCGATGCGGCCGAACTGCCGATCATGGACGGTTCGGCTGCGCCCTTCGTCTTCCTGCTCCAGTCGGCCGGCATCGAGGACCAGAAGGCGGCGAAGAAATTCCTGCGGGTGAAGAAAGTCGTCGAAGTCAAGGACGGCGACAAGTGGGCCAGGCTGTCCCCCTACGACGGCTTCAGCCTCGACTTCTCGATCGTCTTCAATCATCCGGCCATGGATCGTGCGGCGTCGCACGCTCACATCGATTTCGCCGACCAGTCCTACTTGCGGGAAGTTGCCCGTGCCCGCACCTTCGGCTTCATGCAGGACGTGGAATCCCTGCGCGATCAGGGTCTGGCGCTCGGCGGCAGCATGGAAAACGCCATCGTGATGGATGAGTACCGAATACTCAACAGCGACGGCCTGCGTTACGCCGACGAGTTCGTCAAGCACAAGATTCTCGACGCCGTCGGCGATCTCTACCTCGCCGGACATCCCCTGCTCGCGGCATTCGCGGCCCACAAGTCGGGCCATGCGCTGAACAACCTGCTGTTGCGCGCCCTGCTGGCGGATGCCTCCGCCTGGGAACTGGTCAGCTTCCAGCGCGCCGAAGAAGCGCCGGGCAGCATCGCCCGGCTCTACCCCAAGCTCGCCTAGAGACCGGTCGGGCCATGCTCCTGCTCAGGATCATCGGCATACTTACGGCGATCACCATCGGCAGCGGCATCGTGGCCTGGCTGTTTACCCGCGATCGACGCTACCTGGTTCTGTCGGGCCGTGTCGCCCTGGGCGCGCTGATCCTCGCCCTGGTGATCCTGGTGCTGATGGCCGCCGAGCGCCTGATCATTCTTTAACGCTGCGCAACAAGCGCTCCAAGGCTTCCTTGAGGGGGGATTCCCCCGGCAGGCGCGCGGCCAGTGCAGTCAGTTCCTGCTTCTGTTTGGGGCCGGGCAGGGCGGGTCTTTGGTGTGGCTGCGGTGGCGGCGACGGGTTGCGGGCTTGCACTCGAACCTCGATTTGGGTAACCTTCGCCTCCTTATTCGACAAATCGCCGGCGAGACTAGGTCCGAATTGACGGATTTTCGCCGCGACCGCGCCGTTGGCGGCGTGGATAAAAAGTTTCCCCAGCCGGAAGTTGGCAACCCGGACATGAGGCCGGAGAGCCTCCGGCAGTGCGGCTTCCAGAAGTCGCTGGAATTGGAGCAGGCGTTGGGCGTGGGCTGCAAGCCGCGCCATGCTGTCACCGGAGGCAAGGTGTTCCTGGAGACTGCGCGCTGTCATCGGAATTGGAGTTTCAGTGTAGGCCGAGGCCGGCATTATCGGCGTTAAACACCGCGGACCGCGCTGAAACGAACCTGAAGGGAGGGAAGGGATGCATATTATTCTCGTCTCCGACCGGCTGGCAACTGCCAGAAGCATCAGGCTGACCTGGCATCATGCGATTCTTTTCGCGGGCGCCATGTTTGCCACGGTCCTCGTGCTGTCGTCGCTGTTTTCCTATGTCACCGTCCGCCATGCGGCGGAAATCCGCCTTCCCTTCCTGCAGGATATGCTGCGCGCAATAAATGCCGAGGATACCCAGCGCTCGAAGGACTTCGTCCGCGAAAACCTCAACGCCATGGCGGTCAAGCTCGGCGAGATGCAGGCGCAACTGTTGCGGCTGGACACCATAGGCGAACGGCTCGCCGGCATGGCGGGGGTCAAGCCCCAGGACTTGAAGGCATTCGAAGCCAAGCCCGATGGCCGTGGCGGGCCGCTGCTGCTACCCGCGGCGATGTCGCCGACGGAGTTGCAGCGTGCGGTCGACGCACTGGCGAATCAGGTCGAGGCGAAGTCGGATGCGATTTCCATGATCGAATCGCAGATGCTGGAAGACCGCATCAGGAAGAGCCTGCTGCCCACCAGCCTGCCGGTCGCGGCGCAATGGAATGCTTCGGCCTATGGCTGGCGAGTCGATCCCTTCACCGGCGAACGGGCGATGCACGAGGGTGTGGATTTCGTGGCTGCGCCGGGGACCGGCATCAGCGCCGCCGCCGCGGGTGTGGTGTTGACCGCCGAGCGTCATCCGCAATACGGCAATCTGGTGGAAATCGATCACGGCAAGGACTTGATCACGCGATACGCCCACGCCTCGAAGATTCTGGTCCACGCCGGACAACTGGTGAAGCGCGGCCAGAAGATCGCCGAGGTGGGTAGCACCGGACGGTCCACCGGGCCGCATCTGCATTTTGAAGTTCGCATCCGCGGTCTGGCGCAGAACCCGGATCGCTTCCTGCGCATGGCGCAGACGGGCCAGCGGTCGACTCATCGCCGCTAAGCAAGCGGGGAGCGCCCATTCCCCGCATGCTAAAATCGCATCTTTGTTTTTCCCAGCCGATTTGCGGCCGCGTACCCCATGATCACCGATTTTAGCTGCAGCATAACGCCCGCTTGCGCGGGCATTGGCTTTCTCTGAAGCCGGTTTCCGAGTGATATGAAAATGACAACCGGCTTTAGTTCCAGCATAACGCCCACATTCGCGGGCATTAGCTTTCTCTGAAGCCGGTTTCTGAGTGATATGAAAATGATAACCGGCTTTCTCAAGAAGATTTTCGGCAGTCGCAATGACCGGCTGATCAAGCAGTATTCCCAAACCGTGGCCCGCATCAACGGACTGGAAGCCGCCACCCAGCAGCTTTCCGACGAAGCCTTGCGCGCCAGGACGGAAGAATTCCGCGAGCGTCACGCCAAGGGTGAGTCGCTCGACGACCTGTTGCCGGAAGCCTTTGCCGTGGTGCGCGAGGCCAGCCGCAGGGTGCTCGGTCTGCGCCACTTCGACATGCAGTTGATCGGCGGCATGGTGCTGCATTACGGCAAGATCGCCGAAATGCGTACCGGCGAAGGCAAGACGCTGACCGCGACGCTGGCCGTGTATCTGAATGCGATTTCCGGCAAGGGCGTGCATCTGATCACGGTCAATGATTACCTGGCAAAGCGCGATGCCGAATGGATGGGGCGCATCTACCGTTTTCTCGGGCTTACCGTCGGCATCAATCTTTCGCAGATGCCGCACGATGAAAAGCAGGCCGCCTACGCCGCCGACATCACCTACGGCACCAACAACGAATTCGGTTTCGACTACCTGCGCGACAACATGGTGTACTCGGCCGACGAGCGGGTGCAGCGCGGCCTCAACTATGCCATCGTCGATGAGGTGGACTCGATCCTGATCGACGAGGCACGTACGCCGCTGATCATCTCCGGCCAGGCCGAGGATCACACCGAGCTGTATGTGCGCATGAATGCGGTGCCGCCGATGCTGGAAAAAGGCGAGGCAGCCAAGGGCGAAGGCGAGGTCGATACCGGCGACTATACGGTCGACCTCAAGTCGCACCAGGTGCTGCTGACCGAAGCCGGTCACGAGCAGGCCGAGGAGATACTGGCGCGCTTAGGGCTGCTGGCCGAAGGCAGCAGTCTTTATGAGCCGGCCAACATCCTGCTGATCCATCATCTGTACGCCGCACTGCGCGCGCACAACCTCTATCACCGCGATCAGCAGTACGTGGTGCAGGAAGGCGAGGTGGTGATCGTCGACGAATTCACCGGCCGCCTGATGGCTGGCCGCCGCTGGTCGGATGGTCTGCACCAGGCCGTCGAGGCCAAGGAAGGCGTGGCGATCCAGGCCGAGAACCAGACCCTGGCGTCGATCACTTTCCAGAACTATTTCCGCATGTACGGCAAGCTCGCCGGCATGACCGGCACGGCCGATACCGAAGCCTACGAGTTCCACCAGATCTACGGCCTCGAAACCGTGGTGGTCCCGACCAACCGGCCGATGATCCGCAAGGACGAGAACGACCAGATCTACCGCACCGCGCCGGAGAAACATGCGGCGATCATCGCCGACATCCGCGCCTGTCATGGGCGCGGACAGCCGGTGCTGGTGGGCACCACCTCGATCGAGAATTCCGAGCTGCTGTCCGAATTGCTGAATAAGGAAAAACTGCCGCACCAGGTGCTCAACGCCAAGCAGCACGCGCGCGAAGCCGAGATCGTGGCCGAGGCCGGCCGCCCCGGCATGATCACCATCGCCACCAACATGGCCGGGCGCGGCACCGACATCGTGCTGGGCGGCAACATCGAAAAGCCGACCAGCGCCATCCGCGACGACGAGGCCCTGTCCGCGGCGGAGAAGGAAGCGCGCACTGCCGCGCTCAAGGCCGAATGGCAAAAGGTGCACAACCAGGTGCTGGCCGCCGGTGGCCTGCACATCATCGGTTCCGAGCGCCACGAGTCGCGCCGCATCGACAACCAGCTGCGCGGCCGTTCCGGTCGCCAGGGCGACCCGGGTTCCTCGCGCTTCTACCTGGCGCTGGATGACTCGCTGCTCAAGATCTTTGCCGGCGAGCGTCTCAACACCATCATGGTGCGGCTCAAGATGCCCGAGGGCGAGGCGATCGAGCATCCGCTGGTCAGCCGCTCGCTCGAATCGGCCCAGCGCAAGGTCGAGCAGCGCAACTTCGACATCCGCAAGCAACTGCTCGAATACGACGACGTCTCCAACGACCAGCGCAAGGTGATCTACCAGCAGAGGAACGAGCTGCTCGACAGCGAGGACATCGCCGAGACCATCTCGGCCATGCGCCAGGGGCAGATCCACGACACCTTCCGCCTCTACATCCCGGCCGAAAGCGTCGAGGAGCAGTGGGACGTCAACGGTCTGGAAACCGTGCTGGCGGCCGAGCTGCAGCTCAAGCTGGCGGTCGCCGAGTGGATCAGGACCGAACCGCAACTCGGCGACGACGACATCCTCAAGCGCCTGCTCGATGCCGGCGACGCCGCGTATGCCGAGAAGATCGCCAAGGTCGATGCCGCCGCGTGGTCGGGCTTCGAGCGCAACGTCATGCTGCAAAGCCTCGACACGCACTGGCGCGAGCACCTGTCGGCGCTCGATCACCTGCGCCAGGGCATCCATCTGCGCGGCTACGCGCAGAAGAACCCGAAGCAGGAATACAAGCGCGAGGCTTTCGAGCTGTTCGAGGGTTTGCTGCAAACCGTGCGCAGCGAAGTCTCCAAGCTGCTGATGACCGTCGAGGTGCGCAGCGAAGAACAGATCGAAGAGGCCGAAGCGCCGCCGCAACTCGAGAACGTGCAGTACCACCATGCCGACTATGACGAAGCGCTCGGCGCGGCGGCGGCCAAGCCGGCGCTGCCGGTGGAGCGGCATGCGCCCAAGGTCGGCCGCAACGACCCCTGTCCCTGCGGCAGCGGCAAAAAATACAAGCACTGCCACGGCAAGCTGAATTGACCCGGGAACGGCATCCGACCCTGATCGAGGACGCGAGTGGTCACAATGCGTCCGTCCTGATCCTCGACCAGACGCGTTTGCCGCGCGAGGCGGTCATGCTGCGGCTGGCGTCGCTGGAGGACGCAGTCCAGGCGATCCGCGTCATGCAGGTGCGCGGCGCGCCGCTGATCGGCGCCACCGCCGCCTACGGCGTCGCGCTCGGCCTGGCCGACGACGCCGGCGATGCGCGCCTCGCCTACGTGATCGAAACCCTCGCCGCGACACGGCCGACCGCGGTCAATCTGCACTGGGCCCTGGCGCGCATGCGGCGCGTGCTGCAAGAGTTGGCGCTGGCGACACGGCGTGAAGCTGCCTGGAACGAGGCGCGCGCCATCGCGAATGAAGACAAAGAGGCAAACGCGGCCATAGGGCAGCACGGCTTGCCGCTGATCGCGCGCATCCGCAACGCGACGGCCCGATCCAACCATTCCCTTCCGCAGGAAGGGCTGACGTCATCGCCTTCCCCGCCTGGCGGGGGAGGTCGGGAGGGGGTGCGCGCATATTGTGACGGTGACGTAGTCAACGTCATGACCCATTGCAACGCGGGCCGTCTGGCGACCGTCGAGCACGGCACCGCCCTGGCGCCGGTGTACGCCGCGCACGCCGCCGGCATTCCCGTGCATGTCTGGGTCTCCGAAACCCGGCCGCGCAACCAGGGCCTGCTGACCGCCTGGGAACTTGCCGAGGCCGGTGTGCCGCATACCCTGATTGCCGACAATGCCGCCGGCCTGCTGCTGATGCAGGGCAAGGTCGATCTGGTGATCGTCGGCGCCGACCGCATCGCGGCGAATGGCGATACGGCGAACAAGATCGGCACCTATCTCAAGGCGCTTGCCGCGCGGGCGCATGGCGTGCCGTTTTATGTGGCGGCGCCGCTGTCGACCATCGACTTCGCCTGCGCATCGGGCGCGCAGATCCCGATCGAGGAGCGCGCCGCCGACGAACTCGGCGCCGGTGAGGTGCCGGTGGCCAACCCGGCTTTCGATGTGACCCCGGCCGCGCTGATCGGCGGCATTATTTCCGAGCGAGGCATCGCCGCCGCGGATGCGCTGGCGCAGTGGCGGCCATGAGCGCGATCAACATCGATCTCGCTGGAAAAGTGCTCGCCACGGCGCGCGCGATGAATGCCTCCGGCATCAATCGCGGCAGCGCCGGCAACGTCAGTGCGCGCTGCGACGGCGGCTTCATGATCACGCCGACCGGCATGGCCTATGACGCCTGCGAGCCTGCCGACATGGTGAGAGTTGGCGCTGACGCGCTCTGCGTACCTGGGATTCCGCTTCGCGGGCAGGTAACGGCGAGCGGCCGCCGCAAGCCCTCGTCGGAGTGGCGTTTCCATCGCGACATCTACGCCGCGCGGCCCGAGGCGGGCGCCGTGGTGCATACGCATTCGCCCTTCGCCACCGCGCTGGCCTGCCAGCAGCAGGGCGTGCCGGCCTTTCATTACATGGTGGCGCGTTTCGGCGGCGCTGATGTGCGCTGCGCGGCCTACGCCACCTTCGGCAGCCAGGAGTTGTCCGACGCCATCATCGCCGCGCTCGACGCTCGCAGCGCCTGCCTGATGGCGCATCACGGCATGGTGGTGTTCGGCCGCGACTGCGATCAGGCCCTGGCGCTGGCCGTGGAACTCGAAACGCTCTGTGAGCAGTACTGGCGCGTGCTGCAACTGGGTGCGCCGAAGCTACTTGCCGCCAAGGAAATGGATTGCGTCTTGGCGAAGTTCGCCAGCTACGGCCAGCAGGATTGAGAGAAGCTCCGGGCGCCGCCTAGGCGGCGTGGTAGGACGTCACCCGCTCGACTTCATTTTTCGAGCCGAGGATCACCGGCACGCGCTGGTGCAGCTTCTCCGGCTGGATGTCGAGGATGCGCCGCCGCCCGTCGGTGGCCGCGCCGCCCGCCTGTTCGACGATCATGGCCATCGGATTGGCTTCGTACATCAGGCGCAGCTTGCCGCCCTGGGCGCGCGTCTTGCTGTCGACCGGGTACATGAAGATGCCGCCGCGGCTCAGGATGCGATGCACGTCGGCCACCATCGAGGCTACCCAGCGCATGTTGAAGTCTTGTCCGCGCGGGCCGTCCTTGCCGGCCAGCAGTTCGTCGACATAGCGCTTGACCGGGGCGTCCCAGTAGCGCGCGTTGGACGCGTTGATGGCGAATTCGCGCGTCTCCTCGGGAATCCTGACGTTGGCCTGGGTCAGCACGAAGCGGCCGAATTCGCGATCGAGGGTGAACACATTGACGCCGTCGCCCAGTGTCAGCACCAGCAGCGTGGTCGGCCCATACACGGCATAGCCGGCGCAGACCTGGCGCGTGCCGGGCTGCAGGAAGGCCTGCTCGGTCGGGTCCATGCCTTCGGGGCATTGCAGCACCGAAAAGATGGTGCCGACCGAGACATTCACGTCGATGTTCGACGAGCCGTCGAGCGGATCGAACAGCAGCAGGTATTCGCCTTTCGGGTAGCGGTTGGGGATGGCGTGCGGCAGCTCCATTTCCTCCGAGGCCATGCCGGCCAGGTGGCCGCCCCACTCGTTGGCATCGAGCAGGATTTCGTTGGAAATCACGTCGAGCTTCTTCTGCACCTCGCCCTGCACGTTGTCGCTGCCGGCGCTGCCCAGCACGTCGGCCATGCCGCCCTTGCCGATGGCGATGGAAATCGCCTTGCAGGCGCGCGAAACCACCTCGACCAGCAGTCGCAAATCGGGAGAAATCACGTTCTTGTCGCGTTGCTCCTCGATCAGGAAGCGGGAAAGAGTCATGTGGCGCATGGTTTTTTCGCGGTAGGTGGATGAAAAGAGCCGCGCATTATACCGATGCACCACCTGCATCTGGCGCGCCCACCAGCGACCCGCGCCGGGGTCATGGATGGATATGTCTTTGGTGATATTCTCGATGTTTTGGACATAGCGGCCCGCTGCAGTGAACGCCCTTTCCCTGGAATCGATTCTTACCGTCGACGTAGTGACCTGCAACGCGGCGGCGGCGCTGGGCGACGTGCTGCGCAGCATGGAGCGCGAGCGCATCAGCTGCATCGTGGTGGTCGATGAAGAGCGGCGCCCCTGCGGCATTTTCACCGAGCGTGACGCCGTGGCCTTGCTGGCCGAAGGGGTGATCGTTCAGGCAATTCCCGTGGGCGACGTGATGAGCAGCCCGGTGGTGACCCTGCCGGCCTCGGTCGATTATCACGATGCGCACTTGCACATGCTGGAGCATGGTGTGCGCCATCTGGTTGCGGTGGATGGCGACGGCCGCGTGGCGGGCGTGATATCCGAAGCGGATTTCCTGGCCCACCTCGACGACGAATACTTCCTGGAGCTGAAGACCGTCGCCACGGCGATGACGCAGGATCTCAGGGCCTTGGACCTCGGTGCCACGCTGGGCGAAGCCCTGCGCCTGATGCACCGGCGGTGCAGCGATCACGTGGTGGTGACCGAGGCCGGCGCGGCGGTGGGTATCCTGACCGATCGCGACGTGGTGCGTTGCGCCGGCGGCGGCGAGCGCCTGGGGACGCCGCTGGCCGAGGTGATGACGCGCGGCGTGCATTCCATTGCGCCGGCCCGGCCACTGCAGCAAGCAGTGCAACTGATGACGGAACTGAAGGTACGCCGCCTGCTGGTGGTCGACGATGGCCGCATGCTGGGCGTGGTGACGCGCCATGAAATCGTCCGCGCCATGCAGGGACGCCACGTCGAGGTCCTGCGCAACACCATCGCCCGTCTGCGCAGCAAGCTGCTCAAGGCCGGCGGACGTTACGCCGAGATCGGCCGCCACTTGATTCTCGGCAGCGTGTTCGACCGCATCGGCGACGGCGTGTTTCTCGCCGACGTGGCCAGCGGCGTTTATGTGGACCTCAACGACCGCGCGGTCGAGATGCTCGGCTATCCGCGCCGCGAGGTGATCGGCCGCCACGTCTGGGAGATATTGACCGGCTTCGCCGACGTGGCCGGCTGGCGCGACTGGAACGCCGGTTTGAGCGACCAGGTGCGCGTCGTCAGCACCGACTTCCGCCGCCGCGACGGCAGCCTGCTGCCGGTCGAGGTGCGTGTCTATCAGGTGCACGACGGCGAGCGTCTGCTGCACGTGGCGATCTTTCGCGATACCTCCGCCACGCTGAAAATCGAGGCCGCGCTGCGCGAGGGCGAGCGCTACTACCGTCATGTGATCGACAGCGCCACCGATGGCTATTTCGCGATCGACCACGAACGCCGCTTCATCGAGGTCAACGACACCCTGTGCCGGCTGTTCGGTTACCCCGCAGCCGAGTGGCTGGGTAAAACCCCCTTCGATTTCATCACCGAGGAGAGCCAGGCCGATCTTGCGGCGCAGATCCGGCGCATCGACACCACCGATCACCGACGGTTTCAGCTGATCGCCCGCCGCAAGAACGGCAGCACCTTTCCCATCCTGCTCAACAATTCGACGCATCGCAACGAGAAGGGCGAGGTGGTCGGCTCATTCGGCTTCATCACCGATCTCAGCCCGATCATCGAAGCGCAGCGCGCCGTGGCCGAATCCGAGCGCGAACTGCGCGGCATTCTCGACGATCTGCAGGATACCTATTACCGGACCGACCGGGATGGTCGCATCGTGCGCGCTTCGCACTCCGTCCTGCAACTGCTGGGCTATACGGCCGAGGAGGTGCTGGGCCGCAAGCTGGCCGATCTTTATTGCTCGCAGTCCGATCGCGACGAGTTTCTGGCCCGCATGCAGGCCAACGGCGGCCATATCGTCGGCGGCGAGTCGCGCTTGCGGCACAAGGACGGCCATGAGTTGTGGGTGCTGACCACGGCGCATTTCATTCACGATGCCGACGGCAATATCGCGGGCGTCGAGGGCACCACCCGCGACAATACCAGGCAGCGCCACGCCGAAGAGGAACTGCGCCTGGCGGCCAAGGTATTCGAGAGCAGCGGCGAGGCGATCATGATCACCGACACCGCGGGCCGCATGATCTCGGTCAATCAGGCATTCACCCGGGTCACCGGGTATTCCCCGGCCGATGCCGTCGGCCGCAACGCCAGCATGCTCGCCTCCGGCAACCACAACCGCGAATTTTTCCGCGACATGTGGCAGGCCCTGCTCGCCACCGGCTACTGGCAGGGCGAGATCTGGAACCGGCGGCGCAACGGCGAGGTATTCCCGGAATGGCTGGGCATTTCATCGGTGCGCGACGGCGCGGGCAGGATCACCCATTTCGTCGGCATATTTTCCGACATCAGCGAGCGCAAGGCGACCGAGGCGAAGATCGAGTTCCTCGCCCACCACGACCCGCTGACCGGCCTGCCCAACCGCCTGCTGCTCAAGGACCGCATGGAACAGGCGATCGCGCATGGTGAACGCACCGGCAGGAAGGTGGCGCTGCTGTTCGTGGATCTCGATCGCTTCAAGACCGTCAACGACTCCTACGGGCACCCGGTGGGCGACGTGCTGCTGCGCGACGCCGCACAGCGCCTGCTGGCCTGCGTGCGCGAGTCCGACACGATCAGCCGCCATGGCGGCGACGAATTCCTCGTGGTGCTGACCGATCTGCACAGTTCCGAAGTGCCGGCCCAGATCGCCGCGAAAATGATGACGGTGCTGGGCGAATCCTTCCACATCGAGGCGCACGAGGCGAAGATTTCGGCATCGGTCGGCATCGCCGTCTATCCGGAGGACGGCGACGCTTTCGACATGCTGCTGAGGAAGGCCGATACGGCGATGTACCACGCCAAGGCCGCCGGCCGCAATGCCTTCCGCTTCTATACCGAGCGCATGAATGCCGACGCGCAGGAAAGGCTGGACCTGCACAACAACCTGCGCCGCGCCCTGGAACGCGACGAATTCGTGCTGTACTACCAGCCGCTGGTCGATCTGACGAGCGGCCGCATCGTCGGCGGCGAAGCCTTGTTGCGCTGGCAGAGTCCGCAGCAGGGCCTGGTTGCGCCGGGGCATTTCATTGCCGCGGCGGAACACAGCGGCCTGATCGTGCCGCTCGGCGAATGGGTGCTGCAGGAAGCCTGTCGCGAGCTGGCGCACTGGCATGCGGCGGGGCACGCGCAGCTTTCGATGGCGGTGAATATCTCGTCCATCCAGTTTCGCCGGGGCGATGTCGAAGAGACGGTGCTGCGTGCGCTGGCCGCCGCCGGCGCGAAACCCTCGGCACTGGAACTGGAGCTCACCGAGTCGATCCTGATCGACGGCACCGAATCGGTGCTGGCGACCATGGGGCGCCTGCAGGCGCTGGGCGTGCGCCTGGCGATCGACGACTTCGGCACCGGCTATTCGAGTCTGGCCTACCTCAAGCGCTTCGCCGTGGATAAGCTGAAGATCGACCAGTCCTTTGTCCGCGACATCGTCGCCGATCCGGAGGATGCGGCAATCGTGCGCGCGGTGATCCAGATGGCCCGCAGCCTCGGCCTGCGCGTGGTCGCCGAGGGCGTCGAGACCGAAGCCGTGGCCGCCGAATTGCGCGCCATGAATTGCGACCTGGTGCAGGGCTACCACTTCGGCCGGCCGCTGCCCGCGGCGGATTTCCGTCGCCTGATCGGCATCGATCCAGGCCGGTAGAGGCTTCCCCGGCCGTGGCAGCGGCCCGGATTTGGTGGTGAGCGGGTTGAGGTGCGGCCGGCAATATTGCTCTCCCGCTTACCTGGTAAGCGACGTGCTATGCTGCAAACGTTTACTCGCTCAGGAGTTTGCCATGGCCGCCGCAACGCTTACCGAAAAAGGTCAGATCGTGATTCCCGCCGAGATTCGCGCACGTCACGGCCTGACGCCCGGCACCCAGGTCGAGTTTGTCGATGAGGGGGGCACCATCCGCCTGCTTGTCCGGCGGCGCGTGACGCCGTCCGATCCTGCGGCCGGTTATGGCCTCGTCAAGCTGAAAGCCAAGGGCAAGCCGAGGCGTCTGGCGGATTTTGATCCGGCCAGCCTGCTCAAGGGCAAGAAGGAAGCGGCGGCATGATTGCCGTTGATACGAACATCCTTGCGCGGTTTTATTGCGACGATCCGGATGACGTCGAGGCCAAGCGTCAGCGACCGCGAGCCCGGCGCGTGATGCTCGAATCCGTGGCGGTATTCGTGCCGCTGACGGTGATACTTGAATTCGAATGGGTCATGCGCGGCTTCTACGAAGTGGAGCCGAATATCTTTTGCCAGGCCATCGAACACCTGCTGGGCATGCCTCATGTGACGGTAGAGCGATGGGAGGCGGTGAAGGACGCCGTCGATCTGCATCGAAAAGGCCTCGACTTCGCCGATGCGCTGCATTGGGTATGCAGCGCGGCATGCAGCCAGTTCGTCAGCTTCGATGATCGCGGGTTCGTGCGTCGGGCGAAGCGCTTGAAGCTGGTGCCCGATGTGACGGTGCCGGGACCATGACTGCTGGGTGATGCCTGAACTGCGTGGGAGATGGCCCGGCCGCGCGCTGGGTGAAGAAGAGGCAATTACCTCTCGGTGGGGGTAATAACGCTACGCCGCCAGCCGCTGAACCTGATCAAGCGTTGCCGCCATTCCCGAACGCGCTTCTTCCAGATCGTAATCCGCCTGCAAGCCCATCCAGAAAGACTCCGAGGTACCGAAGGTCTTGGCCAGGCGCAGGGCGGTATCGGCGGAAATCGCGCGCTTGCCGAGGACGATTTCGTTGATGCGGCGTGGCGGCACGCCGATGGCGCGGGCCAGCGCGTTCTGGCTGATGTTCATCGGCAGCAGAAATTCTTCCAGCAGCACTTCACCGGGGTGGATGTTGGGCAGCTTCTTCATGACGATCCTCCGTCAGTGGTAATCGACAATTTCAACCGCCGTCGCGCCGTTGGCGTTCCAAACGAAACAAATGCGCCACTGGTCGTTGATGCGGATGCTGTGCTGGCCGCGGCGGTTGCCTTTGAGCGCTTCCAGCCGGTTGGCCGGCGGAATGCGCAGATCGGCGAGCGCGGCGGCATTGTTCAGCATACGCAGCTTGCGGCGGGCGATGTTCTGGATTTCGCCGGGGAGACGACGGGATACCCGGCCGTACCAGATGCCTTCCGTCTCCGTGCATTTGAAATCCAGAATCATGGCAAAGTATAACGTTATGCGTTATATAACGTCAAGCGTCATGCCTGCGGTCGGTGAAACTCGGAGTAGGGGTAATTACCCTCAAAAGAGGGTAATAAAGAGGGTAATGTCTTTCGCCCGACCTAGCGCCAGCGGTTGATCGCGTCGCGTGTTTCTTGCGCCACTTGTCTCGCGGCCGCGGCGTAGTCTTCGCCCTTGCCCGCATACAGGATGGCGCGCGAGGAGTTGATCATCAGGCCGGTTCCGGCAGCGGTCTTGCCCGCGGTCACGGTGGCTTCGATGTCGCCGCCCTGGGCGCCGATGCCGGGCACCAGCAGCGGCATGTCGCCGACGATCTCGCGCACGCGCGCGATCTCGCCAGGGAAGGTGGCGCCGACCACGAGTCCCAGTTGGCCGGCGTATTTGCCATCCGGGTTCCAGTCGCGAGCCACCATTTGCGCGACGAGTTCATAAAGCGCCGTATCGCCAGCGCCAACTTTCTGGAATTGCAGATCGCTGCCGCCGGGATTGGAGGTGCGGCAAAGCAGGATCACGCCCTTGTCCTTGTAGGCCAGCCAGGGCTCCACCGAGTCGCGGCCCATGTAGGGGTTCACCGTCACGGCGTTGGCCTGGTAGCGTTCGAAGGCCTCGATCGCGTACTGCTCGGCGGTGCTGCCGATGTCGCCGCGCTTGGCGTCGAGGATCACCGGCACGCCCGGATGCCTGTCGTGGATGTGGGCGATCAGCGCTTCGAGCTGGTCCTCGGCGCGACGCGCGGCGAAGTAGGCGATCTGCGGCTTGAAGGCGCAGGCGAGGTCGGCCGTGGCGTCGGCGATTTCGGCGCAGAAACGGAATATCGCGTCGGGCCGGTCCTTGAGGTGAGCGGGAAATTTCGCCGGGTCGGGGTCGAGACCGACGCAGAGCAGGGAGTCGTTCTTCGCCCAGGCTGCGGCGAGCTGCTCGGTGAATCTCATTTCTTGCTCCAGGAATCTTTCAGCGTCACAGCGCGGTTGAACACCGGCGCGCCGGGTTTCGAATCGACGCGGTCGGCGACGAAATAGCCGTGGCGCTCGAACTGGAAGCGCTCCTCGGCGGCGGCATCCTTCAGCGCCGCTTCGAGTTGCGCGCGAATGACCCGCTTCGAATCCGGGTTGAGGTCGGCGATGAAATCGCGCCCGCCTTCACCCGGCGCCTCGGCGGCGAACAGCCGGTCGTAGAGGCGTACCTCGGCGGCGTAGGAATGCGGCGCCGAGACCCAGTGGATGTTGCCCTTGACCTTGTAGTTGTCCGAACCCGGCGTGCCGGACTTCGAGTCGGCCATGTACTCGCAATGCACGGCCGTGATGTTGCCGTTTGCATCTTTGTCGCAGTCGCTGCACTTGACCACGAAGCCATAGCGCAGGCGCACGGTGTTGCCGGGGAACAGGCGGAAGTAGCCCTTGGACGGGACTTCCATGAAGTCCTCGCGCTCGATCCAGAGTTCCTTCGAGAAGGGCACCGGGCGCTTGCCCCACTCGGGCTTCTGCGGGTGGTTCGGGGCCAGGCATTCCTCTTCCTGGCCCTCGGGATAGTTGTCGATGACGAGCTTGACCGGGTCGAGCACGGCGATGCGGCGCGGCGCGGTTTCGTTGAGGTGCTCGCGCTGGCATTCTTCCAGCACGCTGATGTCGATCCAGGAATCCGACTTGGTCACGCCTATCATTTCGGCGAAGCGGCGAAAAGCTTCCGGCGTGAAGCCGCGGCGGCGCGCGCCGACCAGGGTCGGCAGGCGCGGATCATCCCAGCCGTCGACGTGTTTCTCCTCGACCAGCTGGATCAGCTTGCGCTTGGACAGCACGACGTAGGACAGATTGAGCCGGGCAAATTCGATCTGCTGCGGCAGCGGCGTATTGACGCAACCGAGCTCGGCCAGCCGCGCCAGCAGCCAGTCGTAGAAGGGCCGCTGGTCCTCGAACTCCAGGGTGCAGATCGAATGCGTGATGTTCTCCAGCGCGTCCTCGATCGGGTGGGCGTAGGTGTACATCGGGTAGATGCACCAGGTATCGCCGGTGTTGTGGTGCGTGGCGTGGCGAATGCGGTAGATGGCCGGGTCGCGCAGGTTGATGTTGCCCGAGCTCATATCCACCTTGGCGCGCAGGATGTGCGTGCCGTCGGCGAATTCGCCGGCGCGCATAGCGCGGAACAGGGCGAGGTTCTCGGCCGGCGTGCGCTCGCGATAGGGCGAGTTGCGGCCCGCCTCGGTCAGCGTGCCGCGGCTGGCGCGCATCTCCTCGGCGGTCTGCGAGTCGACATAGGCATGGCCGGCCTCGATCAGCTTCTCGGCGAAGTCGTACATCCACTGGAAGTAGTCGGAGGCGAAGTACTTGTTGTCGTGCCAATCCCAGCCCAGCCAATGCACGGCGTCGATGATGGAATCGACGTATTCCTGCTCTTCCTTCTCCGGATTGGTGTCGTCGAAGCGCAGGTGGCAGGCGCCGGCGTAGTCCTGCGCCAGGCCGAAGTTCAGGCAGATCGACTTGGCATGGCCGAAATGCAGGTAGCCGTTCGGCTCCGGCGGGAAGCGGGTTCTTATCTTCGCCTCATCCACCGTAGTGCTAGCGCCAACTTTCTGCTGCGCAGCCGGCCCGGGCTTGCCGCTCCAGCGGCGCGACGCGTACTTGCCGGCCTTGAGGTCGGCGTCGATGATGTGGCGGATGAAGTTATTTACCCGTGCGCTTGCGCCGGGTAAGGTATCCACGCGGATGGAGGGTTTTTCGATTTCGGCCATGGTTCGCGGCAGCATGATGCAAAGCGGCAATTCTACCGTTGCGACGTAAAATGCGCCCCTATGAATCTGTCCGCCCTTCTCGCCATCGGCGCCGGCGCCGTACTCGGCGCCTGGTTGCGCTACGGCCTCGGACTCTGGCTCAACCCGCTGTTCGTCGCCGTGCCGCTGGGCACCCTGGCGGCCAACCTGATCGGCGGCTATCTGGTCGGCGCGGCGGTGATGGTGTTCCACCTCAATGCCGAAATGCCGCTCGAACTCAAGCTGTTCTTCATCACCGGCTTCCTCGGCGCGCTGACCACTTTCTCGACTTTCTCCGCCGAAGTGGTGCACCTGATCCAGAACGCGCGTTACGGCTGGGCGGCGGGCGCGGCGGCCCTGCACCTGTTCGGTTCCTTGCTGATGACGGGGCTCGGCATTTACAGCATCCACAAGCTGGCGCAATAGTTGTTTGCGCCGCCTCACCAGCGCCGACTTTTGTTAGCATTCGGGGTCGGCAAGCACCAAGAGAGGAAGAAGCCAATGACTGCCATCGATATCGCGGAAATGCCGGTTTCGGAAAAGCTGAAGCTGATGGAGGCGCTTTGGGACTCGCTAAGTGCGCCGGCTGACGGGAGCTTCGAATCGCCCGCGTGGCATGAGCAGGCCTTGAAACAGGCCGAAGGTGATCTGGCGGGGAGCACCGCGCGTTTTGTGGATTGGGTTGACGCCAAAGAGCAACTGCGCAAGCGCGGCCAAGCTTGAAAATTCGCCTGCTTTCCGTGGCGCTCGACGACCTTGATGCGGGGCGCCGATTCTACGAAAAACAGCAGGCGGGACTGGGCGACTATTTTCTCGATTCCCTGTTTTCGGATATCGACTCCCTGCTGCTGTATGCGGGCATCCACCAGAAGGTATTCGGCTACCACCGTACGCTGTCGCGACGCTTCCCCTACGCAATCTACTATCGTGTCGAGGGCGAGGATATCCAAGTCTGGCGCGTTCTCGACTGCCGCCAGAACCCCGCTTTGATCACGGAACGGCTTAAACGCGGCTGACGCCGTCCCGCCAGCGCCGACTTTCGTCAAGCCGCGCTTCGCCGAAGCCTCAGAACTGGTAATTCACCGCCGCGACGGCCTTGGTCGTCCCGTCCGACTTGTCGCGCAGCAGCGCGCCCCAGAGATTGGCCTTTTCCCCGATGCGGAAGACCACCCGCGGGCCGCGACCCGAGTGGTCTTCCATCAGGCCGACCCCGAGCGAATTCCTCAGCCAGTAATTCAGGTACAGCTTGTGCGACGGGCCCGATGCGCCGTTCTCGAAATAGCCCGAGATCGAGCCGATCTCGCCATCGGCCGAGAAATGCGCGCTGCGGCGATGGCGGTTGCCCTCGTTTTCGCGGCCCATGCCGAGGCCAAGTTCCAGCCACGGCAGGGGGCGTATCGTCGGCCCGCCATAGATCTCCCGGTAGCCGTCGGAGTCCTGGTAGGCGAACACGAACCAGCCGAACGGGCCGCCGATCGGGCCATCGATCCAGGCCAGCACTTCGTCGATGCCATTGCCTTCCTGCGGGCGCTGCAGGCCAGCCTCGACCCACAGGTTCGGCCCGTCGGCCAGGGCGAGCGGCGACGCGAGCAGCGCCAAGGCGAGCAGAAAGGTCCTGATCCGGGTCGTCATCGCGCGACCAGCAGGAGGTAGGTGCCCAGTCCGGTGATGCATATGGCAACTCCTTTTAGCGCGACATGAGTCCGGTCGACGGCTTCCGTCGCAAATTGCGGAACGAATCTGGCAATCAGGATCGCCATGAGGAAAACGAAAATCGACTGGAATGTCTCGGTGAGCAGCACCAGCGAGACCGGCGCCAGCATGGCCGCGAGGCCGTAGGAGACCGTCCCCAGCATGTAGAGCACTTCGTTGAGCAGGTTGGCCGAGAGCAGGGGGACCGAATTGGTCCGCATGGCCGCCTGGAAACTGGCGCGGTAACGGGGAATCAACAGGTACATCAGCGCCCCCAGTACCATCAGCACGATGTGTTTCCAGAACAGCGAGCGCCAGGGGTTCTCCTCCAGCGCCACGACCTTGAAGATGGCCAGCTCCGCCGCCCAGCAGGTGCAGGCGAGCAGCATGTAGCCGACCGTGCGGCCCTTGAAGCGGAACCGGCCTTCGACATTCTCCAGCGAGACGATGCTCGTGCCGAGGATGACGACCCCCATCGCCACGAGCTGGTCCTTGCTGACGACCTCCCCGAGAAAGACCCAGCCCGCGACGATGCCGAAGATCGGCACCAACTGGTAATAGACGATGACCCGCGAGGAGTTGTCCCTTTGCATGGCGTTGAGATAGGCCCAGAGCAGAACGATGTCGAGCACGGCGGTGACAACGATGATGCCAAGGTTGCCCCTGCCGACATTGAGCACCGACGGATCGATGATGTACAGGAAGGGCGTCGCGATCACCGAGGCAAGCGCCGATACGATGATCAGCGTGCCGACGCCACCTTCCTTGAAGTAGCGCTCAAGGACGATCTTGTCGATGTGGTTGCACATTGCCCAGAGCAGGGGCGAGATCACCGCGAGGATGAACCAGGTCTGGATGGCGATTACTCCACGGAATATCGCAGCGTCTTCATTCCGCCGCAAATCGTGTAGCCGATCTTCACCTTCAACACCTGCCCCTTGCTCACCTCGCGCGTGTCGATGGGCAGGATCACCGGGTAGCTGTAGGCGTAGCTTGCGCCCAGGGTCGAGCCGTCGAAGAACCGGGTTTCACCGTTCAGGCGTAGGCCGTTGATCTCGCCGCGCCGGATTACGGTAATGCCCAGGTTCTGCTGCACCTCCAAGTCGGTGTTGATTCGGGTGAAATCCACATCGGAGATCAATTGCTTCTCTGAAAACGACTTTGATTTCAATTGGCGCATATCCGAATATTCGTAGCGCACGATCTTGAAGCTGTGCCCGTAGTAGGTCTCCGGATTGTTCACCAGGTCGAGGTAAGTCCGGTAGCCGCTGAGCAGAACGCGCGTCGCATGTCTGCCGCGTTTAGCGAAGCGCAGCATGTTGTTCGTGGCCAGCACCTGGAGTTCCTCGATCAGTGCCGTGGCGATCATTTCGCCGATGATCACGTCGACCTTTTCCGGCAGGTCGACCTTGCACACGTCGCCGTGGATGAGAACGATCCTGTCCTCCAGACCGTTGGCGCGGAACACGGCGTCGAGGGTGGCGATATTGCTTCGGTCAATTTCAATCGCATAGACCTTCTTCGCCCCGGCGCGGGCCGCCAGCATCGCCAGCACTCCCGAGCCGGTGCCCATATCGACGACCACGTCGCCCGGCCGGACGGTGGCGGCGATGGCCTTGGCAAAGGCCATGGTGCGTTCTTCGTCGATCAGGCAATTGAACGTGCCTTCGGTCATCGACCAGTACGGATTGGATTGCGGGGGGGGGGTAGAGTCATGGAGAAATCACCGTTGTTGAAAAGTCGGCGCTGGTAATACGGCGGCTTGCCGTACCTTCCCAGGTGGCTGGGCCGGCATGAGCCTTCGCAGGTCGGCGGAAAAATAGGCAAGCTTGTCCGGGTCGGACATCAGGCGCCGCCAATCCCTGCCGGTCACCACGCCACGGCAATCGTTAGCGCCGCAACGGCATTTCATGCGGAATTTCGGATTGCTCTCGGCGAAGCCATAATCCCAACACAGTTCCTCGCCGCGCCTGATCGCGCGCATGGCGACGAAATCGTCGGCGGCGGTGAAGCCGACATTGGGCCGGCAACTGTGATTCATCTGCCAGGCCGCCGAGATGTAGTTGAGGTCGGCGGGTGCGAGCAAACCTTCCGGCGTGCCGGGGCAGTAGCCCATGAGCTTGCGTTTCGTGACCGCATCAAGCGTCTCGAACACAGCCCACTCCAACAACCTGACATCGGCGAAGTGCGCGGCGGGCACGATGACCGCATCCTTGGCAAAACGTCGCATGGCGAATACGCGGATCTCGCCGGGCAGGATGATCGATGGCCTGATTTCGATGCGAGCTTCGGGGTAGAAATGCGGGGGGGCTTGGTCATCCTGTTGCCTTCCGATGAAAAGTCGGCGCTGGCGGGACGGCGATTTGCTGCGCTTGTTCATGATTGCGTCGATTCAAGCGTCGCTGTCTGAGCTTTGCGATTTCCGCTTCCAGATAGGGCTGAAAGTAGCCGTGATATTTCTCTTGCAGTGCGACGATCTTCCAGTCGTTTTCCGTGACCACTCCCCGGCACGTGCTGGCACCACACAGACAGGCAAGCCGGTAAGTCGGACCCTTGCCGGCCTTGTGCAAGACCATCGCGTAGTCGATCGAGATCTCTTCGTCCTTGGCGATATCGCGCATGGCAACCAATGCGATCTGTCCGTTGAAGCCTGCATTCGGCTCGCAACTGTGGTTCAGGTAGTTCACGCCGCCGTACTCCTTCGGTCGGACGGTGCATAAAACCAGATCCTTCGCAATCTGCACGCCGTTGTCGGCGCTCTTGCCAGGGAGCCGCGATTCTTCCTCGACCGTCAGGATGTAGCCGCCAATCATGAGCAGGCAATCGCCCTTCTTGAGCCTGCTTGTGGCGAACAAGCCGTCGCCGCGGGGGGGGTAGTGGGGCGCGGCTCGATCCTCGGATTGAGCCAATGGAACTTGAATTCGTTCATGTTCGCTTTCTCCGTCCCGGTATTCCTTCGCTTGTCAAACGGCATGCACGATGCATTTCGTGAGGAAATGGCAGGGCTGATATTTCTTCTTCGACTGATGCAGGCCCGGCAGCCCGAGGTCTTGTTCCCAGTTATAGTGCCTGATGCCCCCTGCGTGCAGGAGGCGGGCTTCTTCCCAGTAGAGGACATCGCAAACGCCGCCATGAAAGGCATGGTCGGCTTTTGAGAAATGGACGATGGCCGTATCGCCCGGCAGTCGTTCGAATGATGAAAACCCGACCAACCGCGTGCCGACGTACAGCCCGACAGTTTCGATGCTGGGATCGGCCGACCGCAGAAAGCGTTCGAAGGCGTGATGCTCGTGGCTGGCCTGCGGCGACGCGTAGCCTTTGCGCCGTGCCCACAGCGCGAACAGCGCGCGGAACTCGTCGGCATCGATGGCGTGCAAAGGCGAGTAGCGTACCGAGTAGTCCGGATGCTGCGTTGAAAACCGGCGGATGCGGCGGCGCGCGCTGTGCCCGGTCCATTCGTGCATGCCGGCGACGTGGTCGACGGCGAACACATAATCAGTCGCTCCCTCGTCCGCCGTCACGGCGAAGCCGGCCTCGGTCAGCGCGGGTGCCGCGCACGCGGGAACCAGGCGCAGGACCGCGCACTGGCATTCCTGCTTGGCCAGGTCCAGCAGTTGCATCGCGGTTTCCGCCACGTGGTTACGGCCGATGAAGCTGAAGAAGGGTGCGCCGCTGATGTAGTCGGCAAATCGCACCGCCAGATTGCCATGCAGGGACGATACCTGCGCCCCCCAGGCATACAGGTTGGTGAAACTGAAATCCGAGTAGGGCGGGAAGGAGTGGACCACCGCCTCGATGGCCGCGCGGTCAGCGAGTTCCAGTGACTTGAATTCGGGAAAGACAGGGATCACCCGCGAACGCGGCGGACGTTCGGCGCAGGCTTCCCGCATTTGGCGCATGGCCCGATCCGGCATGACTGGTTTTCCCCTTTGAAACAAGCGTAACCGATTGTAACGTATTGTAGTTGCATACAGCGATCGGTTAAGTAATGGGCCGATGGCGCGGCGGATAAGGTTGCGCCATGGAGACATCAAAGGCGGCGTTTGCGAAACGGTTACGCGAGGCGATGCGCAAAGCCGGCTACGAACCGCGCCCAGCCGTGTTGGAGCGCGAATTCAACCAGCGCTACTGGGGCAAGGCGGTGACGCTGCATGGGGTGCGGCGCTGGCTGCTGGGCGAGACCGTGCCGGCGCAGGACAAGTTGCTGGCTCTGGCCCAATGGCTGGGCGTCGAGCCTCAGACGCTGCGCTATGGCGACGCTGTACCAAAGGCAGTGCGTGATCGCCGCAAACGCTGGGACGAAGGTATCGGCTACCAGGAGCGGGAAATCTTCGAACTGTTCCTCAAGCTGCCGGTGCCGCAGCGCAAGCTGGCGCGCGAGGTGATCGTGGCGCTGGCGAAGGCGAATGGGGTATTGCCATTGAGTGTGGCAAATTGACGTACAATATAGCCTTCAGTTTATGGAGACGTCAGCCATGCCCACCGCCACCCATGCCCCTGAATCCGCCCGCATCAACCTGCGCACCAGCCCCGAAGCCAAGGCGCTGATCGAGCGCGCCGCGGCGCTGATGGGTACCACCGTGTCCGGCTTCATGCTGCAGAACGCCTACGAGGCGGCGCAGCGCGTGGTGTCGGACAACGACACTCTGGTGCTCTCGCAGAAGGCCTTTGATGCTTTCGTAGCGGCTTGCGAACAGCCGTCGGAGCCTAACGAGGCGCTGCGCGCATTGATGGCGCGACGCTGAGTGGCGCCGCGTATCGAATTGCTGGAGGCGCGGCACGGGCGCGAGGACTTCGACTGCGGCAACGCTGCACTGAACGATTTTCTGCTGCGTCGGGCAGGGCAGCAACAACGTCGGGGATTTGGCAAGACCTACGTGGTGCTGGCCGACAACGGGGTGGACATCATTGGATTCGTGACTGTCAGCGTTGGTCAGGTGGAAGCGCGGGCGCTGCCTTCGCAACTCAAACTGCCGCGTCACCCGGCGCCAATGTTGCGCATCGGTCGCCTGGCGGTGGATAAGCGGGCGCAGGGCAAGGGGATAGGCCGGGATTTGCTGGCGTTTGCACTTCATTTGGCGCTGGAGTTTGCCGAGCGCGTTGGCCTTTATGCCGTCGTGGTGGATGCCAAAGATGCCCAGGCTGCCGAGTTCTACCAACGCTTGCATTTCGAGCCGACGTTGGACGATACCATGTGCCTGTTCTTGCCCTTGTCGAGGCTGGCGAAGACCAAGACGCCATGATGTCTCGCTATGACGCTGCCGGCATCGAGGCTGAATTCGAGCCTGGCTCGCGTGACCGCGTGCTACGAAACAAACTTGGCATTCGCCGCGTCAGGGACATGCAGCAGGCAGAAACCGATGCGTTGGTGGCGGTGACGCGCTGGGCCGTGGGGCGCTTCGATGTCGCGCATCGCTTTACCGCAGACGATTTGTGCGAGCTCCATCATCAATGGCTGAGCGGCATTTACGAATGGGCTGGCCGGTACCGCAACGTAAATATCGCCAAGGGCGGCTTCATGTTCGCTGCCGCGCCGCAGGTTCCGCGCTTGATGGCGGAATTCGAGCGCAAAGAACTGGCGGCGGGAACGCCCTGTGCCCACATGGACGCGCCGCGATTGGCCAGGGCTTTGGCGCGAACCCATGCGGAGCTGGTGATCATTCATCCCTTCCGCGAGGGTAACGGACGCTGCGCGCGCCTGCTGGCCTATCTGATGGCTTTGCAGGCCGGGCTGCCGACTCTGGATTTTGATCTGCTGGCGGGGCGGGGCAAGAAGGCCTACATCGCCGCGATTCATGCGGCGTTTTCGGGAAACCATGCGCCGCTGGAAGAACGCTTTGCCGCGGTTATCGGCCGGACTTCGCGACCTTACGGGTTGTCGTCGTGACCGGTTTTTTGCCTGCGGCAAACGGCTTGCGGATGCCTTCGACAGCCGAGGAAGTGGAAACGGCAACCCGTATGGATTCCTCGCGCGTCTTCGGATCGCGCAGATACGGATTTTGCTGGAGGAGTGTTGCCGCCATGGCGAGTGCTGTATTCGTCGGAATTGAACGCATGGAGATTGTCCCATGAATCGAGGCCCAAGAGTCGGTACTGGCGAGACGGCGATGGTGGATCGTGTCCGGTTGTCGGAGTAGGTCTTGAAGTTCGATCCCGAGGCGCGGCGGGCGGCGCGGCCCGCGCTCAGCTATGACGAAGCGCTGCCGGTCAATCAGCGCCGAGCCGAGATCGGCGAGGCGATACTCAAGCATCAGGTCATCGTCGTCTGCGGCGAGACAGGTTCCGGCAAGACCACGCAGTTGCCCAAGATCTGCCTCGAAATCGGCCGCGGCCTCAACGGCCTGATCGGCCACACCCAGCCGCGGCGCATCGCCGCACGCGCCACCGCGACGCGCATCGCGCAGGAACTGAAGTCCGAGGTCGGGCAGCATGTCGGCTTCAAGATCCGCTTCACCGACAAGAGCACGCCGTCCTCCTACATCAAGCTGATGACCGACGGCATCCTGCTGGCGGAAACCCAGACCGATCCGCTCTTGCGCCAGTACGACACGATCCTGATCGACGAAGCCCACGAGCGCAGCCTCAACATCGATTTCCTGCTCGGCTACCTGAAGTCGGTGCTGGTGAGACGGCGCGACCTGAAGCTCATCGTCACCTCGGCGACGCTGGATGCCGAGCGCTTCAGCAGGCACTTCGACGGTGCTCCGGTGATCGAGGTCTCCGGCCGGCTGTTTCCGATCGAAACGCGCTACCGGCCCTTCGACGAAAAGAAGGACACGGACTTGAATGACGCCATCGTCGACGCCGTCGACGAAGCCCATCGCACGGGACCGGGCGACGTGCTGGTGTTCCTACCCGGCGAGCGCGAGATCCGCGAGGCGGCCGAGGCGTTGAGGAAACACCATCCACCGGGGCTGGAAGTACTGCCGCTGTTCGCGCGCCAGACCGCGGTCGAGCAGGGCCGCGTCTTCGCCTCGCATCAGGGACAGCGCGTGGTGCTGGCGACCAACGTCGCCGAGACCTCGCTGACCGTGCCCGGCATTCGCTACGTGATCGATTCGGGGTTGGCGCGCGTCAAGCGCTACAGCCATCGCAACAAGGTCGAGCAGCTGCAGGTCGAGCCGATTTCGCGCGCGGCGGCCAGCCAGCGCGCCGGCCGCTGCGGGCGGGTCTCGGCGGGCGTCTGCTTCCGCCTCTACGACGAGGAGGATTTCAATCAGCGGCCGGCCTACACCGAACCCGAGATACTGCGCTCCAGCCTGGCCGGCGTGATCCTGCGCATGAAGTCGCTGCACCTGGGCGACGTCGAGGACTTCCCCTTCCTCGAAGCGCCGCTGCCGCGCATGATTGCGGATGGGTATCAACTGCTGGCCGAGTTGGGCGCCATCGATGAGACGACGAAGGAACTGACCCAGGTCGGTTTCGAACTGGCGAAGCTGCCGCTCGATCCGAAGATCGGCCGCATGATCCTCGCCGCGCGCGAGCACGGGTGCCTGCGTGAGGTATTGATCATCGCCGCCGCGCTGGGCACGCAAGACCCCCGCGACCGGCCGCAGGAGCACGCGGCGGCGGCCGATCAGGCCCATGCCAAGTGGAAGGACGAGAAGTCCGAATTCCTTTCCTACCTGAAGCTCTGGGCCGCCGGCGACGAAATCTGGAAGCACGAAACCTCGAACAAGCAGCGCCAGTGGTGCCGCCAGAATTTCATCAACTGGCTGCGCCTGCGCGAGTGGCGCGACGTGCATGGCCAGCTGATGGCGCTGTGTCATGAACACGGCTGGAAAATTACGAGTGCCTACCCCCCGCCCCCTGCCCCGAGGGAGGGGGTGACGACAGTTCGCTCCGCTCCGGGTTCAAACGCCGCCCCCGCCTTGGGGCGGCCCGGCGGCGCGGGCGATTCCGGCTACGAGGCGATCCACAAGGCGCTGCTGACCGGCCTGCTCGGCCACATCGGCCTCGTCAGCGAAGAGGACAAAAACTATCTCGGCGCGCGCGGCATCCGCTTCTACATCCATCCCGGCTCCAGCCTGCTGAAGAAGGCCGGGCGCTGGATCGTCGCCGCAGAGATCGTCGAGACCTCGCGCCTGTTCGCCCGCTGCATCGCGAAAATCGAGCCGGAATGGCTGGAGCAGGTCGGCGGCCACCTGATCCGCAAGCATGTCTATGAGCCGCACTGGGAGAAGGGCCCGGGCCAGGTCGTGGCCTGGGAGCGCGTCACGCTGCACGGCCTGATGATCCATGCCAAGCGCCGCGTGCATTACGGTCCGACGGACCCGAAACTGGCGCGCGAAATCCTGATCCGCGAGGCGCTGGTCGAAGGCCAGGTCGGCGAGGACTGGGTCAAGAAGTGGCGCTTCTTTCAGCACAACGCCAAGCTCATGAAGGAAATCCAGGCGCTCGAGCACAAGTCGCGGCGGCCCGACGTGCTGGTCGACGACGAGCTGATCCATGCCTTCTACGATGCCAGAGTTCCCGAGGGCATCATCACCCTGGCGGCCTTCGACCACTGGCGGCGCGAGGCCGAGACCGCCAACCCGAAACTGCTCTGCCTGGAAAAGGAACAGTTGATGCGGCACGAGGCGGCGGGCATCACTACCGATGCCTTTCCGCCGGCACTGACGCATCGCGGCCAGAGCTTCAAGCTCAGTTATCACCATGATCCCGGCGCGGCCGATGACGGCGTCACGCTGACGCTGCCGCTGCCCGCGCTCAACCAGTTGCCGGCCAATCGCTGCGAGTGGCTGGTGCCGGGCCTGCTCAAGGAGAAGGTGCTGGCGCTGCTGAAGACCCTGCAGCAGAAGTACCGCCATCGCCTGCAGCCGCTCGACGAGTTCGCCGGCGATTTCTGCGACGCCGAGCATGACCGCGACGAGCCGCTGGTGCGCGCGCTGACGCGAGCGGCCGAGGAGCACCTGGCGCTGAAGCTGCCGCTCGATGCCTTCCGCAGCGGCGAATTGCGGCCGCACCTGTTCATGAACTTCCGCCTCACCGACGAGCACGGCGGCACGCTGGCAATTTCGCGCAACCTGGCGGAACTGCGCGCCGAATATCGCGGCCGCGTCGAGCAGGCCTATGCCACGGCCGAAGTGCAGCACGAAGCGGCGGCAGGCGACTTGTCGGGCCTCACCGCGTGGAGCTTCGGCGCCTTGCCCGAGCTCATGGAAGTGAAAGTTGGCGCTGGCACCACGGTGGGTTTCCCGGCGCTGGTCGACATGGGCGAGAGTGTGCGCCTGACGGCCTTCGATACCGAGGACAAGGCGCGCGCCGAACACCGGCGCGGCATGGCGCGGCTGTTTGCGCTGCAGTTGGCGGCTCAGGTCAAGGCCATCGAGAAGCTGCCTGGCCTGCGCGAGCTTGCGCTGCAATTCGTGTCGCTGGGCACCGAGAAAGAGCTGCGCGAACAGTTGATCGCGGTGACCCTGAAGCGCACCTGCCTGATGGACCCGCTGCCTGCCGACGAGCCGGCGTTCGCGGCGCGGCGCGAGGCGGCGCGCGGCCGCGTCCTGCTGGTGGCGCAGGAAATCCTGCGCCTGCTCGGCGGCATCCTGACCGATCATGCGGCGCTGGCGAAGAAGCTTGCGGCGCTGCAAAAGGCTTTCCCGCAGGCCTGCGCCGATATCGCGGCGCAACTGGCCGAACTGATGCGCAGTGGGGGAAATGCGAGATTCATCGCGACGACGCCCTTCGAGCGCCTGCAGCACTATCCGCGCTACCTCAAGGCGATCGGCCTGCGCCTGGACAAGGCACGCGCGGATCCGGCGCGCGACACGCGGCTGATGGCCGACTGGCAGGCTCTGGGTCGTCCCTGGGAGCGCGAACGCAATGCCATGCTCAAATCCGGCCAGCAGAATGACACTTTCCTCGACGAGTTCCGCTGGCTGCTCGAAGAGCTGCGCGTGGCGCTGTTCGCACAGGAACTGAAGACCACGTCGCCGGTATCGGTGAAACGCCTGCAGAAGATGTGGGATAGTCGGTTACACAAGTAAGCTGCACAACTGCTGTCGCGGGGGGCGAAAATGATCGAAGTATTTGCGGCCTTCAACAGATCGCTGCGCGACCTGACGCGGCGCGAGGTGCTGTGGCATGCGCTCTGGCCGCCGCTGCTGGCGCTGGTCTTGTGGTTGGTCGTGGGCTATGCGCTGTGGGCTCATGGCATCGACACGATGACGCGCATCCTGCCGCAGCTGCCGTGGGAAGGCTGGGAGTGGGTGGCGCGCTGGGCCGCGGTTTTCCTGCTGCTGGCGGCCTTCGCCGTTCTGGTCTATGTCACCGCGATCCTGCTGGTCGCCGTGTTTGCCTTGCCGCGCCTGATCGAGCTGGTGGCCGCGCGCGACTACCCGGATCTGGGTCGCCACGGCGAGAACGTGTTCTGGGGCAGCCTGGGCACCACCTTGGGGGCCGGCGCGATTTTCCTTTTCGGCAGCCTGCTGATGTTGCCGCTGCTGCTGATTCCGGGCGTCCTGCTGGTGCTGCCGCTGGCCTGGGGCGCTTGGTTGAACCAGCGCACCTTCCGTTTCGACGCGCTGGCCGAACATGCCACGCGTGCCGAAATGCAGCGCCTGGTGCACGAGAATCGCAGCCGCTTTTACGTGGCCGGGCTCGCCACCGCGGCCGCGGCGCATGTGCCGCTGCTCAATCTGCTGGCACCGGCCCTGACCGCGCTGGTGTTCGTCCATCTCGGCCTGGCGGCGCTGCGTCGCCAGCGCCAGCAAGGGGGAATAGAGTTATGAACGACATATCCCCCATCCCCTTCTCCAGGAAAACGCAGTTTCAGTGCAGGCTAACGCCGGCCGTATCGGCGTTAAGCGCAGCGGCCGAAACTAAAAGGGGTGACTACGGCTCGCTGCGCTCGCAGGGTATTGGAGGGGCTGCCTTGGGGCTGCCCGGCGGCAGGCCGTGAAAGGCATAGGCGCCATCGTCATCGGCGACGAGATTACGCGCGGCAAGCGCCCCGACAAGCATTTTCCCAAGCTCATCGAAATTCTCGCCGCGCGCGGTCTGGTGCTGGACTGGACGCTCTACATCGGCGACGACCGCGAACGCCTGACCGAGACCCTGCGCCGCACGCTGGCCAGCGAGGACATCGTGTTCAGCTTCGGCGGCATCGGCAACACGCCGGACGACCATACCCGGCAGGCCGCCGCCGCCGCGGCGGGCGTCGAACTGGTGCTGCATCCGGATGCCGAACGCGAGATCCGGGCGCGTTTCGCCGAGCTCAAGTTCGAGCTGACCGACATGCAACTCGCGCTGGGCAATTTCCCGCGCGGCAGCCGCATCATTCCCAATCCCTTCAACCGCATTCCGGGTTTTACACTGGGCCAGCACCATTTCGTGCCCGGTTTCCCGCAGATGGCCTGGCCGATGGTGGAGTGGGTGCTCGACAGTTTCTACTCCTGGCGCTTCCATGCGCATCCCAGCGACGAAGCGGCGCTGCTGGTGTGGAAGGGCAGCGAAGGCGCGCTGATTCCCCTGATGCGGCGCGTCGAAGCCGAGTTTTCCGGCGTCAAGGTGTTCAGCCTGCCCTTCCTCGGCTCCAAGGAAGTTCAGCGGCATATCGAGCTCGGCGTGCGCGGCCTTCCCGACCAGGTGCCGGCCGCCATGGCGGCACTGCGGCACGGCGTCGAGGAATTAGGTTACGCCTATGACGAAAAATGACGCTGCCGCAAGGGCGGCGTTTTTTTGCGGCCGTTGCGCTTTGTGATCTATGCTACGAATCTCATAGTGAGCAATCAGCAGGAAGGATCATGATCGATAGCATGGATCGCGAGTATCTCCAGCGGGCGAAGCTGTTCGCCAATGTCGGACTGGAAAGCGTCGAGCATTTGTTTGAGGGCTGTCGGCGGATGAAGCTGGAACGCGGTGATCGCCTGCTGCAACCCGGCGTGGCCAACAGCCACCTGTACCTGATTTTCGACGGCGAGCTGCGCGTCTATCTGGAGGATCGCAGCATGCCGGAGCAGGCGGTCCTCGGCGCCGGCGATTGCGTCGGCGAAATGTCGCTGCTCGACGGCCAGGCCGCCTCGGCCCTGGTGCTGGCGGCGCGCGACAGCGAACTCCTGGCGATTCCGCACGACGTGCTCTGGTCGCTGGTGGATTGCTCCCACGGCGTCGCGCGCAACCTGCTGGCGATCATGGCCGGCCGCATGCGCGAAAGCAATCAGTCGCTGGTGAGCTTGCAGACCCGCAGCCTCGAATTCGAACAGGCGGCCAGCGTCGATGCCCTGACCGGAATCTACAACCGGCACTGGCTGCTGGACGCCTTTCCGCGCGCCATCGCCCGTTGCGAGCGGGATGGCGCGCCGCTGTGCCTGGTGATGGCCGATATCGACCTGTTCAAGCATTTCAACGAACGCTTCGGCTATCTCTCCGGCGACGCCCTGCTGCGCCGCATGGCGCGCCGCCTGGCCGACGGCCTGCGTGCGCAGGACCTGATCGCCCGCTACGGCGGCGAGGAATTCCTGATCCTGTTGCCGCACACCAGCCTCGACGAGGCACTGCCGATTGCCGGGCGCCTGCGCGAACTGGTGGCCATCGGTTGCGGGTTGCCGACGGGCGAAGGTGTCACGCTGAGTTGCGGCGTGGCCCCGATGCTCGGCGGCGAATCGCTGGAGGCACTGATCGCCCGCGCCGACGCAGCATTGAAGCGCGCCAAGGAAAACGGCCGCGACCGGGTGGAAGTCGCGGTCTAACGCAATTGCTGTAGGGCCGGCTTCAGCCGGCCAAGGTTGGATGGCCTTGTAGGGCCGACTTCAGTCGGCCAGGGGGGATGGCGGACTGAAGTCCGCCCTACGTTCCGCCCTACGTTCCGCCGCCCGATTCGCTCGCTAGCCGGTCCCGCCCACCGTCAGTCCGTCGATGCGCACCGTCGGCTGGCCGACGCCGACGGGCACGCTCTGGCCTTCCTTGCCGCAGGTGCCGACGCCCGAATCGAGCGCCATGTCGTTGCCGATCATGGCGACGCGCATCATGGCTTCGGGACCGCTGCCGATCAGCGTGGCGCCCTTGACCGGCGCGGTGATCCTGCCGTTTTCGATCAGATAGGCCTCGGCGGTCGAGAAGACGAACTTGCCGCTGGTGATGTCGACCTGGCCGCCGCCGAAGTTGGCCGCATAGAGACCCTTCTTCACCGACTTGATGATTTCCTGCGGATCGTGGTTGCCGTTGAGCATGGTGGTATTGGTCATGCGCGGCAGCGGCAGGTGGGCGAAGGATTCGCGGCGGCCGTTGCCGGTCGGTGCGACATTCATCAGCCGCGCGTTCAGCGTGTCCTGCAGGTAGCCGACCAGGATGCCGTCTTCGATCAGCACCGTGCGCTGCGTCGGGTTGCCTTCGTCGTCGATGGTCAGCGAACCGCGGCGGTCGGCGATGGTGCCGTCATCGACCACGGTGACGCCCTTGGCCGCCACACGCTGGCCGATGCGTCCGGCGAAGGTCGAGCTGCCCTTGCGGTTGAAGTCGCCTTCGAGGCCGTGGCCGACCGCTTCATGCAGCAGGATGCCGGGCCAGCCCGGGCCCAGCACCACGGTCATTTCGCCGGCCGGGGCGGGCTTGGCCGCCAGGTTGACGCTGGCCTGGTGCACCGCCCGCTCGGCATAGTCCAGCAACACGGCGTCGCTGAAATAGGCGTAATCGAAGCGTCCGCCGCCGCCGGCGGAACCCTGCTCGCGCCTGCGTCCGGTGCCAACCCCGTCTTCCATGATCACGGAAATCGAAATGCGCACCAGCGGCCGCACGTCGGCCGCCATGTGGCCATCGGAGCGGGCCACCAGCACCACTTCCCAGGTGCCGGCGACGCTGGCCATGACTTCCCTGACGCGCGGGTCGGCGGCGCGCGCCATGGCTTCGAGCCGCTCCAGCAGTTTGACCTTGGCGGCGTCGTCGAGCGATGCGATCGGATCGTTGCCGGCATACAGCGCTGCCGGCTGCTTGCGGCGCTTGAGCAGCGGCGCCAGGCGCTGGGCGCCGGCCGCGGCGATCGCCCGGGTGGTGCCGGCGGCGGCCTGCAGCGCGGCCATGCTGATGTCGTCGGAATAGGCGAAGGCGGTCTTCTCGCCCGACAGCGCGCGCACGCCGACGCCCTGTTCGATGTTGAAGCTGCCCGACTTGACGATGCCCTCTTCGAGGCTCCAGGCCTCCGAACGCGCGTACTGGAAATACAGGTCGGCGTAATCGACGTGATTGCCGAACAGCTGGCCGAAGACCCGTTCCAACTGATGCGGCGCCAGTCCGTGGGGCTTGAGCAGGGTCTGTTCGGCGATTTCGAAGAGGGGGATGGGGCTGGCGGGAGCGTTCATGGCTGTCCTTGACTAATTGTTCAGAAAATCTTTTTTGCCGCAGAGGACACCGAGATCACAGGAAGAAAAACTCGCGGTGAGCTTGGCCTTTCTGTGTTCTCTGTGATCTCTGTGGCTAGTTGGTTTTGCGGATCGTCACAGTATGCGGTGTTTCAGGGCGGGCAGGCTGGTCCTGGTTTCGACCAGGCGCTGGCGGTCGAGTTCAGCGATGACTAGCCCTTCGCCCTTGTCCATGCGCGCCAGGACTTCGCCCCAGGGGTCGATGACCATGCTGTTGCCGTGGGTCATGCGCCCGTTCGGATGGCGGCCGCCCTGTGCTGCGGCCAGGACGTAACACTGGTTCTCGATGGCGCGGGCGCGCAGCAGGATTTCCCAGTGTGCGCGGCCGGTGGTTTCGGTGAAGGCGGCGGGCAGCACCAGCAGGTCCAATTCACCCAGAGCGCGGAACAGCTCGGGAAAACGCAGGTCGTAGCAGATGGCGACGCCGACGCGTCCGAGCGGGGAGTCGAAGCTCACCACCTGGTCGCCGCGTTCGATGGTGGCGGCTTCGTCGTAGGCCTCGTCGTCCTTCCTGAAATTGAACAAGTGGATCTTGTCGTAGCGCGCCACGCGCTCACCCTGCGGGTCGTACACCAGGCAGCTGTTGCGCAGCTTGGCCGGGTCGTCCGCGCGCAGCGGAATCGAGCCGCCGACCAGCCAAACGCCGTGGCGGCGGGCCGTCGCGGCGAGGAAGTCCTGCATCGGGCCGGCGCCATCAGTTTCGCGTGCCGCGAGCCGGTCGGCATCGGTGGCGCCGATCAGCGGAAAGTATTCGGGCAGCGCCACCAACTGCGCGCCCGCCGCGGCGGCCTCGGCGATCAGGCGGCCGGCGGTTTCCAGATTGGGCGCTACGTCCGGCCCTGAAATCATTTGTACGGCGGCGATCTTCATGGCCTGCCGCCGGGCCGCCCCAGGGCAGCCACTCCAAGACGCTGCGAGCGCAGCGATCCATAGCCACCCCTTTGCCTGGCAAAGGGGGTGGGGGATAAGTCGTTCATTTGTTCTCCTCCGTGGCTTTCTGCGCTCCCAGCTTTTCGACCTTGGGGTCGGCCCAGTTGCCGGTCACCGCGTATTCGAAGGCAAAGGCCTGGTCCAGAGGGTCCCGGAAAATCTTCTGCGCGGCCCAGACCACCGCGCCGGCGACCGGGTTGGCGATCATGGCGCCGACCGCAAGCGATTCTCCCACGGCGGGTTGCACGCGGACCTTGAGGTTCTGCGTCTCGGCGCCGAGGCTGACCGTGCCGTTCATCAGCACCTTGGCCGAGGGGCCCTTGATCTCCAGGTCCTTGGTTTCCATCACCCCGCGGTTCACCGCGAAATTGCCGGAGATATTGTCGAAGGCGAAACCTTCGCTGAAGACGTCGCGGAAATCCAGCGTGATGCGTCGCGGCAGGGATTGCAGGCTGAGGATGCCGAGCAGGCGGCCGACACCCGGTTCCAGCTTGACGAACTGGCCGTTGGCGGCATCGAGGCTGAGCTTGCCGCTGAGACTCGGATAGTCGATGGTGAAGGGCGAGCCGCTCCATGCCAGATTGCCGGCGAGGTTGGCGCTGCCGCGGCGCACCGAGTCGGGGTAGCCGATGCGCGCCAGCATCTTCTCGACACTCTTGGCGCCGAGCTTGAATTCGACATGGGTGGCGGCCGGGGTCGGGCTGGGGCGCCAGCGACCGCTGGCGTCCAGCGTGCCGTCGTCGTTCCTCATCTCGATCCGCGTGTTCCAGGAGCCGTCGACGTTCTCCGCCGCTATGCGCACGGTACCCAGCGCGCGGTCCTTGTAGGAAAGCTGGTCGACCGTGATGTCGAGCGCGGGAATCTGCTCGATGACTTCGCTGGCCTTGGCCTGGAGGACTTCCGGCGAGGCGACGACGGCCGGGATCGAAAACTGGGCGATGCGGCCGGACAGCTTGCCGCCGCCGGCGCTGTTCCATTCGAAGTTGCCGGCCAGCTCGCGGCTTTTCATGTCGAAACGCGTGCTGGTGCTCGCCTCCGGCCGGCTGCCGCTGATGCGTACCTCGTGAAAGTGTTTGTCGTGCAGGCTCAGGTCGGCCGTGCGCAGGTCGAACTGTACCGTGGGCAGCGGCAGCGGCTTTCCGTCTTTGCCGTTGTCATTGGCCGGCCTGGCCAGCAGGCCGCGCCAGAAATCGGCATCGATGTGCGGCAGATTGGCCGCCAGCATCAGGTTGCGTTCCGGCATGGCGGCGCTGACATCGCCGACCGCCAGCAAGCCGCGCGTGACTGCCGCCGGCGTGACATCGTGACGGCGCACCAACTGCAGGCGCAGCACGCGGCCGAGGCTGATGTCGAGCATGTCCTGGGTCGTTGTGCTTCTTGCCGCCGTAGCGCCAGCGCCAACTCTTGCGGCGCCGCGCGCCGCAGGCTCGGGCGGCGGCTTGCGTTCGAAGCTGAAGGCCAGCGCGTCGGTGGCTGGCTTGTTGAAGGGCGCGGGCAGGCTCGACGAAAGGCCGATCAGGTTGGATGTCAGCCTGACTTCCGCCGCGTTCTTCCTGACCTGCACGTTGGCGGCCCATTTCACGCTGCCCGCCAGATGGTCGAACACGGGTTGCGGGAACTCGCGGCGCAGCGTGGCGACGGCGGTTTCGCCGGCGGCATTGACCTGGACATTGCCGTCGCCGGCCGTCTTCACGTCGACCGTCAAGGGCGAACCGAGCAGCGTGCCGCGGATGCCGCGCGCTTCGAGATGGTCGGCGGAAAAGCGCAGGTTGCCGCGCACTTCGGCCAGCGGCGGCAGATCGTTATCCACGGTGAGGCGGTTGCCGTCGAAGCGATAGCTGCCGTCGACCTTGGACTGCGACAGGCGGCGCAGCGGCAGGCTGAGCTTGAGGTCGAGTTCGCCGCGGCCTTCCGCCCGCATCTCCTCGGTGAAATGGTCGATGCGTTCGCCGACCGGGCTGGCTTCGATGAAGCGCAGGAAATCCGCGGTCGGCCCGGCGGCCTTGCCGCTCACCGTGAGCAGCTCCTCGGCCTGCTCGATATCGGCAATCTCGGCGCGCACCTCGCGCAGGTCGACGCCGAAGATGCGGCCCTTCTTGCCGGTGATCAGCATGCGCTGGCCGGCGAACAGCAGTTCGCCTTCGATGTCGTTGATCTCCGGCCAGCTGTCGGCATAGCGCAGCGTCGCGTCGCGGAACTTGCCGCGCACTTCGAACACGCCGCCCAGGCCGTCGCGGTAAGGAAACCGGCGCAGGTCGCCGCGCAGCTTGAGCGTGGTTTCGCTGGCCTTGCCGCCGATGATCGCGACGCGCAGCCATTCGCGGACGTTCTTGCCCACCGCCAGCGGCATGTAGCGCCAGACCGAAGCGCCGCTGCCGCGCGTGAGCCGGGCGTCGAGATCGAGCTGGCCGGGGCCCGCGTCCAGCGCGCGCCAGTTGCCGCTGGCTTCACCGGCGGCATCCTTGTTGTGGAACGAGGCCTTCTGCAGCTTCACCTGCAGGCCATCGGCGGCGGCCTTCCAGTCGAGCTCGGCGGCGAAGGCTTCGAGTTCCAGCCTCGGTTCGGCGAATACGGTGGGCAGTTCGAAGGCGGCGCGCTGGCCGTCGAGCTTGAAGGTGCCGCCGCTCTGGTTGCCATCGACGCGGCCGTTGATCCCGGCGATGCCCGGCACCGGCCCCAGGGCAGTGAGCCCGAGGCCTTCGAAGCGGCCCTTGACGCTCCATTTTTCGAGCGTTCCGGCGCTCTCGGGTGCGCCTTTCCAGTCCAGTTTGAGGTCGAAGACCCGGCCGCGCGGTGCGTGGCGGGCCAGCCGGGCGCGGCTCTCGTCGTCCAGCGGCAGGTGGGCGGCCAGGCGCGCCAGGACGTCGAGGTCGAGGCCGTTGGCCGTCGCCGAACCCTGGGCCGCACGGTTGGCGGCGGCACCCTGCCACGCGAGTTTCAGGTCGGTCGGCGCCAGCGCAAGGCCGTCCCGGGTGGCCAGCGTCAGATGCTTCAATTCGGCCTCGAAGCCCGTATCGAGGCGATGCCCGGCCACGCGCCCTTCGAGTTGCAGCAGATCGAGTTCGGGCAGGTCGGGTCGCAGTTGCAGGCGCACGTCGGCCAGGCGCACGTCGGCGGTGGTCGACACTAGGCGCTGGTCGGCAATGCCCAGCCATAGCCGCAGGGCGCCGCTGCCTTGCGGCACGGCCACCGGGTAATCGACCCAGGCGCGCCAGCCGGCGAGGTCGGCGTAGTCCAGCTCGGCATACACCTCGCCCTTCCAGGCCTGCCACTGGTCGAGGTCCTGCCCCTTGAAATCGCCGCGGATGTCGATGCGTGCCGCCAGGTGGCGCGGCGGCTCGGCGGTAAGGCCGAAGCGATGGCGGCTGCCGCTGTTGTCGAGCTGGAAGTCGAGATGCTTGAGTTCCAGCGGCGCCGCGTTGCGCAGTTCGTCCTGCCAGGCGATGCTGGCGTCGCGCACGACGATGCGCTGCTGCGCCAGCAACCAGTCGGCAAAGCCGGCCTGCTGGTCCGCCTGGGGCGTGATTTCGAGTCCGGCGGCGAACAGGCGGCCCTCGCGATCGCGGCGCAGCACCAGGCTCGGCGTTTTGAGTTCGAGCCGGGCCAGGCGCAACTGGAAATGCCACAGCGAACTCCAGGACAGCTCGGCCTCGACCTGGTCGAAAGCCAGGGCGGCGCGTCCCTCGGCATCGCGGATTTCGAAGCCGCCGAGCTTCAGTGCGGGGTGCAGGCCGGCCCAGTGCGCCTCGATGCGGCCTATGCCGACCGGCCGATTGACGGCCGAACTGATCATCTGCTCGACATCGCCGCGATAGTTTTCGATCTGCGGCAGGATCGCGTAGCGCAAGGCCAGCAGCATCAGGCCGAAGGCAAAGTAGGCGATCGTGATTGCCCACAGCGAGGCGCGCAACAGGGTTCCCAGCCACCGATTGGCTTGCGCCAACCGGCGCAGACGGGAACCGAGGTGAGATCTGATCCGGGAAATGATGGGCGTCGAGGCTCGCGGTGGGGACATGAAGGGGAGGTGCCTTGGCCCACGCTAAAATGATGGGCTACAACAGCGCTTTAGCCGCAAATTCTAACCGATGCCCTCCCTCGCCGATATCGTCGAAACATCCCGTTACCTTGAGCGATTGTTGGCCGCCAGGCCGGCGCTGGCGGCCGAAGTCGAGGCTTCCCTGGAGCAGCCCGTCACCGCCGCCGAGCTTGCGGCCTGGCTCTCCGCGCAGCCGCTGGGCGAGGACAAGCTGAAGCCGGTGCTGCGCCAGCTCAAGCAGCGCGCCTACGCCCGCATTGCCGCGCGCGATCTGGCGGGCCTGGCGCCCCTGGCCGAAGTCACCGAATGCATGACCCAGATCGCCGAACTGGCGGTGAGCAAGGCGGTCGAGGTGCTCGGCCGCGGCCTGATCGAGCGCTACGGTGCGCCGCGCGGCGCCGACGGACGACTGCAGGAACTGATCGTGGTCGGCATGGGCAAGCTCGGCGGGCGCGAACTGAACGTCTCTTCCGACATCGACCTGATTTTCGTGTACCCCGAAGACGGTGAGACCGACGCCGTCAATGCAAGTTCGCGTTCCATTTCCAACTTCGAGTTCTTCACCCGCCTCGGCCGCGGCCTGATCAACGCCATCGCCGAAATCACCGGCGACGGCCAGGTGTTCCGCGTCGACATGCGGCTGCGGCCCAACGGCGAATCGGGGCCGCTGGTGTGCTCCTTCGACATGCTGGAAAACTACTTCATCACCCAGGGCCGCGAATGGGAGCGCTATGCCTGGATCAAGGCGCGGCCGCTGACGGGCAGCCGCCACGATGAGCTGGAGAAAGTCCGCCAGCCTTTCGTGTTCCGCAAGTATTTCGATTTCGGCGCGATCAACGCCATGCGCGGCCTGCACGCCCAGATCCGCCGCGAAGTGGCGAAGAAGGACATGGCGGACAACGTCAAGCTGGGCCCCGGCGGCATCCGCGAAATCGAATTCATCGCCCAGGTGTTTCAGCTGATCCGCGGCGGGCGCGACACGCCCTTGCAGATCAAGCCGACCCAGCAGGTGCTGAAGCTGCTCGCCGAGCGCGGCACCCTGCATGCCGATGCCGCCGCCGAACTGGCGTCCGCCTACAACTTCCTGCGCCGCCTCGAACATCGCCTGCAATATCTCGACGATGCCCAGACCCACAGCCTGCCGCCGGGCACCGAGGACCGCCGCCGCGTGGCCCGGGCCATGGGCTTCGGCAGCTATGAAGCCCTGCTGGAGGAACTCGACGACCATCGCGCCACGGTGTCGCGCCACTTCGAGCAGGTGTTCGCCGACCCGAACCACGGCGAGCATGCGCTGGCGGGTCTCTGGCAGGATGCCGGCGGCGACGATCAGGAGGAAAAATTCGAGCGCCTCGGTTACCGCAACCCGCCGGCCGCCGCGCAACGCATCGCGGCGCTGCGCGCGGGGCCGCTCTACCAGCAGATGTCGCAGGACATCCGCAGCCGTTTCGATGTCCTGGTGCCGCGCCTGATCGAGGCCGCGGCCGAGCTGCCGAATCCCGACGAGACCCTGTCGCGCGGCGTCGATCTGCTCGAATCGATCTCGCGCCGCGCCGCCTATCTGGCGCTGCTGCAGCAGTACCCGCAGGCCTTGCAGAAGGTCGCGCAATTGCTCAGCAGCTCCAGCTGGGCGGCCAACTACCTGCAGCGCCATCCGATCCTGCTCGACGAACTGCTCGACCCGCGCCTGCTCGACGCCGTCTCCGACTGGGCTGCGTTCCGCAGCCAGCTCACGGCGCGGCTGGAGGAACTGGAGCCCGACACCGAGCAGCAGATGGACAGCCTGCGCGAGGCGCACCACGCCCAGGTGTTCCGCCTGCTGACGCAGGACGTCGCCGGCCTGCTGACGGTGGAAAAGCTCGCCGACCACCTCTCGGAACTGGCCGACATTCTGCTCGCCGCGGCGATTCAGCGCGCCTGGCTGAAAATGCCCAAGCGCCACTGCGAGACGCCGAAGTTCGCCGTCATCAGCTACGGCAAGCTGGGCGGCAAGGAACTCGGCTACGCCTCCGATCTCGACCTGGTATTTCTCTTCGACGATCCCGCCCCCGAGGCCGGCGAAAATTACGCGCGGCTCGGCACCCGGCTGAACACCTGGCTGTCGGCGCAGACCTCGGCCGGGCAACTGTTTGAGACCGACCTGCGGCTGCGGCCCAACGGCGATTCCGGCCTGCTGGTCAGTTCCATGGCGGCCTTCCGCCAATACCAGCTCGAATCGGCCTGGGTCTGGGAACACCAGGCCCTGACCCGCGCCCGCTTTTCGGCCGGCGACCGCGCCGTGGGCGAGGCCTTCGAGCGCATCCGCTGCGAAGTGCTGCGCCAAAAGCGCGATCTCGCCAAACTGCGCGAGGAAGTGCTGGCAATGCGGCAGAAGATGGTCGACGCGCACGGCACCAAGGGCGACCAGCGCGAGTACGTCTTCGATCTCAAGCACGATCCCGGCGGCCTGGTCGATGTCGAATTCATGGTCCAGTACCTGGTGCTCGGCTACTCCCATCTCCACCCCGAACTGACCGGCAACCTCGGCAATATCGCGCTGCTGAAGATCGCCGCCGGCCTGGGCCTGATCCCCGCCGAGCTGGCCGACCAGGTGCGCAACGCCTACCGCGATTACCGCCGCATGCAGCACGAACTGCGTCTCAACGCTGCGCGCGCAAGGGTTGCGCCCGACCTGGTGCAGCAGCGTGTCGATGCGGTGCGCGAATTGTGGCGGGTCGTGTTCGATAGTGGGCAACGCTGATTCAAGTCGGTGCAAATCCTCGGAGCTGATCGTTGAACGCAGTTGAACGACAGCGGTAATCGGCTTACACTGACGTTATTCGAACCTCAGGAGGCCGCCATGACTACCATGATTCTTTCGGGCAAGCGACAAGTGGTGTTGCCCGCCGAGCTCTGCCGGCAGGTCTCGCTGGCGCCGGGTGCCCGTGTTCGTGTCGAGCTGGCACCGAATGGCGACGGAATTCTCGTGCGCGCCGACAGTGCAGGGGAGAGAAAGCCGGCAGCAGTCCTGTTTGACCGGGTTGCCCGTCGCGGCAAGCCGCTGGCGGTCGAAGACTTGCAGGGGCTGGCGGTGGCGAAGAAGCAAGGCAAGCCATGATCGCCCTGGACACCAATGTCCTTGCCCGCGCCATTGCGAACGAAATCGATGCCGACGCGGCGACCAAGGCACAAAGAAAGCGCGCCCAGGCGCTGCTGTCGTCGGGCCAGCAACTCTTCGTGCCGGTGACAGTGATCGAGGAACTCGAATGGGTGCTGCGCGGAGCCTACGACATGTCGCCGGACGATATCGCCGCCGTGTTCGAGGACATGCTCTCGGTCGAGAACCTGACCGTCGACCGTGCCGCCGCCGTGGGTCAGGCGCTTGCCTGGTATCGCCAGGGACTGGATTTCTCCGATGCCTTGCACCTGGCCCAGTCCGGTCTGTGCAACGGCCTCGCCACCTTCGATGCGCGCTTTGCCAAGACTGCGCGCCGTCTCGGCCTGACGCCTCAGGTGTCGGCGCCGGGCTAAGGTTCCGACTGGGAGTCGCAAAAAGTCGGCGTTGGTGGGACGGCGATCGATGTTGGGGGAAAGGTAATGCGACACCGACCACATTGACCACAAATCGAACAGTTCGTCGAGGACGTCAAGGCGCAGAAAGTCGGTGTTGGCGGGATGGTGATAGCATGCGATCAACCTCAATCATGACTACACCCCTCTCAATAATTCTCGCGCGAGGATACTTTCCCAAGGAGTTGCCTCCGCCATTCAACACGAAGTCGTTCGGCGCATTCGCGGATACGGCGCCGGCGGTGCTGTATCTGGACATCACCAAGAAGGGAAGCAAGTCCAACCTGACGACATTGCCGGCGATTCATAACCAAGCCCGGTCTGGAACCCTGCGAAGAAAGCTGACCATACCCAATCCGGTAAGCCAATATCAGATTGCTCGCGCTGTCGCCGAAGGATGGGGGACGCTGAAGTCCGCGTGCGCGGTGTCGCCGATTTCGCTGACAACGCCGCGATACCTTAAGCATGGCCTTCGCGCCATCAATACACGCTACGCGTTCGATGCAATGCCCGTGGCGCGGGCGCGCTCCCGAGTGGCGTCCCGATACCTGCTCACCACTGATCTGAGTCAGTTCTATCCCAGCATTTATACGCATTCGATTCCTTGGGCGCTGCATACGAAGAGCGTGGCAAAAGCCAGACAGAACGACTACACCCTGCTTGGAAATGTTTTGGACTTGGCGACACGGAACGGCCAGGACAAGCAGACAGTCGGTATCCCCATCGGGCCGGATACGTCCCTCGTGATTGCCGAGGCTATTCTTTCATCCGTGGATGCCAAGCTCGGCGGGGCAATTGCGAAACGAGGATTTCGCTATATCGATGATATTGGCTGCGGCTTTCGGACGATTGCCGAAGCGGAGGAAACATTGGGGCAATTGCAGCATTTGATCGGCGACCTTCAGCTTCAATTGAACCCGAGGAAGACCCGGATTACTGAACTCCCTTCGGAGCTTGAGGCATCTTGGGTTCCGCACCTCCGATTATTTGCTTTCCGTGTATTGTCTGCCAGCACCCAGCAAACGGATCTGCTGAGTTATTTTGGGAGGGCTTTCGAGCTGGCCGCGAGTAATCGGGAAGAGGCCATTCTTCGTTATTCGGTCCAGCGCATGCGGTCGGTGAATATTTTCGAGACGAACTGGGCGCTCTACGAAAGCTTGTTGCTTCAGTGCCTGTCCGTTGAGCCTGGAACTGCGCCGGCAGTGATTGGCGAGCTTTACAAATATCACCTACGCATGCCGCTTGATTTGTCCCGAATCGCCGAATCCCTGCAGCAACTGATTGAGCATCACGCGCCACTACATCATGGCAGTGAAGTGGTCTGGGGGCTATGGGGCGCGATTTGCCTTGACTGCAAACTTGACGCCAAGACCGTGGAGCAGTCCCTGTTGGCATCCGACCCCTGCGTGGCTCTCTGCGCCTTGCACGCGATATCGAAAGGGCTTGTTCTCGGGCCGGTGGATGTCTCAGGTCTTGCGGCGCTGATGCATGAAGGGGAGTTGGTCGAGAGCCAATGGCTTCTCGCTTATGAGTCCAACGTGAAGGGTTGGCTTCCAAATCTCGGCGGAATCGACTTTGTAGCCGCCAGCAAGCATTTCAGCCCGATGAAAGCGGCTGGCGTTTCGTTTTACGACGAAGCCGCTTCCCTTCCGATAACCGTCAAGCCGGTCGTTCCCAAAGACTATGGTAATGCGGACGACGATTTCGATCTTGAGCTGGAACACTTGCTTGGGGATGTTTCCGGATAATCCCATTGGCGTCAGCATGATTTGATTCTAGGCGCGGCCCAGGAAAAGGAGCCAGGATCGCAGTTACTTGGAGGATGTCGAGCAGCAATGCAGCGTAGCTCCGTGACCGATACCTCAATGCGTTTGAATCTACCCGCAGGGCCAGCGTCGGCGGGATGGTCGCAGCGGTGGCCCTTGAGAGCCGCCGCAGCGAGGAGCCGTGCCAGGGGGCGTCCGCTGGCGTTGTCCGACGACGATGCCGGCTTCATCGGCAGCGGCTAGTTTAGCCAGCGGCCTGGCGCGGCCCCGCAGTGAGGGCAGCCGCAGGCCGGCGAACCAGGGCCGGCGCTGCGACCGTCCCGCTGGTGCGGAACCCGGAGCATGGCCTTGCTCTGCACTACCTTCGGGGCTTCGCCAGCGCCGACTCTTGAACCAGCTTGGACCGGACGCGGATAAACTGCGCGTTTCGCTTGCCCTCCCTTCCATTTACAGCAAGAGCCATCACAAACCATGCCCGTCAACTACGCCACCCCCGCCCCTGAAGCCCTGTTCCCCGTCGCCGGCGTCCGGCTCGGCACTGCCGAGGCCGGTATCCGCAAGCTGAATCGGCGCGACCTGACCGTGATCGAATTCGCGCCGGGCAGCCGCGCCGCGGGCGTGTTTACCCAGAACCGCTTCTGTGCGGCGCCGGTCACCGTGTGCCGCGAGCATCTGGCCGGCGACAGCGGGATACGCGCGCTGGTGATCAACACCGGCATCGCCAATGCCGCCACCGGCGAGCAGGGCCTGCAGGCCGCGCGCGACACCTGCGCCGCGGCGGCCGGGCTGCTGGGCTGCGCGCCGCGCGAGGTACTGCCGTTTTCGACCGGCGTGATCCTCGAACACCTGCCGGTGGAACGCCTGATCGCCGGCCTGCCTGCGGCGCAGGCCGATCTGGCGGCCGATCACTGGCATGCCGCGGCGCACGCCATCATGACCACCGACACCGTGGCCAAGGCCGCCAGCCGCCGTGTCGCCAGCGCCAACTCTCAATTCACCGTCACCGGCATCAGCAAGGGCGCCGGCATGATCCGCCCCAACATGGCGACCATGCTCGGCTTCGTCGCCACCGATGCGGGGCTCAGTCCGGCCCTGCTGCAGCAACTGGCGAAGGATGCCGCCGATGCCTCGTTCAACTGCATCACCGTGGATGGCGACACCTCGACCAACGACTCCTTCGTCGTCATCGCCACCGGCGCTTCCGGCTGCATGATAGACAGCGAAGCCTCGCCGCACTGGCCGGCGTTGCGCGACGCCGTGATCGGCGTGGCGCAGGAACTGGCCCAGGCCATCGTGCGCGACGGCGAGGGCGCGACCAAGTTCATCACCGTGAAAGTTGGCGCTGGCGCCACGGTGGCGGAATGCCGTCAGGTGGCCTATGCCATCGGCCATTCGCCGCTGGTGAAGACGGCCTTCTTCGCTTCCGACCCCAACCTCGGCCGCATCCTTGCCGCGATCGGCTACGCCGGCATCGCCGATCTCGACAGCGCCGGCGTGCGCGTCTGGCTTGGCAACAATGACAAAAAACCGGGCGGGGAAGTGCTGGTCTCGGAGCACGGCGGCCGCGCCGCCAGTTACCGTGAGGAGGATGGCGCCCGCATCATGCAGGACGCCGAGATCACCGTGCGCATCGACCTCGGCCGCGGCCAGGCTCAGGCCACGGTATGGACCTGCGATTTCTCCTATGATTACGTGAAAATCAACGCCGATTACCGCTCTTAGTTCAATCCGAGGACACCATGACCATTCAAGACCCGCAGCGCTTCGAGCGCGCCATCGCCCTGTTCGACGCCGCCAATGCCGCCGACCCGAATCTCGACGAAGGCCAGCCCAAGGAGCTGCTCTATGCGCAGCGCATGACCGAGATGATCGGCCGCTACGCGCCGGATGCCAGCGAGGTCGCCCAGCTCGCCGTGCGCGCCCAGCACATCAAGCGCTGGACGGTGCCGCGCAGCAGCTACCCGATGACCAAGGAAGGCTATCTGGCCTGGCGCACCGGGCTGTACAAGTTCCACGCCGAGACCGCCGGCGAGCTGATGCGCGAGGCCGGCTACGACGACGCCATGATCGATCAGGTCAAGGCTGCCGTCGGCAAGCGCGGGCTCAAGGTCAATCCCGACACGCAGATGATGGAAGACGTCACCGACCTGGTGTTCATCGAGTACTACATGCTCGGTTTCGCCGGCCAGCATGCGGAATACAGCGAGGAAAAGTGGCTCGACATCATCCACAAGACCTGGCGGAAAATGTCGCAGCGCGCCCACGACTTTGCCACCGGTGGCGGCATCAAGCTGCCGGAACCGCTGGTGCCGTTGATTCTCAAGGCCATCAGCGCCTGACGACAAACTACAAGCCCAACCCAACCCAACAGAGGAGAAAAACCATGCAAGTAGGATTTATTGGCCTTGGCCTGATGGGCCGTCCGATGGCCCTGCACCTGGAAAAGGCCGGACACACGCTGCATCTGTGGGCGCGGCGGCCGGAGTCGCTGGCGCCGTTTTCGACGGTCAATGCCAAGACCCACGCCACTCCGGCGCAGGTGGCCGCGCATGCCGAAGTGGTGATCGTCATGGTCGCCGATGCGCCGGATGTCGAGGCCGTCTGCCTTGGAGCGGACGGTCTCGCCAGTGGCGGCAAGCCCGGCCTGATCGTGGTCGACATGTCCACCATCAACCCGAATGCGGCGCGCAACATCGGCCTGCGCCTGGCGGAGCAGGGCATCGACTTCGTCGACGCGCCGGTGTCGGGCGGCGAGACCGGCGCCATCAACGCCGCGCTGACCATCATGGTCGGCGGCAAGGCGGCGGCTTTCGACAAGGTGAAACCCTTGCTCGAGAAAATGGGCAAGTCGGTGACCCTGATCGGCGATTCCGGCGCCGGCCAGGTGGCCAAGGCCTGCAACCAGATCCTCACCGGGGTCGGTGTGATGGCGGTGGCCGAGGCCTTCAATTTCGCGGCGAGAAGCGGCGTCGATCCGGCCAAGGTGCGCGAGGCCTTGCTCGGCGGCTTCGCCTATTCGAAGATCCTTGAAAACCACGGCCAGCGCATGCTCGACCGCAACTTCAAGCCGGGCTTCAAGGCCTGGATGCACCAGAAGGATTTGCGCATCATCATGGAAGAGGCGCACCGCATGGGCCTGATGCTGCCCTCGGCGGCGGCGACGGCACAGATCTTCAACGCCATCGTCGGCAGTGGCATGGGCGAGAACGATTCGATCACGGCCTTGCAACTGCTGGAGAAGATGAGCACGCCGGAGTAGTCGCCGTGAATCTGGGCTTCATCGGCTTCGGCGCCATGGGCCACCCGATGGCGGAGCATCTGCTGAATGCCGGGCATAAGCTGTTCGTCTGGAGTCGCCGTCCCGCCAGCGCCAACTTTCTGTTGGCGCAGGGCGCGAGCTGGTGCGATTCTCCCGCCGCGGTGGCAGGCGCCAGCGAGATAGTCTGCACCAATGTCACCGGCAGTGCCGACGTCGAGGCGCTGGCCGGCGACCTGGCCGGGGGTTTTGCGCCGGGCGGCATTCACCTCGATTTTTCGACCATCGCGCCGAGCGCGGCGCGGCGCATCGCCGCGAGCTACGCGCCGCTTGGCGTGGACTTCGTCGATGCGCCGGTGTCGGGCGGCAGCGCAGGCGCCCGGGCCGCCACGCTGGCGATCATGTGGGGTGGAAAGTTGACGCTGGCGCCACGCCTCCAGCCTGTCTTCGAAACCCTGGGCAAGACCGTCGTGCATGTCGGCGAGACCGGAGCCGGCCAGGTGGCCAAGGCCTGCAACCAGATGGTGATGGTGGCGGCGATCGAGGCGGCGGCCGAAGCGGCGCGGCTGGCAGCGGCCTCCGGCATCGACTTCGCCAGGGTTCGCACGGCGATGCTGGGCGGTTCGGCCGGTTCGCGCGTGCTTGAGGTTTTCGGCGAGCGGATGGCGGCGCGTAATTTTGCGGCCGGCGTCGAGGCGCGGCTGCATCACAAGGACTACGCGCTGCTGATGGACGAGGCGACGCGCATCGGCGCCCCCTTGCCGGTTTCCGCCACGGTGTGGCAGCAACTCAACGCATTGATGGCACAGGGCCGCGGCAGGCAGGACACCAGCGCCTTGCTGCGCGTGCTGGAAACCGGCGCCGGACCGGCGCGATGAGCGCCCCGCACGGCCGCCCGAAGGTGCGCCAGTCATCACGCGGAGCCGCGCAGCGGCGAACCATCGTCACCCTCTCGCTTGGCGAGGGGGCTGGGGGGAGGGTAGTCCAGTGAGCGCCGGCCGGCCGGCGGTGCCGCCCAAGAAAGCCGCACTCGAACTCAACGCGATTTTCGAGAATGCCACGGTCGGCATCGTGTTCACCCACAATCGCCGGCTGGTACAGGCCAACCGGCTGTGCGCCGAAATGTTCGGCTACACCCTGGATGAATTCGTCGACCAGTCGGCGCTGATTCTCTATCCCGATCAGGAAGCCTATTCGGCCCTCGGGCGCGAGGCCGGACCGGTGCTCGCGGCCGGCCGTCCGTTTCGCGCCGAGACCCAGCTCAAGCGCAAGGACGGCAGTTGCTTCTGGTGCCGTGTTTCGGCCAAGGCGGTGGATCCGGAACGCCCGCGCGACGGCACCCTGTGGATCATCGAGGACATTGCCGAAGATCGCCTGATGCTGGAGGCGCTCGAAGGCAGCACGCGCGAACTGTCGGCCATCCTCGATACCGCCTCGATGGGCATTGCCGTGGTGCGCAACCGTGTGGTCGTGCGCTGCAACCGGCGTTTCGAGGAATTGTTCGAGCTGCCGCAGGCCAGCCTGGTCGGCCATTCGGTGCGGCAACTGTTCAGCAGCGACGAGGAATTCCAGCGCATCGGCGAGCAGGTCTATGCCGAATTCGCCGCCGGCGCGGTGCATCACCGCGAGCAGCTGCTGCAGCGGCGCGACGGCAAGCCGCGCTGGCTGCGCGTCAGCGGCAGCGCCTTCGACGCGGCCAATCCGCATCTCGGTTCGGTCTGGCTGGCGGAGGACTACACGGCGACGCGCGAGGCCGAGGCGCGTGCGCGGCAGGCCTTCGACGAACAGCGTTTGATTTTCGACAACGCGGCAGTGGGCATCCTGTTTGCGCGGGATCGCATGGTGCAGCGCTGCAACCGCCGCATGGCCGAGATTTTCGGCTACCGGCCGGAGGAGCTGGCGGGACGCTCGACGCGCGTGTTCTACCTCGGCGAGGAGGACTACCAGCGTCACGGTGCCGAAGTCATGCCGGTGGTCACGGCCGGCGCCACCTATGTCGGCGAGAACCGCGTGCGGCACCGTGACGGCCATCCCTTCTGGGTGCGCGCCACGGGGCGCCAGGTCGCCAGCCAGGCCGGCAGCGTCGACCTGATCTGGATTTTCGAGGACGTCACCGAGCGGCATCAGGCGGAGGAGGCGCTGCTGCGCGCCCACGAGGTGCTGGAGCAGCGCGTGGTCGAGCGCACCGCCGAACTGGCGAACGCCAACACACAGCTGCAGGAGGAGGTGTTCGAAAGGATGCAGGCCGAGCAACGCATCTGGCATGTCGCGCATCACGACAGCCTGACCGGCCTGCCCAATCGCGCGCTGCTGCACGACCGCCTGCAGCAGACGCTGGCACTGGCCCAGCGCGACCGCCACCGCGTAGCGGTGATGTTCCTCGACCTCGACCGCTTCAAGACGGTCAACGACACCCTCGGCCATGCCATCGGCGACGAACTGCTCAAGCATGTCGCGCAGCGCCTGACCGGTGTGGTGCGGGCGGTCGATACCGTGTCGCGCCTGGGCGGCGACGAGTTCGTCATCGTGCTGCACGAGATGTCCTCGCCCGACGATGCGGTGCAGGTCGCGGAGAAGATTCTCGGCGCCCTGGCCACGGTGGTGAGCATCGACAATCACCAATTGCGGGCCACGCCCTCGATCGGCATCAGCATTTTCCCCGATGACGGCGACGAGGTGTTCGCGCTCATGAAGAACGCCGACACGGCGATGTATCACGCCAAGGCGGCCAGGCGCAACAACTTCCAGTTCTTTGCCAAGCGCATGAACGAGCAGGCGGCGCACTTTTTTACCCTGGAGAACCGCCTGCGCCAGGCCATCGAGGGCGGGCAGCTGCTGCTGCACTACCAGCCGCTGATCGACTGGCCGCGCCGCGCGGTCTGCGGCATGGAAGCGCTGCTGCGCTGGGACGACCCCGAGCACGGCATGATCGCGCCGGGCGAGTTCATTCCGATCGCCGAGGAAACCGGACTGATCGTGCCGATCGGCGAATACGTGCTGAGCGAGGCCTTGCGCCAGAACCGCGTCTGGCAGCAGGAGGGCCGGCCGCTGCTGCCCGTTTCGGTCAACCTCTCGCCGCGCCAGTTCCGGCAGGCGGGCCTGGTCGACATGCTGCGCCGCATCCTGGCCGATACCGGGCAGCCGGCGCGGCTGCTGGAACTGGAGATCACCGAGTCGACCCTGATGCACGACATCGAAGAAACCCAGGCCAGGCTGCAGGAGATTTCGGCGATGGGCGTGCAACTGGTCATCGACGATTTCGGCACCGGTTATTCGAGCCTGAGCTATCTCAAGCGTTTCCCGGTGCACAAGCTGAAGATCGACCAGAGTTTCGTGCGCGACCTGACCATCGACCCGGAGGACGCGGCCATCGTCACCGCCATCATCGGCCTGGCCGGGAGCCTGGGCCTCGACACGCTGGCGGAGGGTGTCGAAACCCGCGAGCAGCTCGACGTCCTGCGCGGGCTCGGCTGCGAGAAGTTTCAGGGCTATCTGTTCGCGCGCCCCTTGCCGCCGGCCGCAGCCGATGAAATCTTCAGTCCGCAGTTGATCCGGGGCGCTGGGGCATAATGCGGGCCTTCACCCATAAATATTCTGGAGCAGCGCAATGAGTCAAATCACCACGGCCAGCGGCCTTGTGTTCGAAGAAGTCGTCGTCGGCGAGGGCGCGGAAGCCTGTGCCGGGCAGATGGTTACGGTGCATTACACGGGCTGGCTCACCGACGGTTCGAAATTCGATTCGAGCAAGGATCGCAACGACCCCTTCCAGTTCGCGCTGGGCCGCGGGCAGGTCATCGGCGGCTGGGACGAAGGTGTGCAGGGCATGAAAATCGGCGGCACGCGCAAGCTGACCATCCCGCCCGCGCTCGGCTACGGTGCACGCGGCGCCGGCGGGGTGATTCCGCCCAATGCGACGCTGGTGTTCGAGGTGGAACTGCTCGGCCTGGATTGAGTCCGGCGCTACCGGGCAGCGGCGGCGATCTGCCGGCGTTGCCTGCCCCACCGCTCCATCATCACTGACCGCCATGGCACTCTATCCCGCTTCCCGCCTGCCGAACGTCGGCACCACGATTTTCACCGTCATGTCGCGGCTTGCCGCGGAACACGGGGCGATCAACCTGTCGCAGGGTTTCCCCGACTTTTCGCCCTCGCCGCGGCTGCTGGAGCGCGTCACGCACCACATGGCCGCCGGCGCCAACCAGTATCCGCCGATGGCCGGCGTGCCGTCCCTGCGCGCGGCGATCGCGGCAAAGGTCGAACGGCTTTACCTGGCCGTGTACGACCCGGAAAGCGAAGTGACGGTGACCGCCGGCGCAACCCAGGCGATCTATACCGCAATCGCCGCCTGCGTCAGGCCGGGCGACGAGGTGATCGTCTTCGCCCCGGTGTATGACTCCTACGTGCCCGGCATCACGCTCAACGGCGGCCACGCCGTGTACGCTCATTTGCGCTTTCCCGAGTTCAGGCCCGACTGGGACGAAGTGCGCGCGCTGATCACGCCGCGCACGCGCATGATCATCATCAATTCGCCGCACAACCCGAGCGGCTCGGTGTGGTCGGCGGGCGACCTGGCGATGCTGGAAACCCTGGTGCGGGACACCAAGATCGTGGTGGTCAGCGACGAGGTCTACGAACACGTGGTGTTCGACCAGGATCACGGCGCCGGCGCCAAGCCGCGCCACGAGAGCGTGACCCGCTATCCCGGTTTGCGCGAGCGCAGCTTCGTGGTTTCGAGTTTCGGCAAGACTTACCACGTAACGGGCTGGAAAGTCGCCTATTGCCTGGCGCCGCGCAGCCTGATGAACGAATTTCGCAAGGCGCACCAGTTCATCGTATTCACGGTGCATCACCCGGCGCAGCTCGCGCTGGCGGATTTCATGAGCGAGCATCCGGAGTTCGCCGACGACCTCGCGGGCTTCTACCAGGCCAAGCGGGATTTCTTCCGCCAGCAGCTGCAAGGCTCGCGCTTTGTCCTGCTGCCCTGCGCCGGCACCTACTTCCAGCTCGCCACCTATGCCGCAATCAGCGACGAACCCGATACCCGCTTTGTCCAGCGCCTGACCAAGGAGCACGGCGTCGCGGCAATTCCGGTGTCGGTCTTCAATCCCGACGGCGACGACCAGCGCGTGATCCGTTTCTGCTTCGCCAAGAACGAAGCCACCCTGGCAGCGGCCGGGGAGCGTTTGCGCGCACTGTAAGCGCCGTTTATTCGTAGGAGCGAGCTTGCTCGCGAATCGGGCAGCCAAGGTATCGCCGAAGCTTTTCGCGAGCAAGCTCGCTCCTACCGGGCTTGGACCCGAGGATGCAACATCCCGGTCGGGATGCCGTCTCCGCATTCCGCACGGGGCTTTGCCTGCCGGGGATAGCGCTTTATGTCCCGCAGGGACGGTATCCCCTGGTGGGACGCGCGCCGGCAATATCGCTGGGATACCGTCCGTGTATTCCGCACAGGGCTTTGCCTGCCGGGGATAGCGCTTCGCGTGCCGGCAATAAAAAAGACCCGATGCATTGCGGCATCGGGTCTGAAACCAGCCCCTTTGCGGGGCCGGAGGAGGAGACGTTGCGAAAGTCGCTTAGGCGGCTTTCTTGGCCTTCGGCGCGCCGGTGCCGACAGCCTTGACGGTCGCGGTGGTGGCCGCGGCGACGTTGGCTTCAGCGATTTCGGCAACTTGCTTGGCAGCCTTGGTCATGCTGTCGTAGGCCGAGTTGGCGGCGGCGATCGCCGACTTCACGGCAGCCACGGCGACATCGGAGCCGGCCGGGGCGTTCTTGACGGCCTTGTCGAGAGCGGAAGTGACATTCTTGTTCAGTTCGGAAAACTGGCCTTCGACGACCTTGGACAGTTCTTCCTGGGTCTGGGTGGCGATCTCATACACGCTGCGCGAGTAAGCGACTGCCTTCTCGACGGCGGGCTGGGCCAGCGTGGTCTGCATGGCGATCAGTTGCTGCACGTCCTTGACGCCGAGCAGGGCCTTGGCGTTGGCAACGCTGTCTTCCAGCATGGCGCGGGCGGTGTTGAGGTTCAGCGCGGCAAGGCGCTCGGCGCTGGCGAAAGCCGTGTTGGCAATGGTCAGCAGGGTTTCTACGGTGGCCTTGTTGGCAGTGGCGAATTGTTCGGTGGTGGCGTTCATGGTGATCTCCTGGGACTGGTATCAAATCGGCAATGTGTCGGATTGGTATCGCTCACCCCTGACCGCCGGGGCGATGTTGCAGTGCATCATGGTTCCCATTATAGGGATGAAAGACGCCCTGTCAAGAGTTTTTTGGTGCGATGCAACAAAATTTTTCCATGGAATATTAACCAGCCTAAAACAATGGCTTGCAAAAACAAAAAAGGCCCATGAGGGCCTTTGATGCTGCGATGCAGAAGCCTGTCTAGGCGTCGCGGAAAATCGCCTTGCGCTTTTCGACGAAGGCCGTCATGCCTTCCTTCTGGTCGGCCAGGGCGAAGGCCGAGTGGAAAGTGCGGCGCTCGAACAGCAGGCCTTCCTGCAGGCTGGATTCGTAGGCGCGATTGACCGATTCCTTGATCATCATGACCACCGGCAGCGAGAATCCGGCGATGGTCGCCGCTGCCGCGAGAGTTTCTTCGAGCAGTTTGTCGGCGGCGATGATGCGCGACACCAGGCCGGCGCGCTCGGCCTCCTGGGCATCGATGAAACGGGCCGTCAGGCACATGTCCATGGCCTTGGCCTTGCTCACGGCACGCGGCAGGCGCTGGGTGCCGCCGGCGCCGGGCAGGATGCCGAGCTTGATCTCGGGCTGGCCGAACTTGGCGGTGTCGGCGGCGTAGATCATGTCGCACATCATGGCCAGTTCGCAGCCGCCGCCCAGCGCGAAACCGGCAACGGCGGCGATGATCGGTTTGCGACAGCGGGCGATGCGGTCCCAGTTGCGGCTGATGTAGTTGGCCTTATAGACGTCCATGAAGTCCCAACCGGCCATGGCGCCGATGTCGGCGCCCGCGGCGAAGGCCTTTTCCGAGCCGGTGATGACCATGCAGCCAATGGCCGCGTCGGCCTCGAAGCCGTCCAGGGCGGTCCCGATTTCGTCGATCAGGCCGTCGTTGAGGGCGTTCATGGCCTTGGGCCGGTTGAGCGTGATCAGGCCGACCTTGCCGCGGGTTTCGACGATGATGTTTTCATAATTCACTGTGCTGTCTCCTTGCGGGGGCTGAGGTTATCGGCGCCCTTCAGCGCCGGGGCGGCGTCGGCGGGGCTTTGCGCTTGCGCGCCGGTGTCCTTGTTTTTCGGCTGGATCACCGCGCGCACGCGCTCGTTGCTGCCTGGTTTGGCGCGGGTGCCGTTGGGGCCGCTGGTGACGAAGTAGTTCTCGGTCAGTGCGTTATAGGAAATGAACTGGCCGCGAACTTCGTCGCGCCCGCTCTTGACCCGGGCACGGTTGAAAAACTCGGTTTTCTCGGCCTTGGCGTCGTGCTCGATGCGCTCGGCTTCGCCGTCGATGTATTCGTCCAGGCCCTCGCGCTTTTGCCTGAAGCTCGCCAGCCCATTGGCGCCGCCGGTGGCGACGCCGCGCTGGTAACCGTTGTCGTCCTGGGTGACCACGATGCGTGCGGCGCGGATCACCAGCGTGCCCTTCTTCAATTGCACGTTGCCTTCGAAGGTCTGCATCTTTTTCACATCGTCGACCGAAACCCGGTCGGCCTCGATGTTGACCGGCTTGTCCTGGTCGGCTTTTTCCGCCCTTGCCGCGCCCGCGGCAAGCGTGAGGCCGGCAAGACCGGCAATGGCGGCGTGTCGAAGAAGAAATTTCATGGTGTCTCGGTCCGGTTGCGATGGAGGGTGCCCGTCACGCGGCCGTGCAGGACCGTGATGCCGGATTTGTTGTCTAGCTCTAGCCCGCTGCCGTGCATGATGCTGTTGCCCCGGGTGATGACGACGGGATCGCGGGTGCGGGCCTTTTCATCATCGGGAAATACCTTCAGCGTCCTGGTTTCCAGCACGGTGGCGGGCGAGCCGTCTTGCGTGCCGTGACGTATCACCTTCACCTCATCCACCAGGTCGATCTCCTTGCCGTCGCGGCCGACGTAGGCCATGCGGGCGGACACTTCGGACGGCGGTTGCCGGCGATAGCTGATGTGCGGCGCCGTGACGATCGTGGTGTCGTCGTCGGGGTAATGCACCAGCTTGTCGGCAACCAGGGTGTGCTGCAACTGGCCGTCGATGTCGAAGCGGCGCACCTCGAAGCGTTCGACCCAGTAGTCGGGATCGTGCCGCTGCGGGCCGCGCGGCCTGTCGTCCTGGATCAGGCGGTTGAGCCAGAAGGTCAGCGCGGCCAGGAGCACCAGCATGGCCAGCGGAAACAGCGAGGCGCCGCGATCTTTCATAGGTCTGCCGCCGGGCCGCCCACGCTGGCGCGGGGTAAGACAGGGCACCCCCTCCCATCCTCCCCCGCCAGGCGGGGGAGGTGACTAGTCACCTCCGCCCAATGGGCGGGGGATGGGGGGGGGGCCAATATATTCCCCGAAGGGGTGCGCGTGCGCACCCCTTCTCCTGGAGAAGGGGAGGGGGATAAGCTGTTCATGCCAGATATTCCGCCATCGCGGCGTCCCACTTGCCCTGCGCGCGCAGGATCAGGTCGCAGACTTCGCGCACGGCGCCGCGCCCGCCGCCCTTGCTGGCGACGTAATCGACGCGGGAACGGACTTCGTCGTGGGCGTCGGCCACCGTCGCGGAAAAGCCGCAGGCACGCAGGATCGGCAGATCGACGACGTCGTCGCCCATGTAGCCGGCCTGTGCGAGTTCGATGCCGCGTTGCGCCGCGAGTTCGGTGATCAGCCCGCGCTTGTCCTCGACCCCCATGTGTAGCGCGGCAATGCCGAGATTCTGGGCGCGCAGTTCCAGGGCCCTTGAACTGCGGCCGCTGATGATGGCCACCTCGACGCCGGCGCGCTGCAGCATCTTCAGGCCGTGGCCGTCGAGGCTGGAAAAGACCTTGATTTCGTCGCCCTGGGAGCTGAAGTAGAGGCTGCCGTCGGTCAGCACGCCGTCGACGTCGAAGCCCATCAGCGCGATCCGCGCCGCCCGGGTCATGGCCGCAGGCGCGAAACCGGCCATCAGACTACCTTGGCGCGGAACAGGTCGTGCATGTTCAAGGCGCCGCAAAGCTTGCCGGCCTCGTCGGTCACCAGCAGCTGGTTGATCTTGTTGGCTTCCATCATCTCGACGGCCTCGACCGCCAGGCGCCGGGCGCCGATGCTGCGCGGATGGCGCGTCATGACCGCGGCCACCGGTGTCGCGCGCAAGTCGCCGAGGCGCTCCATGGCTCGCCGCAGATCGCCGTCGGTGAAAATTCCCGTGATGCCCGCCTGCGCATCGAGCACCACCGCCATGCCCATGCCGCCCTTGGTCATCGCGGCCAGCGCGACGGGGACCGCTGCGCTTTCGTCCAGCATCGGCACGTCGGTCTGCATGACGTCGGCAACGTGGGTCAGCAGTTTGCGGCCGAGCGCGCCGCCGGGATGCGAGCGGGCGAAGTCCTCGGCACCGAAGCCGCGCGCGTCGAGCAGGGCCACCGCGAGCGCGTCGCCCAGCGCCAGCGCGGCCGTGGTGCTGGCGGTCGGCGCCAGGTTCAGCGGGCAGGCTTCCTGGTCGACGCGGGCGTCGAGATGGATGTCGGCCTCCTGAGCCAGGGAGGAAGTCTCGTTGCCGGTGATGGCGATCAGCTTGCCGCCCAGGCGCTTCACCAGCGGCACGATGGTCAGCAACTCGTCGTTCTCGCCGGAATTGGAAATCGCGATCAGTACGTCGTCGCGCGTGATCATGCCCAGATCGCCATGCACGGCTTCGGCGGCATGGACGAAATAGGCCGGGGTGCCAGTGCTGGCGAAGGTGGCGGCGAGCTTGCGCGCGATGTGGCCCGATTTGCCTATGCCGCTGACAACCACCCGGCCGCGGCTTTCGAGGATCAGCACCACCGCCTTGCCGAACTCGCTGCCCAGGCGCTGCCCCAGCGCGGCGACTGCCGCTGCTTCGATCTCCAGCACCTGGCGGCCCATGCGCACGGCGCGATCGAGATCATGGGCGCGAAGCGCGGACGATGGCTCGGTCGACTTGATGGCTTGGTTCATCGGGGGGCTGGCGTTTATGATGGAACCAAATTATAGCAACCGCGCCCCGCACTCCTTTGCATCTTCTTCGCTGCTACCCCTCTGCCCGATGACCGACGTCCTGCCCCTGATTCTGTTGCTGCTCGCCGCCGCCGTGGTTGTCGTGGTGATCTTTCGCATGCTCGGCCTGCCGCCGATCATGGGTTACCTGCTGGTGGGCGCGGCGCTGGGGCCGCATGCCGCGGGCTGGGTGCCGGACACCGAGCAGACCCGGCATCTGGCCGAGTTCGGCGTGGTCTTCCTGATGTTCAGCATCGGCCTCGAATTTTCGCTGGCGCGGCTCTACAGCATGAAGCGCATCGTGTTCGGCCTGGGACTGGCGCAGGTGACGGTGACGGTGCTGGTGGCGACCCTGCTGGCGCGATTGGCCGGCATCCCCTGGCTGGCGGGCATCGCCCTGGGCGGCGCGCTGGCGATGTCATCGACCGCCATGCTGTCGAAGCTGCTGGCCGAGCGCGGCGAACTCGATGCGCCGCACGGGCGCGAGGTGATCGGCGTGCTGCTGTTCCAGGACATCGCGGTGGTGCCGCTGCTGGTGCTGATCCCGGCCCTGTCGCAACCGGTCGAGGTGATGGCCGAAGCCCTGCTGCTGGCGGCCCTCAAGGCCGCGGTGCTGCTGAGCCTGGTGCTGTTCATCGGGCAGCGCGTGCTGTCCGCCTGGTTCTACATGGTGGCGCGCCGCAAGTCCGCCGAGCTGTTCATGCTGAATGTGCTGCTGATCACCCTCGGCCTGGCCTGGCTGACCGAACTGGCGGGCCTGTCGCTGGCGCTGGGCGCCTTCACCGCGGGCATGCTGATCGGTGAAACCGAATACCGCTATCAGGTGGAAGAGGACATCAAGCCTTTCCGCGATGTCTTGCTGGGCCTGTTTTTCATTGCCATCGGCATGCGTCTGGATGTGCCGCAGATCCTCGGCCAATGGGCGCTGGTGGCTGGCTTGCTGGTGGCGCTGGTGGCGCTCAAGCTGGTGATCGTCGGCGCCGCCTCAAGGCTGCTGGGCGGTTCGCCGGGCACCGCGCTGCGCAGCGGGCTGTGGCTGTGCGCCGGCGGCGAATTCGGCTTTGTGGTGCTGGCGCGCGCCGGCGACGTGAATCTGCTCGACGCCGCGACCTTGCAGCCGGTGCTGGCGGCGATGGTGCTGTCGCTGCTGCTGGCGCCGCTGATCGTGCATTTTTCCGACCGCCTGGTGTTCCGCTTCGTCGCCTCGGAATGGCTGCTGCGTTCGATGCAGTTGACACAACTCGCCGCGCAGTCGCTCACCAGCGACAAGCACGCCATCATCTGCGGCTACGGCCGCACCGGCCAGCATCTGGCGCGCTTTCTCGAAGCCGAGGGCGTCTCCTTCATGGCCCTCGACCTCGATCCCGAACGCGTGCGCGAGGCCAGCAAGGCGGCCGAGGCGGTCTCCTACGGCGACTCGTCGCGGAAGGAGACCCTGCTGGCGGCCGGCTTGTCGCGGGCCAGCGTGGTGATCATCAGCTTCGCCGACATCGATGCCGCGTTGCGGGTGATCCACCGGGTCAGGGAGCTGCGTCCCGACGTCGCCATCGTGTCGCGCGCCAGGGAGCAGGACGATGTCGAAAAACTCTACGCTGCCGGCGCTGCCGAGGTGGTGCCGGAGGCTCTCGAATCCAGCGTGATGCTGGCCACCCATGCGCTGGCCCTGTCGGGCATACCGATGCACAAGGTAATCAAGCGCCTGCGCGGCGTGCGCGAGCAGCACTACGCCCTGCTGCGCGGCTTCTTCCACGGCGCCGCGGACGCCGGCGCCCATCTGGCCGATGCCGACCAGCCGCGCCTGCATGCGGTGACGCTGGCGCCCGGCAGCTGGGCCATCGGGCGCCAGGTGGGCGCGCTCGATCTGGCAAGAGTTGGCGCTGGCGCCACGGCGATCCGGCGCCGCACGCAACGCGCGCTGAAACTCGAACCGGCCCTGGTGCTGATGGAAGACGACGTGGTGGTGCTGCTCGGGTCAGCCGCGGCCGTGGGGGCGGGCGAGGAACTGCTGCTGCGCGGCAAGCAGAAATGAAGAAGCCCGCCGAAGCGGGCTTCTCCAGCAATCATTTCCGATGCTGCTTCAGGTAACTTTCTTGCAGACGGTGTACATCGTGTTGCCGTCATCGACATAGGTTGTGGCCGGGCTAGGACTTCCGGTGGCCGCTGCCGTAATATCCACAGCGGTCGTGGCCGCGTCAGCCGCCACCAGCAGGCCTGCCCCCTGGGTCCATGACCTGACTGCGCCGCTGTTCGGCCTGCCGTCATCCAATTGATTGTCCATCGCTTCCGCGATCCTGCCCAAGATATTCGATTGGCAAACGACCAGACCGGCAAGCCCTTGCGTCAAAGCCGCAACCGTCTGGTTGCCGGCACCCCACTGCACGCCCGTGATGCCGCCGACGGCGTTGATCGGCTGGGTGGTGGTGGGGTCGCCGCCGATGAAGCCGGCCAAACGGAGATGTTGCCAGAACAACCGCGATTCGTCTGTGACCGTCGCCGAATTGAATACCCCTTGTAAGGTCGCATTGCCAACGGAAGTCGCGGGAAGGGCCGCCGCAGTGTTGGCTGCCCAGCGGCCAACGGCACCAGAGTCATCTCCCGGCAGGCCCTTGTATCGATCCTGATAAGCATAGACCGCGGTGCTGATGCCGTTCATGTCCGCTATGAGATTCTTGATCTTGGCGCTGTTGATCAGTTCCTGGCCCTTGAGCACGCCGCCCAACAGCAGGCCGATAATGACCAGCACGATGGCGATTTCGACCAGGGTAAAACCGGATTGTCTGCTTTTCATGATCATCTCCCCTGTGGGGTGGTTATAGGTAGCCTACATAAAGCACAACTCATACCTGTTATTTTAATGCATTAAATTCAACAGCTTCAAGTTTAATCTAAATTAAATTCGAACGGCATCTGTCGAAATTTGGACAGGTTTGTCGGTTATCTGGCGGATTCCTGGCCGCCCTCGCCGGCTAGAATCGGCCTATCCTCCGTTCTTCCTGCTTTGGCCGCCGATTCGATGCCGTGGTGATTTCTCCCCTTTCTTCGACGCTGTCGGCGCGGCTGATCACCCTGCGCCGCGGTTTGCTCATGGCGCTGCTGGTGGCCCTGTACCTGGTGCTCTGGCAGGGGCCGGACACGCTGATCGGCAGGACGCTGTTTGTCGTCCATCTCGGCCTGTTCATGCTCTGGCAACCCTTCGTGCAGGCCGAGCAGCGCCTGTCGCCACATTGGCTGCTGGTGGTGGGAGCCGTGGTTCTGGTCGCCGCGGCATTTCTCAAGGGCTGGATGATCGCGCTGTGGATCATGATGCTGGCAGGCATTGTCGGTGGCAAGGTGTTGCTCTTCGGCGCTCGCGCGTCCCGCCTGTTCTACCTGCTGGCGCTGGGCTTCCTGGTCATGGCGCTGATGCTGATGGCGGCGCCGCTGGCGGTGCCGCAGGCGCGACCGCCGGCGGAGATTCTCTGGCTGGGCCGTGCGGTCCTGCCCGTGGTGCTCGGGGTGATGGTCTTGTTGCCCCGCGGGCAGGAGATCGACAGCGGGCGCGAAGTGGTGGATTTCGTCTACAGCCTGTTCGTCTTCCTGTTGCTGGCCGTGCTGATGCTGGGCAGCCTGGCGGCCATGTTGCTGCTGGGCAGCGGCTATGTCGAGGCGCTGCTGCAGACCCTGCTGGTGACCGGCTTGATGCTGATGCTGCTGGGCCTGGTGTCGAATCCGCGTTCGGGCTTTTCCGGGATCGGCGGGCTGATTTCCCGCTACCTGATGTCGATCGGCCTGCCCGTCGAGCAGTGGTTGCAGGCCCTGTCCAACCTGGCCTTGCGCGAAGAAGACCCGCAGGACTTTCTGCAGCAGGCCTGTGCCGAAATCGTCCAGCGCCTGCCGTGGGTCAGGGGCGGGGAATGGATTGCCGGCGGCGGCAGCGGGCGCTTCGGCGTGACCGACGGGCGCCGCTGGGAATTCAGCCACGGCGGCATGGTGCTGGTGTTCTACACCCTGCACGCACCGTCGCCGACGCTGATCTGGCACTACAACTTGCTGGCCCAATTGCTGGCGCAGTTTTACGCCGACAAGCAGCGCGCGCTGGCGCTCAAGCATTTGTCTTACATGCAGGCGATCCACGAAACCGGGGCGCGGCTCACGCATGACGTCAAGAATCTGCTGCAATCGCTGAATACGCTGTGCTCCGCCGGCATCGAGCCCGGTGCCGAGTCGTCGCGCGACTATCAGGCACTGCTGCGGCGCCAGTTGCCGGCCATCACGGATCGGCTGGCCGATACCCTGGCCAAACTCAACGCGCCGCAAGGCCGATCCGCAGCCCGCCAAATCATCGCGGCGGAGTGGTGGCTGGCCTTGCAACAGCGCATGGCGGCGCTCACCTGGTTGAGTTTCGAGGCCGACCGGGTGGCGCCCGGCGAACTTCCCGCCGAGGTGTTTTCCGGCGTGGTCGATAACCTGATCAGCAACGCTGCGGAGAAACACCTGAGGGAACCGGGCATTCGCGCGCGCGTCGAGCTGAAGAGCACCGACGCCGGTTTCGAACTGCTCGTCTGCGACAATGGCGCGGCGGTGGCGGAGGACGTTGCGCCCAGGCTATTTACCGGTCCCGTATCTTCGGCGGGCGGCTATGGCATCGGGCTCTATCACGCGGCGCGTTACGCCCAGGTCGCGGGATACCAGCTTAGCCTGGCCGAAAATCGACCCGGCCGGGTTTGCTTTCGACTGGCTCTGGCAACTCAATAGTTGTCGTCGGGATCGGTCGCGCCCTTGCGGCCGATCAGCCGATACACGGTCATGTTGCCCTTGCCCTTGAGGTAGATGGTTTGCGGCTCGTGAAAATCGAAGCTCGTGGCCAGGCGGTGGTAGGTCATGGTGTCGCACTGGATCATGCCGGGCACGCCTTCCGAGGTGATCCGGCTGGCGATGTTCACCGTGTCGCCCCACAGGTCGTAGATGAATTTCTTCTTGCCCAGGACGCCGGCGACAATCGGACCGGTGCCGATGCCGATGCGAACTCCAAGATGGGAGGCATTGATCGCGAAGTCGCGCCTTAGCAGGTCGCGCATGGCCACCGCCATGTCGGCGACGGCCGCCGAATAATCGCTCAGGTCTTCATTGAGTCCCCCGGCGACCATGTAGGCATCGCCGATGGTCTTGATCTTTTCCAGGCCGTGGCTTTCCGCCAGCTCATCAAAGGCCGAAAAGATGCGGTTCAGCATGGCGAACACCTGGGACGGCGACATGTTGGCTGCCACCTGGGTGAAGTTCACGATGTCGGCGAACATCACGGTGACATCGGCAAAGCCGTCGGCGATGGTCTTGTCGGAGTTCTTCAGGCGTTCCGCGATCGTGCCGGGGAGGATGTTCAGCAGCAGTTTTTCGGAGCGTTCCTGTTCGATCTGGATTTGCCGGTGGGCGTCTTCGAGGCCTTTCTGCATCCTGCGCTTTTCCTCTATCGACATGCGCAGCAGCAGATAGATGATGGTCGCCACGGCGACGAAGTTGAGGGCAAAAAACACCACGGTGGTGCGGATCGGTACATCGGCTCTCAGCGAGATCGCCGCGTCGGCCAGATACCAGTCGGTGGCGGCCGACACGAAAGTCAGCGTGACCCAGGCAATGAACCAGCCCATGGATTGCCGGACACCGATGCAGAGGATGGCGCCGATCGGCGCGAGCAGAGCCCACAACACCACGCCGCTGGTGGACACGATGGTGCCGGCGGTCCATTGCGCGATAAAGGGCCAGAACAGGAACAGCCCCAACTGGGTGACGCGAAAGAATTCGAAGTTCTTCGACTTGATGTAGGCCAGCATGTTGCCGGCGAGCAGCAACTGCAGGAAGAAGGGCAGCGTGACAGAAAACTGCGGCCCGAGGATCGAGTAGATCCCGACCCAGATTATCGTCGCCAGACTCACCAGGCCGGTCGCGAACATCAAGAGCGACTTGTTCAGCCGCAGTTCTTCGCTGTCGCCCGGCTCTATGCCGGCGTTCTGCAGCCGTTCCAGAAAATGCGGCGGCGTGGCGCTTGATTCGGGAGATGTCATGAAACGGCTTTAGGCCGGTTGGTCGACCGTCAATTGGTTCGCATACTTGAAGTGTCGCGGAATCGCCCGCAATGGTCAAGAATGATCAGTGAATGGCACATCCGCCAAATGGATTCTTGCTCCGCCGCGCGAATTGGTGTTCAATGGCCGCCCATGGCGGAGTCAAAGAAATACGAGATCGAGGTTGCCGTGGCGACCCACTATATTGCGGAGCAATCCGATCCGGCGATCAATCGTCACGTCTTCTCCTATACCGTGACCATCAGCAACACCGGCAACGTGCCGGCGCAGTTGATTTCACGGCACTGGATCATCACCGACGCCGAGGGCCATGTGCAGGAAGTGCGAGGTCTGGGGGTGGTCGGCCACCAGCCTTTGCTGGAGCCGGGGCAGAGCTTCGAATACACCAGCGGCTGCCAGCTGGCCACCGCCGTGGGCACCATGAAGGGCAGTTACCAGATGACCGCGGAAGACGGCGTGCAGTTTGCGGCGCCGATCGCCGAGTTCGTCCTGTCCATGCCGCGCGTCCTGCATTGAACCTGGGCACAGCTGCGCGCCGACCGTAGCCAGACAATCAGTTGACCGAGGGGCATAGGCACCGTTAGAATATCCCGACTTATTTACTCAACTATTAAACGACAAACCATGGACACCAAGCAGAAGATTCACGATACCGTCACCGGCAACCCGGTGGTGCTCTACATGAAGGGTACCCAGCAATTTCCGCAGTGCGGTTTTTCCGCGCGTGCAATCCAGATTCTGCAGGCCTGCGGCGTCAAGAACCTGGTCACGGTGGATGTGCTGGCCGACCCGGACGTGCGCCAGGGCGTCAAGGACTACGCCAACTGGCCGACCGTGCCGCAGCTTTACATCAACGGCGAATTCGTCGGCGGCAGCGACATCATGACCGAGATGTATCAGTCGGGCGAACTGCAGAAACAGCTGGAACCGATCGTCAACGCCTGAATCAGCGCCGGAGTTCCGCCAGCAGGCGCTCGATCATGCGCTGCGCCTGACCCAGATAGGCGCCGCCGAACAGGTTGAAGTGATTGAGGATGTGGTACAGGTTGTAAAGCGGCTTGCGTAGCTCGTAAGCCGGGTCCAGCGGCCAGGCAGCGCGGTAGGCGGCATAGAAGCTGGCGGGGAAGCCGCCGAACAGTTCCGCCATCGCAATATCGGTTTCACGATCGCCGTAGTAGCAGGCCGGGTCGAAGATCACCGGCGGCCCGTCGCTGGTTTGCGCGGCGTTGCCCGACCATAGATCGCCATGCAGCAGGCTCGGCGCCGGCCGGTAGTCGATGAAAAGACCGCCGATACGCTCGATGACGCCATGGCCTTTTGTCACCAGCGCTTTGTCCATGCCGTTTTGCAGCGCGAGTTGCAGCTGCGGTCGCAGCCGGCGTTCGCCGAAGAAATGCGGCCAACCCGGATGCGGCGCATTCTGCTGCGGCGTGGCGCCGATGAAATTGTCCGCCGGCCAGCCGAACGAGTCGCCGGTCACGCGATGCAACTGTGCCAGCGCCGTGCCGAGCCGGGCAGCGCCGGTCTGATCCAGCGGCTTCAGGTCAAGATAGTCGAGCACCAGGAAGGCCTCGGCTTCGGCTTGGCCCAGGGTGATGAAAGTTGGCGTTGGCACCACGGCGGCAGCAGTCAGTGCCTGCAATCCCAGCGCTTCCGCGGCGAACATCGGTGCCGCGGCGATGCCGCCGGTCTTTACGAAGAAGCGGCGATGTCCGTCATCGAGCTGCCAGGCGCGATGAATCGAGCCGCCGCCGACCGGACTGACGGTGCATGGCGCGAAGCGAGTGCCCGTGCGCTCGTCGATCGCCGCTGCGATGGCGTCGAAGCCGGGCGTCAAAGCGAAGCCAGGCGGGCATTCGCATCGGCCAGGCGACCGGCGATGACGTCGAGGAAGCCCTGATAAAAGTGCATCCGGCATGCATCCGAGGCATGTTGCAGCGCCTGCGCCGAGATGGTGACGACGCGGGTGGCGGTCTGTGCCACGACATCGGCACCGCGCGTGTGTTCGCCGCGGCGGATGATGGCCATTTCGCCGAAGCATTCGCCGGCGGCCAGGGTTCCCAGCGCGTGGCCGCTTTTCGAGACCGTCAGTTCGCCGTCGAGCAGGAAGGCAAAAAAGTTGCCACGCTCGCCGTCGCGCATGATCACCGTGCCGGCGGCAACTTCGTCCCAGCGCGAGAAGCGCACCACTTCCCAAAGGTCGACGTCAGAAAACTCGCCGAAGAATTTCAGCGCGCGTAGCGCCTCGAATTTTTCGCTGTCCGGAAATGCCTGACGCTGCGACACCAGCAGCTTGTTGCGGAAGGACTGGGCGAGATCGTGGGAAAACTCCTCCCAGCTCTGGTATCGCGCCGCGATTTCCTTTTGCATGGCGCGCGCCACCACGGCATCCAGGCTCACCGGCATGTCGGCGCGGAAGGTCGACGGCGGTGGCGGATCGGTGTTGCAGATCTGGTAAATCATGCCGTAATTGGATGTCGACTGGAACGGCAGCCGGCCGGTCAGCAACTGGTACATCACCACGCCCAGGGAGTAGATGTCGGTCTGGTGATTGAGCGTCATGTCGCGCACCTGCTGTGGCGACATGTAGGCCGGCGAGCCGACGCCCGATACCTGGGTGCGGGTTTGTTCCCCGCTGCTCATCATCGCCGCGCCGAAATCCGAGATCTTGATGTCGCCGCCGGCCTGCTCCGGGTTGTCGCTCGGATTGACCAGCAGGATGTTGGCCGGCTTGATGTCGCGATGCGTGATGCCGGCGCGAACGGCGTAGTCGAGTGCACGGGTGCACTTGAAGATCATCTCCACCAGGCGATCCACCGGCAGCAGCGTGCTCGGCGTGCAGAAGGGTTCCAGCGTGCCGCCCCTGACATACTCCATGACGATGTAGCTCTGCTCCTGGTCCACCACGGCATCGAAAATCTGCACGATGTGCGGATGGTTGAGCTTGCCGGCCAGCGAAGCCTCGGTCATCAGCAGGTTGCGATAGAGCTTGCCTCTTTCCTTGTCGCGCAGCACCTCGGGAAAGATCGCCTTGACCGCCACTTCGCGTTCGGCGAAGGGGTCATAGCCGAGGTAGACGATGGAAGTGGCGCCTTCACCGAGTTTGCGGCGAATCTCGTACTTGCCGACGCGCTCGGGAATTGCCATCGATTGGCGGTTAGATCCGAGTGCGCGAACGTGCGATGGCGGCCCTCACCTGGGCCGGCGCAGTGCCGCCAAGGTGGTCGCGTGCGGCGAGCGAACCGGCCACGGTCAGCACGGCGAATGCATCCTCGGTCACCAGCGGCGAGAAGGAGCGCAGTTCTTCGAGCGTCAGGTCCGGCAGGTCGCAGCCGCGCGCTTCGCAGGCACGCACGGCGCGGGCGACCGCTTCATGGGCGTCGCGGAAAGGCAAGCCCTTCTTCACCAGGTAGTCGGCCAGGTCCGTTGCCGTGGCATAGCCCTGGCGCAATGCGGCCGCCATGGCCTCCGGCTTGACCCGAATGCCCGGTACCAGGTCGGCAAAGATGCGCAAGGTGTCGATCAAGGTGTCGGCCGTGTCGAACAGGGGTTCCTTGTCTTCCTGATTGTCCTTGTTGTAGGCCAGCGGCTGTCCCTTCATCAATGTCAGCAAGCCCATCAGGTGGCCGAAGACGCGGCCGGTTTTGCCCCGCGCGAGTTCCGGCACGTCCGGGTTCTTCTTCTGCGGCATGATCGACGAGCCGGTGCAGAAGCGGTCGGCGAGATCGATGAAGCCGACGCGCGGGCTCATCCACAGGATCAGTTCTTCCGAGAAGCGGGAGATGTGGGTCATCACCAGTGCAGCGGCGGAACAGAATTCGATGGCGAAGTCGCGATCGGATACGGCGTCCAGCGAGTTTTCGCAGACGGATTCGAAACCGAGCTCGCGCGCCACGGCTTCGCGGTCGATCGGAAAGGTGGTGCCGGCCAGGGCGGCGGCGCCCAGCGGCAGGCGATTGACCCGGCGCCGGCAGTCGGCTAAGCGCTCGCGGTCGCGGCGCAGCATCTCGAAATAGGCCAGCAGGTGATGGCCGAAGGTCACCGGCTGGGCCACCTGCAGATGGGTGAAGCCGGGCAGCGGCGTGTCGACGTGCGCCTCGGCTGCATCGAGCAGCGCGGCCTGGAAATTGCGCAGCAGGGCGTCGATGTCGTCGATGGTGTCGCGCAGCCAGAGCCGGATGTCGGTGGCCACCTGGTCGTTGCGCGAGCGGCCGGTGTGCAGGCGCTTGCCGGCATCGCCGACCAGCGCAGTGAGGCGTTTCTCGATGTTGAGGTGCACGTCCTCGTCGTCGAGATTCCAGTTGAAACTGCCGGCCTCGATCTCGCCGGTGATCGTCACCATGCCCTGTTCGATGGCGGCCAGATCGGCGGCCCCGATGATGTCCTGGCGCGCCAGCATGCGCGCATGGGCCAGGGAAGCGCGTATGTCCTGTCGCCACATGCGGCGATCGAAGAACACCGAAGCCGTGTAGCGTTTGACGAGATCGGAAACCGGCTCGGAAAAGCGGCCCGACCAGGCGGTCTGGTTTGCCGGAGAATTTGAAAGTTTTGGTTCGGTCATAATCGGGCTGGCACGTCGGGCACCGGTGCATTCCATAAAAACACTGGAAAATCAACGGTGACGGGCAATTGAGTCAAGCCCGAAGTATAAGGGAAAACCCCACCGTGCCGACGCATGGCGCAATGGTGAATGTCATCTGCGTGGCGGGGCCGCGCGCCCTTTGCCGGTGTCGGGAAATCCGCCGGCGAAAGCGAAGCCGGGACGCACCGGCCAACGATTGCGCGTTGACGCCGACTGATGCGCCGCCTAACATCGCGCCTTTGCTTGGCCCCTTGATATCCGCCGTGGACATTGCCAGTTTGTACGCCCCCATTGACGCCGATATGCGCGCGGTAGACGCCGTGGTTCGGACCCGACTTCATTCCGAAGTGGTACTGGTGCGCCAGGTCGCCGAGTACATCATCTCGGCCGGTGGCAAGCGCATGCGTCCGGCGCTGTTGCTGCTGTCGGCCGGTGCCTGCGGCTATTCGGGAACCCGTCATCATGAACTGGCCGCCGTGGTCGAATTCATTCATACCGCGACGCTGCTGCACGACGACGTGGTAGACGAGTCGTCGCTGCGCCGCGGCCGCGACACCGCCAATGCGGTGTTCGGCAATCCGGCCAGCGTGCTGGTCGGTGACTTCCTCTATTCGCGCGCCTTCCAGATCATGGTCGGCGTCGGCAGCATGCGCGTGATGCAGGTGCTGGCCGATGCGACCAACATCATTGCCGAAGGCGAAGTGCTGCAGTTGATGAACTGCCGTAACGCCGATATCGGGGTCGATGCCTACCTGCAGGTGATTCGCTACAAGACCGCCAAGCTGTTCGAGGCCGCCGGACGGCTTGGCGCGATTCTCGGCAACGTGAGCCCGGAGATCGAGGAAGCGATGGCGGCCTACGGCACGCATATCGGCACGGCATTCCAGTTGATCGACGACGTGCTGGACTACTCCGGGCAGGAAGCGGAAACCGGCAAGCACCTCGGCGACGATCTGGCCGAAGGCAAGCCGACCCTGCCCCTGATCCATGTCATCCAGCATGGCAGTCCGCAGCAGGCGGCCCTGGTTCGCAGTGCCATCGAGAATGCCAGCGGCGACAGTTTTGCCGGAGTGTTGGCGGCGGTGCGCGCCAGCGGCGCATTGGATGCCGCGCGTCAGCATGGCGTGGAGGAGGCCGAGATGGCCAAGGCTGCATTGGCTCCGTTGCCGGATTCAAAGTTTCGGCAAACGCTGCTACAATTAGCGGACTTTGCGGTGCAACGAAGTTTCTGACCGCCGCAATGTTTGCAAGGATGACCTCTCGGGCCGATATTTTTGGCCTGTTCCCGCAATGTCCTTCCTTGCCACCAACTTACCATCGGGGCGTAGCTCAGCCTGGTAGAGTACTGCGTTCGGGACGCAGGAGTCGGAGGTTCGAATCCTCTCGCCCCGACCAGCTTGCTGTGTGGGCTTGACGCCATGGCGAAATTTCTCCTTTTCGTCGCCGTGATCGCCGTGATCGTCATGCTGGTACGCGCATCGAATCGACGCAGCAAGACGCCACCCGCGGCGCCCAAGCCCGAGGCGATGACGCAGTGCGCCCACTGCGGCGTCCATTTCCCCCGTAGCGAGGCTCTCAGCCAAGACGGGCGGGACTATTGCTGCGAGGACCATCGCCGCCTGGGATCAAGGCCTTGAGCGTGCAGTCTGCGGAGTTGGAGGGCAGCGACGCAATCGAATCATTCTGGCGTTCGCTGCGATTCTTCTCGATCTATCGCCTCTCGATAGCACTGCTGTTCCTGGTTGCAGCCGTTGTTTTAGGCGATTCGGTGAGCCTTGGCACCCAGGATCCGCAACTGTTCGGCAGGGCTGCCGCCGTCTATCTGCTGCTTGCCGCGGCATTTCTTGTCGCCCTGCTGCGTCGGCCGCAGCGCTTCAATCTGCAGTTGTCGGTGCAAGTGGCGGTCGATATTGCGGCCTTGACGTTGATGATGTTCGCCAGCGGCGGACAGAAGAGCGGCATCGCCGTACTTCTGCTGGTTGTCGTGGCGGGCGCCGGTCTGGTGGGGCAGGGGCGCATGACCCTGTTCTATGCAGCGCTGGCATCTGTGGCGATGCTGCTCGAGGAGAGTTGGCGCGCATTGACCCGCGAGGCCGATCCGGCGGACTTCGTTCGCACCGGGATCATCTGCATCGCCTTTTTCGGCACGGCGATCATCGCCCGGCTGCTGGCGCGAAGGGTCGTCGCCAACGAAACCCTGGCCCGCCAACGGGGGCGGGAACTCAACGACCAGTTGCGGATCAGCGAACGGATCATTCGCGATATGGAGGACGGTGCGCTGGTAGTCGACGGCGATGGCCGGGTGCGACTGCTGAACCCGCGCGCCGAGTCCTTGTTGGGCGTGCAAGCGACCGATGGCGCCGACCTTGCATCCTTGTCGGGCGGACTGGCCGATCGCTACCGGGCATGGAGCGCGCAGCCGGTCGAAATGGTTGAAATGCTGCGGCAGGAAAGCGGACGCCTGTTGCGCGTGCGTTTCCTGCCTTCCTCCGAGACGGGGGGGCATGCGCTTATTTATCTGGAAGACATGGAGCGGGTTCAGTCCCAGGCGCAGCAATTGAAGCTTGCTGCGCTGGGGCGGCTCACGGCCAATATGGCGCACGAAATCCGCAACCCGCTGGCCGCCATCAGCCATGCAGCCGAACTGCTTGCCGAGGAAGACAGCGACCCGTTGCATCAGCGCCTTGCCCGCATCGTTCACGACAATACGCAGCGCCTCAACCGACTCGTGACCGAGGTCCTGGAACTCGGTCGCCGCGATCGCGCGCAGCCCGAAACGCTGCGCTGGCAGGTCTTTCTTGCCGGATTCATCGAGGAACTGGCTTTGCACGATCCTTCGGCCGGCAGGCGGATCCAGGTCGGCGACGGCGATTTCGAACTGCGTTTCGATCGCGGCCACCTCTATCGCATCTTGTGGAACCTGCTGGGCAACGCCTTGCGCCACGCCAGCACGGCAGACGGCTCGGTTCGACTTGAGGCGCGGGCGGCGACCACCACGCGTTCCATCGAATTGCATATCATTGACGATGGTCCCGGCGTGGATGAGGCGCAGCGCAGCCAGGTGTTCGAACCTTTCTTCACCACGCATGGAGCCGGCACCGGGCTCGGGCTCTACATTGCACGGGAGTTGTGCGAGGCCAACGGTGCCCGCCTCGAACTGCTGAGCGACGGGCCCGGTGCCCATTTCTGTATTTCCGCCGAGGGGTCTGCATGCCGCTGAAGAACGAACGCCGTCCTCGCAGTCGTGGTGAAGCCAAGCGCGTGCTGGTGGTAGACGACGAGGCGGACATCCGCGAATTGCTCGACCTGACCCTGGCGCGCATGGGTCTCCAGGCGGATTGCGTCGGATCTCTTGCCGAGGCGCGCCGCATGCTGGCCAGTCAGCGCTATCAGCTATGCCTGACCGACATGCGACTGCCCGATGGCGAGGGGCTGGAACTGGTGCGCCATATCGCCGATACGGTAGCCGACCTGCCGGTGGCGGTGATCACCGCCCATGGCAGCGCCGAAAATGCGGTGTCGGCGCTGAAGGCCGGGGCATTCGACTACATCGCCAAGCCAGTCTCGCTCGATCAGTTGCGCGGCATGGTCAAGTCGGCGTTGGAGCTACCCAATGCAAATCCGGCAGGCGAGTGCAGCGACGGCTCGGATTTGCTGGGCGAATCGCCGGCCATCGAGCAGGTGCGCAAATTGATCGACCGTGTCGCGCGCAGCCAGGCGCCGGTCCATATCACCGGCGAATCCGGAAGCGGCAAGGAACTGGCGGCGCGCCTGATCCATGCGCTGGGTGCCCGTCGCGACCGCGCCTTCGTACCGGTTAACTGCGGCGCGATTCCCGAAAATCTGATGGAAAGCGAGTTTTTCGGTTATCGCAAGGGCGCCTTCACCGGAGCCAACGACGACCGGGAAGGCTTCTTCCATGTCGCCGATGGCGGCACGCTGTTTCTTGACGAAGTGGCGGAATTGCCGCTGACCATGCAGGTCAAGCTGCTGCGCGCGATCCAGGAGAAGCGCGTGCGCAAGGTCGGTGCGACCGCCGAGGAAAGCGTCGACGTGCGAGTCATCTGCGCTACCCACCAGGATCTCAAGGCGCTGGTGGACCAGGAGCGCTTCCGCCAGGATTTGTTCTACCGGCTCAACGTCATCGAGTTGCGCATGCCGGCCCTGCGCGAATGTCGCGAGGACATTCCAATGCTGGCGCAGCACATTCTGACCCGGCTGGCGCGGGCCGCCGCCCTGACGCCGCCGCCGCTGACCGCGTCCGCACTTGCGGCCTTGCAGAGCTATCCTTTTCCGGGCAACGTGCGCGAACTCGAAAACGTGCTGGAGCGGGCGCTGGCCCTGATGGTCGATGACCGCATCGACGGCGCCGATCTGAATCTGGCGCCGACCCAGTTGCCCGGCATCGGTGGCAACTCGGCCGGCTCGCTGCAGGAGCACCTGGACCATGTGGAACGCCAGGCCATTCTCGATGCGCTGAAACAGTCGAACAACAATCGAACCGCTGCGGCAAGACTGCTCGGCGTCACCTTCCGCTCGCTGCGCTATCGCATGGCGCGGCTGGGAATGAACGAGTGACCCACCCGTCGCCGGCGGCCGACGACGCCGAATGGTGGCCCCAGGCGCGCCGCGTGTCGTCGCCGAATTTCGATGAGCGCCCGGAGCATGCGCCGATCGATTTGATCGTCATCCACGCCATCAGCCTGCCGCCTGACGAATTCGGCGGCCAGGGAATCATGCAGCTGTTCACCAACACGCTCGATCCGCTGGAACATGCCTATTACAGCGAAATCCAGCATCTACGGGTTTCGGCCCACTTCCTGGTTCGCCGCGACGGCGAATTGATTCAGTTCGTTCCCTGCGCCCGGCGTGCCTGGCATGCGGGCGTTTCGGCCTGGCGGGGCCGCGAGAGCTGCAACGACTTTTCCATCGGCATTGAACTCGAGGGTTGTGACCAGCTTCCATTCGAGGATGTTCAGTACCGGATCCTGAACCGACTCCTCGCGCAACTGCATGATCGCTACGGGATCGATGCGGTGGTCGGGCACAGCGACATCGCGCCGGGGCGCAAGACCGATCCAGGTCCGTGCTTCGACTGGCATCGAGTACGCGGCATCGGTGCATGACTGTCGCAAAGCTGCAACGCGCGCTGCCGAATCGACAGCAGAAAACTCTTGCAGTCAAAAAAATCAAACACTACAATTAGTAGCGAATTGTCGATGACCTACTAGATATAGTAGGTTGCCGTGCAGAAGGGGCGATGCCGGTTGTTCACCACAGCGTCCCGATCATCACCGGCTTCATTACGCCAAGACGGGAGATCTGAATGCAGGAAGCCGCGGGCACCGACCAAACCGATTTGAACCGGTCCGCCCAGCAATCTTCTGCTGATCTTGATACGGATCAGCGCCTGCATTCCTTCCCCTGCATCGAATTCAATCCCCTGATCCAGGCATTCGTTTGCCGCGCAGATTTGCCGACCGGCAATTTCCGCGGCGGGCACGCGTCCGCGCCAGTGTCCGCGGGACATCCGTGTCGCATCGGGGTTGCCGCGATATGATAAATGCATGCGTGTGCGTTTGTCATCGGGCGTTTCAAAACGAAGTGATAGGCGGATAAACGTGAGGAATTCGTCGCTTTCGATTGCATCGGAGCGTTGGATAATCCGTGCTAGCCCAGACGGGTTGCAGTAAAAAGTAGTGGTGGTTCTTTCCTGTTAATTTGTTAAGGAGGTTCAACATGGCTGATACCAAGAAAGCCAAGAAGCCGGCCGCAAAGAAGGCTGCGGCTAAGCCCGCCGCTAAGAAGTCTGCGGCCCCGAAGAAGCCAGCTGCCAAAAAGCCGGCTGTAAAGAAGGCGGCTGCCAAGCCCGCTGCGAAGAAGGCTGCGCCGAAGAAGGCGGCTGCCAAGCCCGCTGCGAAGAAGGCTGCGCCGAAGAAGGCTGCTGCCAAGCCTGCTGCGAAGAAGGCCGCGCCGAAGAAGGCTGCTGCCAAGCCCGCTGCGAAGAAGGCTGCGCCGAAGAAAGCTGCTGCCAAGCCCGCTGCGAAGAAGGCTGCGCCGAAGAAGGCTGCTGCCAAGCCCGCTGCGAAGAAGGCTGCTCCGAAGAAGGCTGCTGCCAAGCCCGCTGCGAAGAAGCCCGCTGCAAAGCCGGCTGCAAAGCCGGCTGCCAAGCCTGCTGCGAAGAAGGCTGCTCCGAAGCCGGCTGCAAAGCCTGCCGCTGCCGCAGCGCCTTCAACCGCTGCTGCACCCGGCATCAAGTCGTCGCTGAATCCGGCCGCAGCTTGGCCGTTCCCCACCGGTTCCCGTCCCTGACGGTAGCATCGGCCTGCGCTCGGTCCTGCGGGACTGATCGCGGTGCCAAGTGGATTAGCAAGCGCGTGCTGTCCCCAGCACGCGCTTTCTTTATGTCTGCCGTCTGCCGCAGACGGTATCCCCGGGTGGGATTGCAGCCGCTGGATGCCCTCGGTGCTGCAGCCCGGGCGCTTTTCCGCAATCAGAGAATCATGCCGGCGCCGACGGTGTTGTTGCTCGACTCGTCGATCACGATGAAGGCGCCGGTCGAGCGGTTTTCGCCATAAGCATCGACGCATAACGGCTGCGCCAGTTTGAAGGTCACGCGCGCGATGTCGTTCATGCCCAGGCGCTCGGCGGGCAGTTGCTGCAGGGTATTGATGTCCAGCCGGTAGTCGATGGCCTCGATCATGGCTTTGGTCTCGCGCGTGGTCTGGCGGATCAGGTATTTGCGCTGTGGATCGAGCGCTGTATCGCCCAGCCAGCAGAGCATGGCTTCGATGCGCCGTGTCACCAGCGCCAACTCTTGTGCGCGCACGATCATGTCGCCCCGCGAAATGTCGACTTCATCTTCGAGCAGCAGCGTGACCGACTGCTCGGCTATCGCGCGCGGCAGCGAACTGCCATGGATCTCGATTGCCTTGATACGGGTCCGCTGCTCCGATGGCAGGACCAATACTTCGTCGCCCACGGCAATCTCGCCGGACTCGACACGGCCCATGAAACCCCGGTAGTCATGGAGTTTCGGGTCGCCGGACTTTTGCGGCCGGCAAACATACTGCACGGGAAAGCGGAAACGTTCGTCGCGCTCGCTGTGCGCGGTGGGCGCATTCTCCAGGATATCGAGCAGCGTCGGACCCGAATACCAGTCGAGGCGTTCGCCGCGATCGACAATCATGTCGCCGTTCAGCGCCGACAGTGGAATGAAGGTGACGTCGCCGATGCCCAGCGTCGCGGCAAATTCCAGGTACTCGCCGCGGATGCGATCATAGACGGCTTGGTCGTAGTCGACCAGGTCCATCTTGTTGATCGCGACCACGATGTGCGGAATGCCGACCAGGTGCGCCAGGTAGGAATGGCGCCGGGTCTGGGTCAGCAGGCCCTTGCGCGCGTCGACCAGGATGATCGCCAGATTGGCCGTCGAGGCTGCGGTGACCATGTTGCGCGTGTACTGTTCGTGACCCGGCGCGTCGGCGATGATGTATTTGCGTCGCCCCGTGGTGAAGTAGCGATAGGCCACGTCGATGGTGATCCCCTGCTCGCGTTCGGCGCTCAGGCCATCGGTGATCAGGGACAAATCGACTGCCTCCAGCCCGCGCCGTTCCGAGGTGCGCGTGATCGCGTGCAGCGTGTCGGCAAGTATGGTCTTGGTGTCGTAGAGCAGCCGGCCGATCAGGGTGCTCTTGCCATCATCGACGCTGCCGCAGGTGAGAAAGCGCAGCAGGCCGTTGTCGATACCGGGCAGATGTTCGATTGCGCTCATCAAAAGTAACCTTCCTTCTTGCGTTGTTCCATCGAGGCTTCCGAGGTTTGGTCGTCCAGCCGCGTCTCGCCGCGTTCGGTGATGGTGGTCGTCGCGGTCTCCGCGATGATGCGGGCGACCGTGTCGGCACCGGATTCGACAGGCGCGGTGCAGGTGATGTCGCCGACCGTGCGAAAGCGCACGGTGAGCTCCTCGACCACGTCGCCGGCGCGCGCCGGCGTCAGCTCGGTGACGGGTTGCAGCAAGCCGTTCCTGCGGATCACCTCGCGCCTGTGGGCGAAGTAGATCGAGGGCAGCGCCAGCTCTTCGCGTTCGATGTACTGCCAGACGTCGAGTTCGGTCCAGTTCGAGATCGGAAAGGCGCGGATGTTCTCGCCCTTGTGTACCCGCGCGTTGAACAAGTCCCACAACTCGGGGCGCTGGTTCTTCGGGTCCCACTGGCCGAACTCGTCGCGGAAAGAGAAGATGCGTTCCTTGGCCCGCGCCTTCTCCTCGTCGCGCCGCGCGCCGCCAATGCAGCAGTCGAAGCCGAATTCCTCGATGGCTTCGAGCAGGGTCACCGACTGGTGCTTGTTGCGTGACTCGCCGGGCGACTTCAGCACCACGGTGCCGCGCCGCATCGAATCCTCGACCGAGCGCACGATCAGGCGTTCGTTCAACTGGCAGGCGCGCAAGTCGCGGAAGTCGATGACCTCGCTGTAGTTGTGGCCGGTGTCGATGTTGAGCAGGGGAAAGGGGAAGCGCCCCGGGCGAAATGCTTTTTCGGCCAGACGCAAGAGCACCAGCGAGTCCTTGCCGCCCGAAAACAGCAGCGCAGGATTGGCGCATTGCCCGGCGACTTCGCGCAGGATGTGGATGGATTCGGATTCCAGCCAGTCCAGGTGCGACAGCGTTGCATGCTGCTGCAAGGCGAGTGCACTCATGCCTCCACTCCCGGTTTGGCAATTCGTTGCAGGCGGCCATCGACCAGATGCAGGCCGCATGCCTTGGTCTCATCGATTTGGCTTCGGCCGGCACCTGACGGCGCCTTAACCTCGGCTTCGCCGACGTTAGCCTCCGCCGAAGCGCGGACAAGAGTACCGTCCGGCCTCCTGTGGAGGCCGCACTCTTTGGTGTCTGCGCTTTCCCACCACCAGCGGCCGGCGCGCACGTCTTCGCCGGGCTGGATGGCGCGGGTGCAGGGCGCGCAGCCGATGCTCGGATAGTTGCGGTCGTGCAGCGCGTTGTAGGGCACCTTGTTGGCGCGCAGGTAAACCCATATCTCGCGTTCGCTCCAGTCCGCCAGCGGACTGATCTTGACCAGGTTGTTGACGCTGTCGAAGCTCACGGTCTTGAGCTTTTCGCGGGTCTGCGACTGCGCCGCGCGCAGGCCGGTGATCCACGCCTGCTTACCGGCCAGGGCGCGCTGCAGCGGCTCGACCTTGCGTGCATGGCAGCAGGCCTTGCGCGCTTCGACCGAGTCGTAGAAACCGTTGATGCCGAAGCCCGTGACGAAGTCCTGCACCGCGTCGTGGCGCGGCGCAAACACCTCCAGGCGGCGGCCGTAGTGGCGCTCTGCACGCGCCATCAGCTCATAGGTTTCGGCCGGCAGGCGTCCGGTGTCGAGCGAGAAGATGCCGATCTGCGTGCCCTCGCTCCAGATCATGTCGGTCAGCACCATGTCCTCGGCGCCCAGGCTGTTGGCGAACACGGCGGGCGCATAGTCGCGTGCCACGTCGCGCAGCAGTTGCTTGACGCAGACGGCTTTTTGGGCAACGGCGGCGACCAGTTCGAGGTCGGCCAGATCCGGTATGGCGGGCAGGTTTTCACGCAGCATGGCAGGCTCCTTCCGGTCTTGGTTCAGGCGGCCCGTCGGCGGAACAGGGGCAGCGGCTGCACCGCATTGCCCTGATAGCTCTCGGGGAAATCGTCAAAGGCGGCCAGCGCGTCTTCGGCGCTCTTGCCCTCGCCGATCACGAAGGCATCGAAGCCGACGCGATTGAGGAAGAAAATCTGGTCGCGGCCGATGTCGCCGAAGGCGCGCAACTCGCCGTCATAGCCGTAGCGCTCACGCAGCAGGCGTGCGGTCGAGTAGCCGCGGCCATCGGCGAATTTCGGAAAATGCACGGCGATCACCGTGAAATCGTCGAGGTCGGCGGCGATCTCGGCGAGATCGTCCTCGGGCGCGAGCCAGATACCCAGCGGCGTGCCGTGCTCGTACTCGCGATGGATCAGGCAGGCCTTCTTCGCCTTCCAGACCGACACCGGCACCAGCAGCGGGCCGACCGGCAGGCAGACGTCGAACGGCGCCTCGCCGTCGACCAGGGTCACGACCTTCCACGCGTCATCCTGCAGGCGACGCTCCTTGATGATCTGTTTGCTAGCCATTTGCGACTCTCCTTGATTGATGGGGATGGGCGGTGTGAATATATGCGGCACTACGGAAGGGTTCGATTCCGACCCGCTGCACGGTATCGATGAAGCGTTCGTCGGCATGGCGGGCGGCGAGATAGACACCTATCAGGCGCTCGACCACGTCAGGAACTTCGGCGGCAGCGAAGGAACGGCCGATCACTTCGCCGATGCTGGCGCGATTGCCCTGCTGCCCGCCGAGCGTGACCTGGTACCACTCCTCACCGTTCTTGTCGACGCCGAGAATGCCGATCGCGCCGAGGTGATGGTGGCCGCAGGAATTCATGCAGCCGGAAATGTTCAGTTCGAATTCGCCGATGTCGTGCTGGTAATCGAGATCCTCGAAGCGCTCCTGGATCGCCGCCGCGATCGGCAGCGAGCGGGCGTTGGCCAGGCCGCAGAAGTCGCCGCCGGGGCAGGTGATCAGGTCCTGGATCAGGCCGACCGTGGGCGAGGCCAGGCCGGCGGCCTTGGCGCGGTGCCAGACGGTGTAAAGCTCGCGCTGCGGCACGTCGGCGAGGATCAGGTTCTGTTCGTGGGAGACGCGGATTTCGCCGAAGCTGTAGCGCTCGGCCAGGTCGGCAGCGGCTTCCATCTGCTCGCTGCTGGCATCGCCCGGAGCGGCCCCGGGCCTCTTCAGCGACAGCGTGACGGTGGCATAGCCGGCCACTTTATGCGTCTGCACGTTGCGTTCGACCCAGCGCGCGAAGGCCTTGTCTTCGCGCAGGTGGGCGAGGTGGCAGAGATCATCCTCGGCCAGGGTTTCGTAGGCTGGCGCCGCGAACTGCCTGGAGACGCGGTCGACTTCGGCTTGCGTCAGGGTGGAAGGGCCATCCTGCAAATACGCCCATTCCTCTTCGACCTGCCGCGCGAACTCCTCGCGACCGAGCGCCTTGACCAGGATCTTGATGCGCGCCTTGTAGATGTTGTCGCGGCGGCCGTGACGGTTGAACACGCGCACCAGCGCTTCGGTATAGGTCAGCAGATGCTGCCAGGGCAGGAACTCGCGCACCACCTGGCCGAGCAGCGCGGTGCGGCCGAGGCCGCCGCCGGCGTAGACCTTGAAACCGATCTCGCCCGCATCGCTCCTGGCCACCTGCAAGCCGAGGTCATGCACCTGGATCGCGGCGCGGTCCTCGGTGGCGCCCGAAATCGCGACCTTGAACTTGCGCGGCAGGTAGGCGAACTCGGGGTTGAACGTCGACCACTGGCGCAGGATCTCGGCCCAGGGCCGCGGATCGGCGATTTCGTCGGCGGCGACGCCGGCGAAATGGTCGGTCGTGACGTTGCGGATGCAGTTGCCCGAGGTCTGGATCGCATGCAGTTCCTCCTGCGCCAGATCGGCGAGGATCTGCGGCACCTCGGGCAGCTTGACCCAGTTCAGCTGCAGGTTGTGGCGCGTGGTGAAGTGGCCGTAGCCGCGGTCGTAGCGGTGGGCGATGTCGGCGAAGCGGCGCAACTGCGCGGCCGAGAGCAGGCCGTAAGGCACCGCCAGGCGCAGCATGGGGCCGTGGCGCTGAATGTAGAGGCCGTTTTGCAGGCGCAGCGGGCGAAACTCGTCGTCGCTCAATTCGCCGGCAAGATAGCGCTCGGTCTGGCCGCGGAACTGGGCAACGCGGGCCTGGACAATGGCGTGGTCGTAGTCGTCGTATTTGTACATGGCGCGTATTTCCCTGGGGTTAGACAAAGATCAGCTTGCCGCCGACCAGCAGCAGCACGGAGACGAGCAGGCCGCGTAGCGCCCGTTCCGGCACCCTGGCGGCGAAATGGGCGCCGAGCGCGATGCCGGGCAGCGAACCGATCAAGAGCGAGGCCAGCAGCACCACGTCGACCGTGCCCAGCCACCAGTGGCCGAGTCCGGCGACCAGGGTCAGCGGCACGGCATGGGCGATGTCCGAGCCGACGATGCGCCGTGTGGCAAGTTCCGGGTAGAGGAAGGCGAGCGCGGTGACGCCGAGCGCGCCGGCGCCGACCGAGGAAATCGTCACCAGCGCGCCGACGATGGCGCCGACGAGAATCGTCAGCGCCGCGGTGTGCTTTTGAAAGTTGGCGCTGGCGGGACGGCGATGCGCGAGTTCGAGCAGGCGCCGGCGGAAGATCAGCGACGCGGCCGTGAGCAGCAGGGCGATGCCCAACACTACAGAGATCAGGCCGGTGGCGCCGTGGCCTTGCACGCCGAGCTGCGCCAGCAGCAGCAGGGTCAGGCCGGCGGCGGGGACGCTGCCCAGGGCGAGGCGCCCGGTGATCGCCCAGTCGATATTGCCGTGGCGGTGGTGCACCCAGGAACCGCCGCTTTTGGTGATCGCTGCATACAGCAAGTCAGTGCCCACTGCGGTCGCCGGCTTGAAGCCGAACAGCAGTACCAGCAGCGGCGTCATCAGCGAGCCGCCGCCGACGCCGGTCAGGCCGACCAGCAGGCCAACGGCGAAGCCGGAAATCGACAGGGCGGGGTTGAAGATGAATTCCATGATGGAGGCCATCGTAGCGAGTTCATATAGGCCTGAAAAATACTTAATATGTATTTAGATAGAACCAATGGGTATATAATGAAACCATGAAACTCCAGCAGCTGCGTTACCTGGTCGAAGTCGAGCGGCGCGGACTCAGCGTGTCGGCTGCCGCGGAGGCTTTGTTCACGTCGCAGCCGGGGGTCTCCAAGCAGATCGGCATGCTCGAGGAAGAGCTCGGCGTGACGATTTTCGAACGCAGCGGCAAGCGCCTCACCGGGGTGACCGCTCCGGGCCGGATCGTGCTGGCGATGGCGCGGCGCATCTTGACCGAGGCGCAGAACATGAAGCGGGTGGGCGAGGACTATGCCGCGGAAAGCAGCGGCATGCTGTCGATCGCGACCACCCACACCCAGGCGCGCTACACCTTGCCGCCGGTGATCCAGCGCTTCGTTCAGCGACATCCGCAGATTCGCCTGCACATCCAGCAGGGCAGCCCCTTGCAGGTCGCGGACTGGGTGCTGGACGGCAGCGCCGATCTGGGCATTGCCACCGAGGCACTCGACCGCCATGCCGAGTTGCTGACCCTGCCCTGTTTCCAGTGGGCGCATCTGGTGGTGACGCCCAAGCGGCATCCGCTGCTGGAGCACCAGCCGCTGACGCTGGCGGCGCTGGCCGACCATCCGCTGATCACCTATGACGCGACCTTCACCGGGCGCTCCCGCATCGACCGCGCCTTCGAGCGCCAGAGCCTGCGGCCCAACGTGATGCTGACCGCGATCGATTCCGACGTGATCAAAACCTATGTCGAACTGGGCCTGGGCGTCGGCATCATCGCCGAAATGGCCTTTGATCCACTGCGCGACGCGGCGCTGGCCGCCATGCCGGCCACCCACCTGTTCGAGGGCAACACCACGCGGATCGCCTTTCGCCGCGACATCTGGCTGCGCGGCTACGAATACGACTTCATGGAACTGCTGGCTCCGCATCTGACGCGGCGCATGGTCGAGGCCACGTTAAAGGGCGAAGGCGCCGATCCCGGCCTGTGATTCACCGATCCGCGTAGATTTCGTCCGGGCAAAAGCCTGCGCTCGCGGATCCGGAAGCTAGAATGCGTCCATTGCCGTACATTCAAGAGCGAGGTTTGACATGCCCTACACGCCTGATCTGGTCCATGAACTGAATACCCTGATCCGCTTCGACCTGGAGACCAGCCAGCATGGCATCAAGGTGCACAAGACCGCCGACCCGGAAGTCATTGCCGCGACGCAGCGTTTGCATGCCAAGGGTCTGCTGACCCTGGTCGACGGCGGCTATCTGACGGGACTGGGGCGCGACGCGGCGGAACATGCGCAGGCGGTGCTGACCATACTGACCTCGAGCACCAGCCCGGCGGCCGCAGCGCAAAAGGATTTTGCCTAAGCGCCGTTAAACGGCGTCTTCGTCCGCCGCTTGGTCCGTCGTCTCGTCGGCGGCACTGCCTTCGAGGGCGCGCAGTTCGCGGAACAGTTCGCGGTAGGCGCGCGGCGGCTTGCCCTGCTGGGCTTCCTTCAGCGCATTGCGGCGCAGTTGGCGCAGATGCTGCATATCCGCCGCGGGAAAATCGCGGGCCACTTCGCTGAACACCGCCTCGTCTTCCATCAGCCGCGTACGCAATCTTTCCAGCTGGTGCTGGCGAATCGTGGCGGCTTTCGACACGCCGTTGATTTCGTCCATCGCCGCACGCAAGGGCGCCGCATCGACCGTGCGCATGACCTTGCCGATGTATTGCATCTGGCGGCGTTTGGCTTCGTGCTTGGTGATGCGCTGCGCTTCGAGCAAGGCGTCGCGCAAGCGTTCCGGCATGTCTATCTTCGCCAGGCGCTCCTTCGACAGCGCCACCAGTTCTGCGCCCAGATCCTGCAAGGCGGTCATCTCGCGCTTCAGTTGCGACTTGCTGGGACCGGAATATTCGTCCGGTTCGTTATCGATCTCTTCCACGGTTATGTCCCCGGAGCTTGCGAGGGGGACGGTATCCCCCGGTGGGATATGATTATAGCTTCGCCAATCGAAGGGTTCCCGCATGTCCCAAGGTTTCGCTCATTCTCAAGTGGTGTTGCGCGCATTGGCGCAGACCGTCCTCGATCACGCGGCCAGCAAAGGCGCGACCGCATGCGAGGTCGATGTTTCGGAGGGTTTCGGCCAGTCGGTCAGCGTGCGCCGGCAGGAGGTGGAAACCATCGAGTACAACCGCGACAAGGGGCTCGGCATCTCGGTGTACATCGGCCAGCGCCGCGGCCATGCCAGCAGTTCCGACTTTTCGCCGGCGGCGGTCAGGGCCTCGGTCGAGGCTGCGCTGTCGATTGCCCGTTTCACCGCCGAGGACGATTGCGCCGGCCTGCCCGATGCGAAGCTGCTGGCGACGCAAGGCATGGATCTCGATTTGTTCCATCCCTGGGATATTTCGGTGGAAGACGCCATTCAGCTTGCGCGCCGCTGCGAACAAGCCGCCTTCGATGTCAGCCCGATGGTGAAGAACTCCGAAGGCGCCACGGTGTCGGCGCAACAGTCGCAATTCGTTTCGGCCAACAGCCTGGGTTTCATGGGCGGCTTCGCCACCTCGCGCCACTATGTCTCCTGTTCGGTGATCGCCGGCGAAAGCGAGGACATGCAGCGCGACGACTGGTATGCGACGCGGCGCAACGCGGACGAGTTTCCCGATGCCGCCCGCATCGGCGACTACGCGGCGCGGCGCGCGCTGGCCCGGCTCGGTGCGCGCAAGCTGAAGACGCGCAAGTGCCCGGTGATATTCGAGGCGCCGCTGGCGGCCGGACTGATCGGCAGCTTCGTGCATGCCATTTCCGGCGGTTCGCTGTATCGCAAGACCTCCTTCCTGCTCGATAGTCTGGGCCAGCAGATCTTCCCCGACTTTGTCCAGATCAGCGAGCGCCCGCATATCCGCGGCGCCTTCGCTTCCTCGCCCTTCGATGACGATGGCGTCGCCACGCATGACCGCGAGGTGGTGAACAACGGCGTGCTGCAGGGCTACTTCCTGTCCACCTACTCGGCGCGCAAGCTGGGCATGGCGACCACCGGCAATGCCGGCGGCTCGCACAACCTGCTGGTGCAATCGGGACGCCACGACCTCCAGGGACTGCTGCGCGAAATGGGCAGCGGCCTGCTGGTGACCGAGCTGCTCGGCCAGGGCGTGAATTACGTGACCGGCGACTATTCGCGCGGCGCCGCGGGCTACTGGGTGGAAAATGGCGAGATCGCCTATCCGGTGGAGGAGATCACCATCGCCGGCAATCTGCGCGAGATGCTGCGCGGCATCGCCGCCATCGGCAACGACGTCGAGGTGCGCGGCTCGAAGCAGGTCGGCTCGGTGCTGATCGAGCGCATGACGATTGCGGGTAACTGAGGCTGGTCCGCAAAACGCGGTTGTGAAGGTCGACAGAAAGCCGGTGCTGGCGACACGGCGCTACTTTGGTCCTGTGCGCTCGTGATGGCTGACGGCCACAAGAGGGTGATTGAGTTCCTTGCCTGACTGACGCGATGCTCTCTTTCGCGAGCGAAAAGCAATTGACATCTAAATGTTCTTCATTACTATGTCGTAATGGGCGTCTTCCAGTTTCCATTTGATACCGAAGGAGATCGCAATGGCACCTATACGAATAGTCCCCGTGTTTGCGGCGATTCTATGGACAGGGTTTGCGTTCTCGTACGGAACGCCTGAGACGCTTAAGGCTGAACTTAAAGATGGCGATGATCTTTCCTTCTCCAATGATGCCAAGGGAGATCTGAGCGCATTCACAAATCTCTCGAACAGCTTGTTTGCACCGCACAGAAAGGGAGGCGAGAAGCTGCCTGCTCTCGTCATTTTCCACACCTGCGGAGGCATCAAACAGAATATTCGCGATTGGACGGGGGTGGCATTAAAGGCCGGCTACGTTGTTTTGGTACCGGACGCCATGCGTGGCCTGCGAAGTGATTGTGGCTCGCCGCCGCAGATCCCCAACGCACGCTTGATCAAGGATGCTCTCGATGGCGTTGCCCATCTGGCGACCCTCCCATACGTCGACAGCAAGCGCATTTCAATTCTTGGATTCTCGAAAGGCGCGCTTGTCGCCACGTGGCTCGCAAGCTCAGGGGTGGCGAATGCCCTGCGGCCAGGCACGCCGTCGATTGCATCTACGGTCTCCGTGTATGGATTTTGCGCTTTGGGCCCCACGCGGAACAGACCGCAGGGGGTGACGATTCTTCAGCCCGACACGGATCGCCCACATTTGATGCTGCTGGGAGGGCAAGACAACGAAACACCCCCAGCTTCATGCCTTGAGCGCTTGCCAAAGCTCAAGGAGTCTGGCGCACCCGTGCAGTGGCACTTGTACCCGGAAGCAACGCATTCCTGGGATGCCTCGGACTTGGATGGTTTTAGCAAGGTTGCATATAATAATGAGCGAGTGACCTATAAGTATGACAGAGAAATAACAGAGGATTCAAGGAGGAGGGTGCTTGATTTCTTGTCAGTGACTGCTGGCAAGAAGTAGAGAAACAAATCTTTTCAAGTGGCACCCCTTACCTAAAAGTTGATTGTCCGCTTCCTGAACCGACGAATGCCTGCTGCGGATCGGTTGCCGCGGGTCGTAATGTTGATGCCCCATCCCGCCGGCGTGGTGAATGCAGATTCGGCGTTCCCCGCCCACGCATTCGCCGTGTCGCCAGCGCCGACTTTCTCGCGTATCGATTTCGGAAGTTGTTTCCTGCGCGTCGGCGTCAGGGCGAACCGGCGCTGTCGATGTCGGCCAGGTTGCGCTCGTCAACATAGATTCGGGTTGCATCGGCAGTCTCGCCGGCAAAGCAGGTGACGATGACGTTGCTGCTGGTGGCGGCCTTGGCCAGCACTTCGACCGCGCAGCGGCCGTAGGCACTTTCGATGGTGGCGAGCAGGTTGCGCGCGTAGCTGCCGGCGAGCCGGCCGTCGAGGATCAGGTTGGCCAGCATCACGCCGCCGGGCTTCAGCGCGTGCCGCGTGTCGCGCCAGAATTCGCGCGTCACCAGATGGCCGGGAATCGAGCTGCGCGAGCTATAGACATCCACCACCACGGCGTCATAGCGCCGCGTGGTTTCGATCACGAAGCGGCGTGCGTCGGTGGCGACGAACTCGCCGCGGGCCGGCTCGCGCAGAAAGTCGCGTTGGGCAATGGCGCGGATGGCCGGATCGATATCGACGTAGGTATAGCGGTTCAAAGGTTCGCGGTGCGACAGTGTGAAGCCGCCGGCGCCCAGCACCAGAACGTCGCGCTCCTTGAATCGCAGGTCGTCGAGCAGGATGCGTCGCAGGTGCTGCACGTAGCGCGCGTATTGCGGCGGCTCGCTGTCGTCGATCAGGGACGCGACCTGGTTGTTCACGCGGAAGGCGCGCGGCGTCTGCATGCCTTCGCGCGCCACGGGCTCGACTGCATAATCGGCATAGGCGGTATCGGCGCGCTGCCGGTCACCGAGGTTGGCCGCCACGCTGAGAGCGGCGGCACCGATCAGCAGCCCGGCCGCCAGCGGTCGCGGGCGCTGCACCAGCGCAGCGCCGGCGACCAGCATCCAGGCGCCGAGCAGCACCGCGGCCCAGACGCCGAACAGTTGCATCACCACCAGCGACAGTGTGACCGAGCCGAGGAAGGAGCCGAGCGTGGACCAGTAGAGTGCGCGTCCGGCCGCCTCGCCGCTGCGTTGTACGCGCATCAGGTTGGTCAGGATCGGCACGGTCTGTCCCAGCAGCCAGGCCAGCGGGCAAAGGATCGCGCCGATGAATATGAGATAGGCCAGCCCCGCCGGGGCTCCGGCGAAGATGGCGTTCACGCTGCCGCCGGCGAGGCCGGCGCCCATCAGCAGTGCGGAAATCAGGAAATTGCGCGCCACCACGGTGCGGTAGTCTGCCGCCACGCGGCTGCCGGAGTGGTAGCCGAGGGCGAGGGCGAGCAGGAACAGGCCGATGGTCGGCGCCGTGACCACGATGGAACTGCCAATGTGGGGAATCAGCCGCCGCAAGGCGACGATTTCCGCGCCGAGCGAGCAATAGCCCTCGATGAAGACGATGGTGAACAAGAGGCGAGGTGACATTGCGTGCTGACCGGTGCCAGGGATCGCGACTTTACCGCAAGAGTTGGTGCTGGCAGTACGGCGCGGCATGGCTGGCCCGGGCGTCCTCGCTGGAAAATTTACAGGTCGCCGGCGGCGACGTACCATGCGCCTCACCCCCTTGAGTCGAGGTAAGCATCGTGTCCTTCCCAGCCAGGCCCTGCCCGTGACAGTCAATGCTGCAAGTCCTGCCGCGGTGATTTCGTGGACCGAGCAGGGCGCAATGCGTTCCGCCCGCTGGCACTCGGAGGGCGGCACGGCGCCGCCGGGCAAGGTGGTGGTCGCCGACGATCGCATCACCGCCGATGCGGCCTATCGCCTGGCCTGCGAGGGCACGGCGCTGCTCTGGCGCGGCGATTTCCAGAACGCGCGCCAGTTGCTGCAGGCCATGGCGCGGCGCGTCGAGCGCAAGCCGCGCCGGGCGCCCGCGGAGCCAGCGACCGCCGCCGAAGCCTTTCATCGCTATCGGCTGGCACAGTCGCAGCGCGCGCGCACGCTGGGCATGCTGCTGCTGCCCTTCGACGACGATTACGTGGTGCCGCTGCGCCGCGCGCCCGACGTGCGCGAGGCATGTGCCGCGGCCTATGGCCCGGCCGCCGGACCTTTTGTCGCCTCGCTGCGCGAGCTGCTGGGCCTGATCGGCGCCCACGAGTGGCGCAAGAAGGGTGTCGCGGTGCCGGCGCTCGGTGCGCGCATTCATCCGCATTACGGCGTGTTTGCCCCGGTGCGCGGCGAGTATGTCGATCTGGTGGCCGCGGCACCCCTGCCGGCGGCATGCACGCTCGCCTTCGACATCGGTACCGGCACCGGCGTGCTGGCCGCGCTGCTGGCGCAGCGGGGTGTGGCCCGCGTTGTCGCCACCGACCAGGACCCGCGCGCGCTGGCCTGTGCCGTCGAAAACCTGGCGCGACTCGACCTCGCGGACCGAGTCGAAGTGATCGCCGCCGACCTGTTCCCGCCGGGGCGCGCGCCGCTGATCGTCTGCAATCCGCCCTGGTTGCCGGCCCGCGCCGCTTCGCCGCTGGAGCGTGCGGTCTATGACCCCGACAGTCGCATGCTGATGGGATTCATTGGCGGCCTTGCGGCACATCTGGCGCCGGGCGGTGAGGCTTGGCTGGTGCTCTCCGATCTTGCCGAACACCTGGGCCTGCGCACCCGCGACGAACTGCTGGCGGCCTTCGATGCGGGCGGCCTGCGACGGGTGGGGCGGCTCGATGCCAAGCCGAGCCATCCGCGCAGCGCGGACCGCAGCGACCCGTTGCACGCCGCACGCGCCGCGGAGCTGACCTCGCTCTGGCGTCTCGCGTTGCGCTGACGAGCGTCGCGCTCTGCGTGCCGGGGAAAGCGCCTTATGTCCCGAAGGGACGGTATCCCCCGGTGGGACGAGCGCCGGCAATCCCGCCAGGGGATACCGTCTCTCCCTTTGGTCGAGACATATCCCACCGGGGGATACCGTCCGCACTTCCAGTGCGGACATAAAAACAAACCCCGCATGAAGCGGGGTTTGTTATCGGGTTCCGGTACTCGATGACCGGATTGACTCTGTCTTACTTCTTCTTCGGCGCCGCCTTGGCCTTGGAAGCGAAGCGACCGCTTTGCATGAAGTTGTCGAAGCCGGCTTCGGCAAAACGGAACCAGAGGTGCTGCTCGTCGCGGAATGCGGCATAGTCCTCGTAGACCTTCTTCCAGGCCGGGTTCTTGGCCGACAGGTCGGAGTAAAGCGCCATCGCTGCGTCATGGGCGGCCATCAGGATGGTCTTGTCGAACTGGTGCAGCTTGGCGCCGGAAGATACCAGGCGCTTGAGGGCCGCCGGGTTTTTCGCGTCGTACTTGGCCTGCATGTCGACGTGGGCATGCGATGCGGCGGCGGCGAGGATCGCCTTGTAATCGGCCGGCAGCGAGTCGTAGGCCTTCTGGTTGACGTAGAGCGAGAGCTGCGGACCGCCCTCCCACCAGCCCGGATAGTAGTAGTGCTTGGCGACCTTGACGAAGCCGAGTTTCTCGTCGTCGTAGGGGCCGACCCACTCGGTGGCGTCGATGGTGCCTTTTTCCAGGGCCTGATAGATCTCGCCGCCGGGGATGTTCTGCGGCACGCCGCCGATGGCCGACAGCACCTTGCCGCCGAAGCCGCCGATGCGCATCTTGAGGCCCTTGATGTCGGCCAGGGTCTTGATCTCCTTGCGGTACCAGCCGCCCATCTGTGCGCCCGTGTTGCCCATCGGGAAATTGACGATGTTGTAGTTCTTGTAGAACTCACGCAGTAGCTTGAGGCCGTTGCCTTCGTACATCCAGGCGGTCATCTGGCGGCTGTTGAGGCCGAAGGGAATCGCGCAGTCGATGGCGAAGGTGTCGTCCTTGCCGAAGAAGTAGTACGGGGCGGTGTGGGCACACTCGACGGTGCCCTGCTGCACGCCATCCACCACGCCGAAGGGGGGCATCAGTTCGCCGCCGGCATGAATCGAAATGGTGAACTTGCCGCCGGTAGCCTCGGAGACCGTCTTCGAAAAGACATCGGCCGCGCCAAAAATGGTATCGAGCGCCTTGGGGAAGCTCGATGCCAGGCGCCAGCGGATGGTGGGCGCGCCTTGGGCATGGACCGCCGGTGCGACACCGGCAGCCAGGATGCCGGCGATACCGGCGTTTTGCAGAAATTTGCGACGTTCCATGTATGAATCTCCTCGACGTTGTTTAACCAAAACGGCGGGGCCGGAATGGCCTGCCGCCGGATACTACACCACAACTTTTTTCTTACTTGCCCTTGTCGATCGACTGCTGCAAAGCTTTTGCCGGGTCTTCCTCCTCTTCCTTCTCGCGCTCCGCCTTGGCCTCCTCGGTTTCTTCCTTGCCTTCTGTTGCCTTGTCGTTGCCGTCGGCCGGCGCATCCTGTTCGGTCGCGGGCGGCGCCTCCAGCTGGATGGTCTCCGCGGCGGCGTTCGGTGCTTCGGCACTGCCGGTGACCAGTTGCGGGAAGGCGATGATGATGCCTACCATGATCACCTGGATGATGACGAAGGGCACCGCACCCCAATATATCTGGGTGGTGGTGACCGGCGGGATGGTTTTCTTGGTCAACCGGTCGATGTACTCGTTGTGCGGCGCCACGCTGCGCAGGTAGAACAGCGCGAAGCCGAAGGGCGGATGCATGAACGATGTCTGCATGTTCACCGCCATCAGTACACCGAACCAGACCAGGTCGATGCCCAGCTTCTCCGCCACCGGCCCCAGCAGGGGAATCACGATGAAGGCCAGTTCGAAGAAGTCGAGGAAGAAGGCCAGGAAAAAGACCAGCAGGTTCACCACGATCAGGAAGCCGATCTGGCCGCCGGGCAGGCCGGTAAGCAGGTGCTCGACCCAGATCGAGCCATCGACGGCCTGGAAGGTCAGGCTGAATACCGTGGCGCCGAGCAGGATGAAGACGACGAAGCAGGACAGTTTCATGGTCGCGTCCATGGCCTGCTTCATCAGGTTCAGGTTCAGGCGGCGGCGCGACATGGCCATGATCAGCGCGCCGGTGGCGCCCATGGCGCCGCCCTCGGTCGGCGTCGCGATGCCGAGGAAGATGGTGCCGAGCACCAGGAAGATCAGCGCCAGCGGCGGGATCAGGACGAAGGTCACGCGTTCGGCCATACGCGAGAGCAGGCCCATCTTGGTCACGCGGTTAAGCACGGCCAGCGCGAAGGCGATGCCGACGCCGACGCACATCGAGACCACGATCAGTTCGTCGGTCGGCGTTTCCGCCGGCCGCGTCTTGGCGTAGGCGATCGCGGCAGCGGTGGAAACGACGACCAGCGCCAGCACCGAAGGCAGACCGGCGGTGCCGTTGTCCTCGCGGATGGTGCGGGCTTCCAGCGGCAGGGCCGGGACATAGGCCGGCTTGACCATGCTGACGAGGAACACGAAGCCGACATAGAGGCCGGTGAGGACGAAGCCGGGGATGAAGGCGCCGGCATACAGGTCGCCGACGCTGCGACCGAGTTGGTCGGCGATCACGATCAGCACCAGTGAGGGCGGGATGATCTGCGCCAGCGTGCCCGAGGCGGCGATCACGCCCGAAGCGATGCGGCGGTCATAGCCGTAGCGCAGCATGATCGGCAGCGAGATCAGACCCATCGAAATCACCGAGGCGGCCACCACGCCGGTGGTCGCGGCGAGCATGGCGCCGACGAAGATGACCGCATAAGCCAGGCCGCCGCGGATCGGCCCGAACAGCTGGCCGATGGTGTCGAGCAGGTCCTCGGCCATGCCCGAGCGTTCGAGGATCAGGCCCATGAAGGTGAAGAAGGGAATCGCCAGCAGGGTGTCGTTCTGCATGATGCCGAAGATACGCAAGGGCAGCGCTTGCAGCAGGGAGTGCGGCAGCAGGCCGAGTTCGACGCCGAGCCAGCCGAAGAACAGGCCGCAGGCCGCCAGCGAGAAGGCCACCGAGTAGCCCATCAGCAGGAAAATGATCAGGCCGCCGAACATGATCGGCGCCAGATTGTGCTGGAGAATTTCGATCATTTCGTGCTCCCGCTGCCGCCATTTCGGCTTTGATCGGACACCATGTCGATTGCGTCCTCGACACGCCCGATCACTTCGGGGGCGACTTGATGTTTGAGGATTTCTTCGGCCAGTTCTTCTTCGGCCGTCTTGGTTTGCACCGGCTGGGTGGGATCGACCGCCACTCCCGTCAGGAAGCCGATGCGCTTGATCAGTTCCGAGAGGCCCTGCAGGCCGAGCAATATGAAGCCGGCCGGGACCAGGGCGTAGACCGGCCAGCGGATCAGGCCGCCGGCATTCTGCGACATTTCGCCGCTGTTATAGGCCTGAATGACCAGCGGCCAGACCAGCTCATTGACCTTATAGACGAAAGGCAGCAGGAAGAAGACGATGCCGACGCATTCGACAATGATCTGGGTGCGCTTGGAGAAGTGCCCGACGATGACGTCGATCTTGACATGGCCCTGGCGCAGCATGGTGTAAGCGGAGCCGAGCAGGACCACGGCGGCGAACAAATACCACTGGATTTCGAGGAAGGCGTTCGAGCTCATGTCGAAGGCCTTGCGCACCACGGCGTTGACGGCGGAAATAAGCACCGCGAAAAGCACCAGCCACATCAGGTTGCGGCCGATGCGTTCGTTGAGGCCGTCAATCAGTCGCGACAGCTTGAGCAAGGCATTCATGCACGAATCTCCCGAGTTGCACATCTGTCGCGCCGTGCGCGCAGTGTTTTTCTTTTGATGACTGGAACTATATTAACCTGAGCTTTCAGCATTCGTTGATTCAAGAACTTCTCCTTGATTTCAGACGTGTTTTGCAGCGGGTGACCAAGGCGTTTGGACGCTGCATCCAATCGGTGAACCGTCATCAATGGATCATTGGTCAGACCAAGGTTTTTTATGTTAACGGCCGCAATCGGCGTTGTCAAGCGAGGTCACGGAAACTTCCAGGTCAATATGCTCTAGTTGATATCTTGGTCAGACCAATGTTATATTGAAAAAATGGACGGAAAAATGATAGCGCCGCGACTCGCCGATGTGGTTGCGCGCGAGATTGAGCGGCGGATGCTTGAAGGAGGACTCAAGCCCGGCGATCGCCTGCCTTCCGAACGTGAATTGTCTGCGCAACTGGGGGTCTCGCGGGCTTCGTTGCGGGAAGCCATCCAGAAGCTGGTGGCGCGGGGTCTGCTGGAAAGCCGGCAGGGGGGCGGCACCTTTGTCACCGACCGGCTCGATACGAGCTTCGCCAATCCGTGGGAGGAAATTCTCCGCGACCATCCGGCCGTCCATGACGATCTGCTCGAGTTTCGCCACATGCTGGAGGCCCGCGCGGCGGAATGTGCCGCGCGCCGCGCCACCGCGGCCGACCGCGAGCGCGTCCGCCTGAGGCTGGCGCAGCTTGAGGAAGCTTTTGCCGGAAGCGATCTGGATGCCCAGGTGGATACCGATCTGGCATTTCATCAGACGATTGCCGAGGCCTCGCATAACGTCATCGTCGGCCACTTGACCGCCAGTCTGCTGCGGCTGCTGCGCGACAATCTGCGGCGCAACCTCAGCGAATTGATGCAGGTGCCGGCGGCGAAGGAGAACCTGCTCGACCAGCATCGCGCGGTGTGGCGGGCCATCGAACAAGGCGACGCCGAACAGGCGCGGGACGTGGCGGCCGACCACATCGGTTTTGTGCGCCAGAATCTCAGCCGCATGCTGCGCAGCGACGCCCGCCACAAGTCCTGATCGATCCGCCGCTGCACCACGCGGGGCGCCCAGGGCCGATGGCGATCTCCGATTTGCAGTGCGGGTTTGCATCGGTTTACCGTCCCCTTGCCTGGAGGTGCTGCTGGGCTTCGGTTCGGGTTTCGAAGAAGTTGGAGTCGGTCACGCGCTTGCCGAAGGACTCACCGAGCTTGGCACGCAGGAAGGCGCTCGCGGTATAGCGCGTCACCTCGCTGTAGTGGCGGTCCATGAGGCCCTTGACCATTCCCGTATAGTCGTCGATCAGTTCCGGCGCAATGCTGAAGCGATCGTAATTCACGATCGCCGCCACCTTGTGTCCGATCGGCGCCAGGCGGCCTTCCACGGCGCGCAGCACGCGGTCGACGTCTTCCGCGGTACGCACCGACATCCCCTCGAAATTGACGAAGAATATATTCTGCTCCGAGTCGTAGCTCAAGCGGTCTTCTATCGGCATCTCCAAGATTTGGCTGCGCAGGCCCATCGGGCCGGGAGCGAAGATGCGCGCATCCATCAGCGTCGGCTCGCGGCGCAGGATGGGGGCGAACTCCATGCGTGCCAGGATGTCATGCTCGATATCCACGCCGGGAGCTACCTCGATCAGTTCCAGGCCCTCTTTGCACAAGCGGAAAACGCAGCGTTCCGTGATGTAGAGCACGGTCTTGCCGCTGCGGGCGGCAACCCGGCCGCTGAAACTGCGCTGCTCGACTTCCTGCACGAACTTCCTGGCCTTGCCGTCGGCGAGAATCCGAAGGCAGCCCGCCTCAAGGGCAATTTGCAGCTTGCCGGCGGTGAAGGTGCCGACGAACACCACTTTCCTGGCGTTCTGGCTGATGTTGATGAAGCCGCCGGCGCCGGCCAGCTTGGGTCCGAATTTCGACACATTGAGGTTGCCTTCGCGGTCGGCCTGGGCCAGTCCGAGAAAGGCGATATCGAGCCCGCCGCCATCGTAGAAATCGAACTGGCTGGGCTGATCCAGGATCGCCTCGGTGTTGGTTGCGGCGCCGAAGTTGAGGCCACCTGCCGGTATGCCGCCGATCACTCCAGGCTCCGCGGTGAGCGTGATGAGGTCGATGATCTTTTCTTCCGCCGCGACCGAGGCGATTCCCTCCGGCATGCCGATGCCGAGATTCACCACGCTGTTGGCCGCCAGTTCCATTGCCGCGCGCCGGGCGATGATCTTGCGCTCGTCCATCGCCATCGGCGCGTCGTTGCCGAACGAGGGCGCCATCGGTACGCGGATTTCGCCTGAAAATGCCGGACTATAGGCCTCGATGAAGGTTTGCATGTGGTACTCGGGCTTTTCCGCGACCACCACACAATCCACCAGCACGCCGGGGATCTTCACCTGCCGCGGGTTCAGGGTATTTCTTTCGGCGATGCGCTCGACCTGGGCGATGACGATTCCGCCCGAGTTGTGCGCGGCCATCGCGATGGCCTGAGCTTCCAGCGTCAATGCTTCCTTCTCCATGGTGATGTTGCCCGCGGAATCTGCCGTGGTGCCGCGAATGATGCCGACGTTGATCGGGAAGGCCTTGTAGAAGAGGTATTCCTCGCCGTCGATTTCCATCAGGCGGACCAGATCCACACCGCTGCCGATGGTCATCTCGTTGAGCTTGCCGCCGCCGTGGCGCGGATCGACGAAGGTATCGAGTCCGACGCGGGTCAGCGTGCCGGGCTTGCCGGCGGCAATGTCGCGGAACAAGTGGCAGATCACGCCTTGGGGCAGGTTCCAGGCTTCGATGCGGTTGGCCACCGCGAGTTGCTGCAGCTTCGGCACCAGACCCCAATGACCGCCTATCACGCGCTTGACGAGGCCGTCGTGGCCGAGGTGGTTCAGGCCGCGCGCCAGTCCGTCGCCTTGCCCGGCGGCATACACCAGCGTCAGGTTTCGGGGCCGGCCGAGGCCATCGATGTCTGCTTCATCTTCTTCGAGGAAAAGCGCTTCGAGCGCGACGGCGATGTTTTCGGCAAAGCCGATGCCGACAAAGCCGCTGGTGGCGACGGTGTCGCCGTCGCGGATCAGTTGCACGGCTTGGCGCGCGGTGACGATCTTGCCGGTATCGGCGGCGCGCAAGGATGCGATGAGCGGATGCTGGGCCAAGACGTATTCCTCGGATCGAAAAGCCGGCGCGGATAGTTGCCGCAGTATTCGCCCCAGGCATCGATCGGAATGGTCGGGGTTCGCGAGCTAACGCAAGGAGTGGGCCATGCCCCGAAATACCGGGGGAAACGAGTTACCGAGACCGACCGGCGGCGACCGGGATGGGTAAGTGTTCGCTTGGCCGAACAGTTGGTACGGCGCAGCGAACACCCTGCGCTCGAAACGGCGCCGCTGTCAGCCCAGACCGAGCAGCGCGATTTTTTCGTAGAGCGAGGTACGCGAAATGCCTAGCTCGACGGCGGCGCGTGCCTTGTTGCCGCCACATGCGGTGAGCGCCTTGCGGATGGCGGCCCGCTCCGCTTCCGCGATCGCCCCGGCAAGGCCGAGGCCGACAGGGTCGGCGGCAGCCGGGGCGGCTCTGGCGATGGGCAGGACGGCATCGATATCGGCGGGTGTCAGGACTTCTCCGTCGCTCATCATCTGCGCCCGCTCGAGTACGTTCTGCAATTCGCGGACGTTGCCCGGCCAGGCGTGCCGGTAAAGCGACTGCAGTGCCTCGGGCGAGATTTCACGCAACGGCAGGCCGAGTTCATGGCATTGTGTTTCAAGCATATGCTCGCACAGCAACGGCAGGTCGGCGAGTCGCTCGCGCAACGGCGGCATCGACAAGGTGACGACATTCAAGCGGTAGTAGAGATCGGTGCGGAAGCGTCCTGCCTCGATCTCGGCCTCCAGGTCGCGGCTGGTGGCAGCGACGATGCGCACGTCGACCGGCACCAGGCGGTTGGAACCCAGGGCTTCGAATTCACCTTCCTGCAGCACGCGCAGCAACTTGGCCTGGAGCGCGCCGGACATGTCGCCGATTTCGTCGAGGAACAAGGTGCCGCCGTCGGCGAGCTTGAACTTGCCGTCGCGTCCCTTGCGGTCGGCGCCGGTATATGCGCCGGGCGCGGTACCGAAGAACTCCGATTCGAGCAGCGTGTCGGGTATTGCCGCGATGTTCACCGCGACGAAGGCCTTGTCGGCGCGCTGGCTGGCATTGTGGATGGCATGCGCCAGCAGCTCCTTGCCGGTTCCGGTCTCGCCCTGGATCAGCACGGGGGCGCGGGTGCGGGCGGCACGCCGCGCCTGCTGCTTGAGTGCGACGCAGGCGTCCGACGTTCCCACGATGCTCGATAGCGTGTATTTCGCCCGCCGCGCCTCGGCCAGTCGGCGCTGGGAGTCGGCAAAGTCGACCTTGAGGCGGTTGAAGCGCGAGACCAGAGGCGCCAGACCCATGGCGTCGTCGAGCAGCATCAGGCCGATGCCGCCGATCACCGTGCCGGCTTTGTCGCGCAAGGGCAGCCGCACGACGACGAAGGACTCCTCGCCGAAGTCCATGATGTCGAGCATGATCGGGCGCCCGGTTTCGACCACTTCGCGCATCAGGCTGTTGGGCAGGATGCTCTCCACCGGCCGGCCGATGGCGGCGGCGGGGTCGGTAACGCCGAGTCGCTTGGGGTAGCGGTCATTCATCCATACGATGCGCGCATGGCGGTCGACGATGACGGCGCCCTCGCAGATTTCCGCAAAATGACCGAGCAGCGATTCGGTGGCTATCTTCAGCAGATGCTCGGCTTCACTGGCGGCCAGCGGTGTGGCCGAGGTGATTCCCGTGGGCGGCGATGACATGGTTTGCATTCCTTTCCTCCAGCCCGATTCCCTACGCAGGGCGGGCGATGTTTTCGCGACACTATAAGCAGAAACCGGTCCCGTGCTCTTGCGGCAATGCGGGTGTGCATGAGGATGAGTCCCCCGTTGGCGGAACGGTAGAATACCGCTCATGCCAAATACACCGCGTACCCGATTCTGCCTCGTTCGTCACGGCGAGACCGACTGGAATGGCGAGCGACGGATTCAGGGGCAGATCGACATCGATCTCAATGCGAGCGGCGAAGCCCAGGCCCGGGCCTTGCGGCCGGGGCTGGCGCAGCAGGGCTTCGCCGCGATCTACAGCAGCGACTTGCTGCGCGCCTGGCGCACGGCGCAGATCGCCACGGCAGGTCTCGGCCTCGCCGTGGCGCCAGCGCCAACTCTGCGCGAACGGCATTTCGGGGTGCTGCAGGGCGCTACCCTGGACGAAGCCAGTCTGCGGCATCCGGAGGTGCATCGTCATCATCTGGCACGGACGCCGGACCATGACTACGAGACCGGCGAATCCCTGGTGGATTTTGCGGCACGCGTAATGGGCGGGCTCGATGCGCTCGCCGCGCGCCACGCCGGACAGAGCGTGTTGGCCTTCACCCACGGCGGCGTGCTGGATGTCGCCTATCGCGCCGCCACCGGCCGGGCGCTCGACGCTGCGCGCGATTTCCCGGTGGCGAATGCCGCCTTCAACTGGCTGGAACGCGACGACCATGGCTGGCGGCTGCTTGCGTGGGCCGACTGCAGTCATTTGACCCGGGCGCTCGACGAGCTTACGGGCTAGGTTGCAACTGGCGGGGCATCGGGCACGGGTGCTAAAATCCGCGCCTTCCCATCCCTCTCCGGATTCCGCCATGTTTGCCAAGCAGAACACCCTCGCCAAGAGCGATCCCGAACTCTGGGCCGCCATTCAGAACGAGAACCGCCGCCAGGAAGACCACATCGAGCTGATCGCTTCCGAGAATTACGTGTCGTGGCCCGTGATGGAAGCGCAGGGCTCGCAGCTGACCAACAAGTATGCCGAAGGCTATCCGGGCAAGCGTTACTACGGCGGTTGCGAGAACGTGGACGTCGTCGAGCAACTGGCCATCGATCGTGCGAAAAAGCTGTTTGGCGCCGACGCGGCCAACGTCCAGCCCAACTCCGGCTCGCAGGCCAACCAGGCGGTGTTCTTTGCCTTCCTCAAGCCCGGCGACACCATCCTCGGCATGAACCTGGCCATGGGCGGCCACCTGACCCACGGCATGCCGCTCAACATCAGCGGCAAGTGGTTCAACATCGTGCCTTACGGTCTCGACGAAAATGAAGAAATCGACTACGCGGAGATGGAAAGGCTGGCGCACGAGCACAAGCCCAGGCTGATCATCGCCGGCGCCTCGGCCTACGCCCTCAAGATCGACTTCGAACGCTTCGCCAAGGTGGCCAAGGCGGTCGGCGCCATCTTCATGGTGGACATGGCCCACTATGCCGGCCTAGTCGCCGCCGGCTTCTACCCGAATCCGATACCCCACGCCGATGTCGTCACCACCACCACGCACAAGACCCTGCGCGGTCCGCGCGGCGGCCTGATCCTGATGCGCGCCGAACACGAAAAGGCGATCAACTCGGCGATCTTCCCCGGCATTCAGGGCGGACCGCTGGAGCATGTCATCGCCGCCAAGGCGGTGGCACTGAAGGAGGCGATGACCTCCGAGTTTCGCGACTACCAGGAGCAGGTGATCGACAACGCCCAGGTCATGGCCAAGGTATTGAAAAGCCGCGGCCTGCGCATCGTGTCCGGACGCACCGAGTCGCATGTGTTCCTGGTCGACCTGCAGGCCAAGAACATCACCGGCAAGGACGCCGAGGCGGCGCTGGGCCGCGCCCATCTGACAGTCAACAAGAACGCCATTCCCAACGATCCGCAGAAGCCCTTCGTGACCTCCGGCATCCGTCTCGGCACGCCGGCCATGACCACCCGCGGCTTCACCGAGATCGAAGCCGAGCAGGTGGCCAACCTGATCGCCGACGTGCTCGACGCGCCGCATGACGAAGCGGTGCTGGAACGCGTGCGCGGCGAGGTGTCGGTGATGTGCAAGAAGTTCCCGGTTTACGGTTGAGCCGCAGCGGCGGAGCCGGCCATGAAGTGCCCGTATTGCGCCGAGCCGAACACCCAGGTCGTTGACACCCGCGAGAACGAGGACGGCGACACGGTGCGCCGTCGTCGTCGCTGCCTGTCCTGCGACAAGCGCTTCACCACTTACGAGCGGGTGGAACTGCAACTGCCGCAGGTGGTGAAGAAGAATGGCAGCCGCACCGATTACGACCGCGACAAGCTCAAGGCCAGCATGATGCTGGCGATGAGGAAGCGCCCCGTCACCACCGAGAGCATCGACCTGGCGCTCGATCGCATCGAGGAAAAGCTGGTGCAACTGGCGCTGCGTGAAGTCGCCTCGGACCGCATCGGCGAGTTGGTGATGCGCGAGCTGAAGAAGCTCGACAAGGTGGCCTACATCCGCTTCGCCTCGGTGTATCGCAATTTCGAGGATGTCGACGAGTTTTCCGACGCGATCCGCGAAATCAAGAAGCCGCGGCAGCCCCGGGCCAAAGTGTGATGGACTGCGGCAGATGAGCGCACTCCGCCGGGCCGCCCCAAGGAGGGCGCAGCCCATCCACGAAGCCGCGCAGCGGCGCACCGCCGTCACCCCCTCGCTTGGCGAGGGGGCCGGGGGGAGGGTAGTCCAGTGAGCTTTTCGGCCGCCGACCACGGCTTCATGGCGCGTGCGCTGCAACTGGCGCAGCGCGGCCTGTACAGCACCACTCCCAATCCCCGCGTCGGCTGCGTCATGGTTCGCGATGGCAACGTCATAGGCGAGGGCTGGCATGAAAAGGCCGGACTGCCGCATGCCGAAGCCGCGGCGATCGCCGCAATAGTTGGCGCTGGCGACTCGGCGCGGGGCGCCACCGCCTATGTCACGCTGGAGCCCTGCAGCCATTTCGGCCGCACGCCGCCCTGCGCCGACGCGCTGATCGCCGCCGGTGTTGCGCGCGTGGTGGTGGCGATGCAGGACCCGAATCCGCTGGTGGCCGGGCAGGGCCTGGCGAAGCTGGCGGCGGCCGGCATCGATGTCGCCAGCGGACTGCTGGCGAGCGAAGCCCATGAACTCAACATCGGCTTCGTCTCGCGCATGACGCGCGGCCGGCCCTGGCTGCGCCTGAAAGTGGCGGCCAGCCTGGACGGCAAGACCGCGCTCAACAACGGTGTCTCGCAATGGATCACCGGTCCGGCTGCCCGCCGCGATGCCCACGCCTGGCGCGCGCGATCCTGCGCGGTGCTGACCGGCATCGGCACGGTGAAGGACGACAATCCGCGGCTCACCGTGCGCGAGGTACCGACCACCCGCCAGCCGCTGCGCGTGGTGATCGACAGCCGGCTCGAAACGCCGCTCGATGCCGCCGTGCTGGACGGCGGCAATGCGCTGATCGCCGCGGCCCAGGACAATCCGGTGCGCAGTGCGGCCTTGAAGGCGCGCGGCGCCGAAATCGTGATTCTGCCCAACTCCCAGGGCAAGGTCGATCTCGCCGGCCTGCTGCAGGAACTGGGCAGGCGCGGCATCAACGAAGTGCTGGCCGAAGCCGGGACCCGGCTCAACGGCTCGTTGCTGCGCGAAGGCTGTGTCGATGAACTGCTGATCTACCAGGCGCCGATCCTGATCGGCGATGCTGCGCGCGGCATGTTCGGCCTGGCGGAACTGACCGATCTGGCCGGCGTGCAGCGGCTCAACATCATCGAGCGCCGCGTCGTCGGCGCCGACTTGCGCATCCGGGCCCGCCTTGCGTAGCCAAAAGGACGACGACGGCCATCGCGATTTCCCCGGCCGCGGTCTGCTGATCAACATTCTGCGCGTGTTTCACATCGTCGGCCTGGCCGGGATTTCGGCGGTGGTGCTGGCCGGTGCCGGAGGTGCCGAGCGGTGGGGCGGCCTGATGCTGGTCTCGGGGCTCGGCATCGTCGCCCTCGACGCCTGGGCCAATCCGCTTTACTTCCGCCAGGCCAAGGGCCTGGGCACCCTGTTGAAGATTGCGCTGGTCGGCTTGCTGGTGCTCTGGGAGCCCGGGCGCCTGCCCTTGTTCTGGTTCGTGCTGGCCTTCTCGGTCGCGCTCAGTCACGCGCCGGGACGCTACCGGCATCGTCAGCTGTTCTGATGGACAACCCCCAAAACCATTAGCCACAGAGGACACAGAGATCACAGAGGAAGATCAACAGCACAAGGCTTTCTCTGTGTCCTCTGTGATCTCTGTGGCTGAATTCATGGTTTTTGTATTACTCGGCAATCTTCCCGCACACCACGCAGCCCGGATCTCGCGGCACGCGGATTTCGCGCCACTCCATGCCCAGGCCGTCGAGCAGCAGCAGGCGCCCGGCGAGGCTGGTGCCGCAGCCGATCACCAGCTTGAGCGCTTCGGCCGCCTGCACCGTGCCGATGATGCCGGTCAGCGGCGCGAACACGCCCATCACGGCGCAGCGCACTTCCTCGACATCCTGTCCTTCCGGGAACAGGCAGTGGTAGCAGGGTGCGTCCGCCTGGCGTGAATCGAACACCGCGACCTGGCCGTCGAAACGGATCGCGGCGCCCGAAACCAGCGGTTTGCGGAACTTGACGCAGGCGCGATTGACGGCGTGACGCGTGGCAAAGTTGTCGCAACAGTCGAGCACGATGTCGGCCAGCGCGACTTCCTCGTCCAGGCGCTGTCCGGATAGGCGCTCATTGAGGGCGACCACATGGCATTCGGGGTTGATCTCGCCCAGCGTGCGTTCGGCCGAGGCGGTCTTGGTCATGCCAATGGAGTCGGTGCGATGCAGGATCTGGCGCTGCAAATTGGTCAGGTCGACCGTGTCGCCGTCGGCCAGCACCAGGGTACCGATGCCGGCCGAGGCCAGGTAGTAGGCGGCGGGTGACCCCAGGCCGCCGGCGCCGATGACCAGGGCGCGCGCCTCGACGATGTTCTCCTGACCCTCGATGCCGATTTGCGGCAGTAGGATGTGGCGGCTATAACGCAGCAGTTGCTCGTCGGTCACGGCAGCGCCTAGCGTTCCTGTCTCAACTCGGGCGGCGTTTCGTCGTGGTCGCCGTGCGGGTGATGCTCCCAGGCCTTGGAATATATCTCATGCGATTTCTTGATCAGGCGCTCGGGCACGCGCATGTTGCGCATCTGGGTTTCTTCGCAGAAGTACACCACGGTCCGCATCAGCTTGCTGTACATGCTGTTGTCGAGATGAAAGCCCTGGCGCGTCAGCGCAGCTTCGAGGCCTTCGAGCGAGTAATCGCTGATCTCGTACCAGATCGACAGGCTGTAGGGCGCCAACCCGGTATCGATTTCCATGCCATCGAGTCCGGCCAGCAGCTTGCGCGCCTCCTCGACATGTTCCGGATGCTGGTGGTCGAAGCGCAGTTCGCGGTGCTTGCGCGTGCCGGGTTGCGGAACGAAGGCGGCAGGACGCTGGCGCGGCTTGCCGTCGCGCTTTTCATCGCGCAACTCGCGGGCCTTTTCGGGGTTCATCCGGCTCATCGCTCGCGTCCCGCCTCAGCGCTTGATGATCTGCCAGGCTTTGAGCAGATTCACGGCCTGCCCCAGTTGATAGTCCTTCGGCGAGGCAAATTCCATCGGCGCGTGCGGCGACTCTTCCGCGTCGTCGGGTTTGCCTTTCTTGTCGCTCTTGGTCTGCGGCTTCGGCGCAGCCGGCTCCGCGGCCTTTTCCTTGTCGTTGCCGAGATGGCGCTCAAGATCGGCCTCGCGTATGCGTTCGCGCGATCCGCCGTTGGCGCTTTCCTCGACGATGATGTCGGGCGTGATGCCCTTGGCCTGGATCGAGCGGCCCGAGGGCGTGAAATAGCGCGCGGTGGTGAGCTTGATCGCGGCATTGTTGGACAGCGGCAGCACGGTTTGCACCGAACCCTTGCCGAAGGTCTGGGTGCCCATCACGACGGCCCGCTTGTGGTCCTGCAGCGCGCCGGCGACGATTTCCGAGGCCGAGGCCGAACCGGCATTGACCAGCACCACCATGGGCGTGGTCCTGGCGTAAGCCGGCAGGTTCTTCATGAAATCGTCCTTGTGGCCGCGCTGGTAGTCGTCCGGGCTCGCCAGGTAACGCCGCTTGGCATCCTCGGTGCGGCCGTCGGTCGAGGTGACCAGGGTCTGCGGCGGCAGGAAGGCGGCAGAAACGCCGACCGCACCGTTGAGCAGGCCGCCGGGATCGTTGCGCAGATCGAGCACCAGACCCTTGATGCCGGTGCCCTTGGCTTCCTGGTCCGCCTTTGCCAACTTCTCCAGGTGCCTGACCACGTCGGGTGCGGTCTCTTCCTGGAACTGGGTGACCCGCAAATAACCGTAGCCGCCTTCGAGCAGTTTCGACTTGACGCTCTGCACCTTGATCTTCTCGCGCGTCAGCGTGACTTCGAAAGGCTTCATCTCACCCTTGCGCACGATGGTGAGCCGGATCTGGGTTTTCGGCTTGCCGCGCATCTTCTTCACGGCGTCGTTCAGCGAAATGCCCTTGACCGGCGTGTCGTCGATCTTGATGATCAGGTCGCCGGGTTTCAGCCCGGCCTTGTGCGCCGGCGTGTCCTCGATCGGCGCCACCACCTTGACGAAGCCGTCTTCCATGCCGACCTCGATGCCGAGTCCGCCGAATTCTCCCTGAGTGCTGACCTGCAGGTCCTTGAACGAGTCCGCGTCCAGGTAGGCCGAATGCGGATCGAGATTGGCCAGCATGCCGCTGATGGCATGGGTGATCAGCTTCTTGTCATCGACCGGTTCGACATAGCCTTGCTTGATGGCGTTGTAGACATCGGCGAAACTGCGCAACTCTTCGATCGGCAGGGCCGACGTGGCGGCGTCCTTGCCGGCGCTGGCGGAAAAATTCAGACTCACCAATACGCCGGCAATCAGACCGGTGACTACCAGACCCACTTGTTGCAGCTTGCTGCTCATAGGAACTCCGAAGGACACAAAGGCAATTTGAACACCCCCACCCCCCATCCCCCGCCCGGGCGGGGGCTACTGGTTGGCTCGCTACGCTCGAAAATCAAGGGCCACTCCTTTGAAGCACACTAGCGCTTGTCGGCCCATTTCAGGGGATCGAACGGCTGGCCCCGATACCTGAGTTCAAAGTATAAACCCGAGTCGGGGTTACCGCCGCTGTTTCCCACGGTGGCGACTGGTTCGCCGCTCTTGACGCTGGCACCCACCGCCGCCAGCAGGGATTCGTTGTTGCCATAGACCGACAGAAAGTCATCGCCGTGATCGATGATCAGCAGATTGCCGAAGCCGCGCAGCCAGTCCGAGAAAACCACGGCGCCGCTGGCCACGGCCTTGACCTCGACGCCTTCGGCGGCACGGATGAAGAGGCCTTTCCAGGCGGCGCCGCCTTCCGGGCGCGGGCTGCCGAAGCGGCCGTCGATGACGCCCTTGACCGGCAGGCGCAGCTGGCCGCGCAGCGCGGCGAAGGCGCCGCCGACATTGCCCGGGTCATGGTTTTTGAGCTTCGGCGCCCTGGCCACCGCCGTGCCGCCAGCGCCAACTTTCGGCCTGGCGCGCTTCGATGCCGCGATGCGGGCCAGTCCATCGATCAGTTTTGCCAGCCGCTGCTCATCGCGTTTCAGGGTGTTGATTTCACGGCGCTGCGCCTTGAGCCGGTCGGCGATCGCGATCAGCTTGGTCAGCCGCTGCTTCTTGCGGTCGAGCAGTTGGGCGCGGCTTTCCTGTTGCCGGCGTTCGATTTCGGCCAACTGTGCTTGGCGCGCCTGCGCCGCATCCGTCAGACGCTTTTTCTCGGCCGCAACCGCGCGCAATTGGTTGATCAGATCGGCCTTGGCGCGCGAGAGCTGGGTCAGGAAATATTTGTCGCGGGCCGACTGGTTGGGGTCGCGGCCCGACAGCAGCAGCTTCAGCGCGTCGGCGTCGCCGCCGACGAACTGGCGGTTGAGCAGGCGCGCCAGTTGGTTCTGTTGTGCGCCGGTCTGACGGTCGAGCCGCTGGCTCTGTGCAAGGAGCTCGTCCAGTTGGACTTTCAGGCCGGCACGTTCGGCAGCCAGTTCGTGCAGGCGCCGGTTGGTGTTCGAGATCGCCGATTCGGTCTCGCGCAACTGGTCGGCGGCGGAGGTTTTCGATTCCTCGGCGGCCGCCATGTCGCGCTGCAAGGCCTCGATGCGGCCTTTCAGGTCCTGCAGCTCACCCTTCTTCGCATCGACGCCTGCGGCGAACGCCGTCGAAGCGAGGAGGGCTGCAAGGCATAAGGCATTGACGCAAATTTTGCGTCGAGGAATCACGCCTTTGCTTTGCCCTGGTTCGCCACCGCCTGCATGGCCGCCTTGATCGCTTCCTGATCGCCCAGGTAGTAGTTGCGGATCGGTTTCAGGTCGGCGTCGAGTTCATAGACCAGCGGCTGTGCGGTCGGAATGTTGAGGCCGACGATGTCGGCGTCGGACACCTTGTCGAGGTATTTGATCAGCGCCCGCAGGCTGTTGCCGTGGGCCGCAATGACCACCTTCTTGCCCGACTTGACCGTGGGCGCGATGGTTTCATGCCAGTAGGGCAGGAAGCGCTCGACGGTATCCTTGAGGCACTCGGTGCGCGGGAACTGTGCCGGCGGCAGGTCCGCATAGCGCGGGTTGCCGGTCTCCAGGCGCGGATCGTCCTCGGCCAGCGGCGGCGGCGGCGTGTCGTAGGCGCGGCGCCAGACCAGCACCTGCTGATCGCCGAACTTGGCCGCGGTTTCGGCCTTGTTGAGCCCCTGCAGCGCCCCGTAATGGCGTTCGTTCAGGCGCCAGGAATGCTGCACCGGAATCCACATCCGGTCCATTTCTTCCAGCACCGTCCATAGCGTCTTGATCGCGCGGCGCAGTACCGAGGTATAGGCGATGTCGAAGGCGTAGCCTTCATTTTTCAGCAACTGGCCGGCGGCCACGGCTTCCGCCTGGCCTTTTTCCGTGAGGCCGACGTCGGTCCAGCCGGTGAAGCGGTTTTCCTGGTTCCAGGTCGATTCGCCGTGGCGAAGCAGAACGATCTTGTACATGGGGGTAAGCCTTAGCGCACAAAAAACGCCATTGTACCGCCCGCACCATCGCCCGACCCGGGCCGATCCGGTGGCTGCCGCGCCGAAATGATGATCCGTCACGCCTCTAACAGTAATCTAAAACATTTCATTCTTCGTCCAGCACTGCGACTGCTTGAACTAATGCGGATTGCGCCAAGTGCGCATAGCGCTCTGTCATTTTGATGGAGCTGTGGCCGAGTAGGTCCCGGACCACGTAGAGCGATATACCTTTCATGACTAGCCAACTCGCGAACGTGTGGCGCAAGTCATGGATTCTAAAGTCTTCAATCCCCGCCTGCTCCAACGCCTCGCGCCACGACGCATAGATTGATTTCACCCGTTCGCCCGATCTGTCGGCGAACACCCAGCGAGAATCCCTGCAATGCTTGTGCACCCACTGCCGCCTCGACTCAACGGCGGCCCTTGCTTCCTTGTTCAGCGGTACGACACGTGGACAGGCGTTTTTCGTGTCGCCACTTCGAAGAATGACATTGCTGGCCTTCAAGCACACTCGATCCCAGGTCAATCCGAGTATTTCGTTTTTGCGCATCCCGGTATTAATGGCCATGGCCACGAAGTCGGGCAGCACGTGCGATCCCCTGCGGCGGACCTGGCCGGCCGCGTCGAGCAGCTGCCGCTTTTCCGACGTATCCAGGTAGCGCAGTCGGCCGGCCGGCCATTTGACGTACTGACCCGGCACTGGATTGGGCATGCTCCAATCCCAACGCCGGCACACGTAGTTGATGGCGGCCGAAAGCGTCAGCAACTCGCAATTTATGGTGCCGTTGGATGCGCCGAATTTACGGCGCTGCGACACGTAACAGGCGATGTCGACCTTACGCAACTGGCGCATTGGCACGTCGGGTAGAGCCGATGCCATGCGAATAAGCGTCAGTTCGACGGCGCGAATGCTTTTGAGTTCGCCACGCCGTGCGTCGACGTAACGATCTGCAAAGTCCACCAGGCGAATTTGCGATTGTTGTTCGAGATCGAGGTCAAGCATAGAGCGATCGAGAATAGATTGCCAAAACGCCCTCTAATACCGTGAGCATGGCTTCGCCACCGGGCTTACTCCGGGTTTCGCTGTTCGCTCATCCCACAATAAAGCCGTGGGACCTGCGGCCCTCCGAATCCCTTGCTCCTGCGCGCTGCGCTTGCAACGGCAGCGAACGGCGTGCCGATCGCCCACAGCCAGGCGCGAAGAAACGACGACATGAACCTGGAGCGTCGACGTTCCATCGCAAAGCCAGAGTCAACAGCGATCCAGTTGAACGAAAAGGCTAGGCCACGGCGTGATGGAAGCGCCGGCCTGCGGCCGCAATTAGACGCGCTGCGCGCTCTTGGTTTCTGACAACCCCGGATCGAGGCGCCTCGCCTTGTTGCGGCCATCCGTCCTAAACGATTGCAGTACCCGAATGCGCCGACCTGACCACAGGGCAAGCCAAAAGCAAGGGGGAACCGTAACCCCGTCGAAATCAGAAAAGACCCGATGAAGTGCGCCTTACGGCGCTGCTGCGCAATTGGTCTTGAGAAACGAAAGCGGCTTCGCCGCTGCGACGGCGTTACAGACGCCCGCCCCCTTGCTTTTGGCAGACCGCCCTGTGGTGCATGACGGCACGGGTACTGCAATCAGGACGGATAACCACCACAAGGAGACAACGCTATGCACATCGATCCGAAGTCAGAAACCAAAGCAACCCCGGCGCCGGGATGCATCAGTCCAGATGTGGGGAAACCGACATGAAGCCTAGAACCGACCGATTCACCTTGACGCGCCTGGCACGTTTGCAAGCCAGCATCGAGCTGGAACTGAAGACAACTACCGCCAAGAAAAAGCCCGCGCCCGCGATCGACCTGGCCGACCTGGGCATGACGATCCGCACAACCCATTGCCTGCGCGCGGAGGGAATCCACACCTTGCGCGACATCGTGAGCAGAAAAGAAATCGACCTTTTGAAGCTGCCCAACTTCGGCCGCCACTGCCTAAACGAAGTCCGCGCCGTATTGCAGGAACGCGGCTACAGCATTCCCATTCGATAACCCGACCAGGAGAAATGACATGACGACGAAACAACACGCGCAACGCAAGCTGACGGCGGCCGAGAAAGCCACCACCCTTGTTTTAGAGGGCAAGAACGGCGCAATAAACGCACTCACGCACGACACGGTAAATGGTTACGGAATCTTGCGCGATCCCCAAACCACACGGCGACAGCTGGAACAAGCCCGCGTTTTAATTCAGGCCGACATCGCAATGCTCGTTGCCACCGACTGGCCCACCGATAGCGACTACGACCATTTTTAAGGAGCGACATCATGACGACGACACCCAAGACAGCCAAGGCCGCCGCTCCCAAAAACCCGGCGAAGGTTTCGCTTGCGAAAACCAAGGCCGCCGCGCCCGAACTGCCGACGATTTCCAGCGTGAAGCTGGTGCCCCTGGCCTTGATCGACATCGCGCCCCAGGTGCGGACCGTGTTCGATGAAGACTCAATCCGGGAACTCGCCGACGACATCCTGACGCGTGGATTGCTGCAGCCGGTCCTATTGAATCCGCACGGCGCACGGTTCACGCTCATCGCCGGCGAGCGGCGCTTGCGCGCCTGCCGCCTGGCGGAACTCTCCGACATACCGGCGCTGGTCACCAAAGCATCAGCGGCCGACGCGCTGCTGATACAGCTGGCGGAGAACATCCAGCGCGAAGACCTCGAGCTGCAGGACCAGGTCAACACGATCCGGTTATTGCATGACAACCTCAAGAGCGTTGCGGCCGTGGCCGAGACGGTGAAGAAGTCGGCGGGATGGGTGTCCAAGCGCCTCGCCCTGTCACATCCTGATCTGCACTGGATGGCCAGCAACCTCATGCAAGACGGCGTTACCGAGGACGTCGAAATTCTCAATTGCTTGAGTTCGATTGCAGAACTCAGCTACAGCAAAGGCAACGAATTGACGCAACAAATCCGCGAAGGCAAAGCGACCCGGGAAACCGCGCGCCAGGTGCTCAAGGCGTTGAAGACCGAGGCGAAGGCTAAACCCGGGCCGATCCTGTCCGACGCTGACCGCGAACAGACGCGCCAGGCGCAAGAAGAACGGATGGCCACACTGGCGGCCGAGCGCATCGCCAAAGATAAAGAAGCCAACGAAGGCCACGGCCCGCGCTTCATCGAGCGCGCTTTGCGCCAGCTGCAGACACTGTGCGCCGAGCCGAGCGAAGACGCACCGAACGCGGCCGATGAATTCCTGAATACCCTCAACACGGAGCAGCACACCGCCCTACTCGACCACCTGCAGCAACACCAGGAGAGCGCACAACGCTGGACCTTCGAGGAATGGGCCAGGGCGCTGCATCCTTGGAATGATGGACCGAGTTACCTTGAGCATTTCGTCGCCCTAATGGCGATTAAAGGACAGAAGTTCGACAACCTCTATGCCCTGGTAACGATCCTGCAGAGCGCGAACCGGGAGGGCGAGCAATGACGCCGGCGACCGAAGCTAAAGCGGCCGCGATCCGGGCCGCTTTAAGTAATGAACCCTTCCACAAGGAGCGACCTAACACCAAAGCCGCCGCATTACTCGCCATGCTCACCAGCGCCAACAAGGAAGAACGCGAAAGCGGGAAACGTGAAGTGCGCGAGCTGGTGAAGATCGGCGCCGAGGTCCTGCAGGCCGACCAGGACGCCGCCGACCTGGCCAACTTTGCCAACCGGCACGAGCCTTGAGCTTTCGCATGCGAAAATCTTTTAGGCTACACTTACCGCACAGGAGAACCGCACCATGACCGACGCTGTAGAGAATCTGATCCTCGAACACCTGAAGCGCTTCCAGGTTGGACAGGACAACATTAACCGCAAGCTTGACGAGCTGATCCGGCGCACAGGCAATCTTGAAGCCGGCCAGGCGTCGATCATTCAGCATCTGGGCCACCTGGCCGCCGCCGACGCTTCGCAGCAACTCACGGCCGACGGCCTCAATGAACGTCTTGAACGCATCGAGCGCCGGCTGGAATTGAACGGTTGAGTTATCCCCAGTTTGTGTGGACAAACGCCCTCAATAGAGGGCGTTTTACTTGGTGGATCAAGGGGCCGCTGGCGCTGGTTAAAACTTGTCCCCGCCATTACTCCAAGCGACCAGGGCGCGCACTTCATCGGGCCACATCGCCCGCCCGCCTCGCTCCTGATCTTCCTTGAGCATCGCCATCAACGCGGAATACTCAAAGGGGCTGTACCAGGTGCCGCGAAAGCGGCGATAGCCCAGCGACCACCACACGGCCGCATTGATCGCCCGCAACCACACGAACAGCAACGCTGCTCCGGAGGCGAGCCACAACAGATAGGCGATCATCGCGGCGACAGCCTATATCCGCACCGCTTCGATGAATACCAGAATCTCGGAGCGTTTCTCCTGCCGCTCTTCCCCCAGCAGCCAGCCAAAGAACGGCATCCTGTTCTGAGATTCATCCTCTTGGTCATCCTGCAGGCCGGCCAGGACCACGACTTCGCCAGGCATCAAGCCCAGCTTGGTATTCACGGCGCGCTTGATCAAGGTCGGCGAGCCATTGACGCCGGTCTTCGTGACAACAAAATTGGACAGCTCCTGCTGCAGCTGCAATTCAATGATGTCCTCGCGGATCTCCGGGGTTGCAGTCAGGATTACGCCGCTTTGCTTGTAGTCGACGGACTGGATCGGATTACCATTCTTGTCGAGCTGGGCCGCACCGAGCACCGGGACATCCTGTCCGACGCTAAAACGGGCCTGGGCGCCGTTTCTGACTCTCACCTGGGGCCGAGACACCGACTTAAACCTTACGTCGGCGTCCAGGGCCGATAACACCGCCTCGATGCCGCCCTGCGAGAACTTGACCGACACCCCGCCAAGGATGTTGCCGGCGATCGTGCCCGAGAGCCTGCCGGCCATGATGCTGGCCGCGACCTGGACGGCCGAACCTTCGCGGCGATCGAAGCCGACCTCATACACGGCCGCCTTGAGTACCACTTCACCCATCGGCGTATCCAGATCCGCGAGCAGCTTTCGAATCCTGCTGGTTTCCTTCGAATCGACGCTGAACGCTATCTGGTCGACCTCGCTGCGGTCTATCTGACCTTCGACGCTGGTCGGACTCGGCTGCAGCGGCCCCGGCTGCGTCGGCTGCAGGTCGCGCGTTGGCTGCACTTCCCTGCCCTGCCCGGACTTGATCGAGCGCGCCAGCACAGAGCGCGCCCCCGTGACGCTTTGTACAACGTCGGCCAGGTAGCGCGCCGACCGATAGCGCGGCCGATACACAATTGTTTCATCAACGGCCGCGCCAGGCTTGCCGATCAGCACCACGCCGCCACGTTGCACGACCTCGAAGCCGGCCGACCGCACCAGGTCGGCGACCGCCAACACGGCACGCGCGGTCGACACCTGGCGAAGATCCACCGTATACCGGTCCTGCGATTCGAGCAGTTCATGGGACAACACGAAGGGTTGCCGCGACAGCTCGCCGTAAGCCACGCGTACCAGATCCACCAGGCGCATTTCCGACAGGACCAGCGACACCTTGTCATCAGCGTAGACCGCTGTGCCGAGCATCAGGCCGGCCAGCAACAACCACAAGCGCAGACCGACCGACGCCAGCACGGCCAGCATTAGCTCTGCATACGTCATTTCATCCCCTCAACCAGTCCGCCCGACTTGACACCCGTCCAACCCGACGCCACTTCACCACTCGGCAGCACCACTTCCACGCCCAGGGCTGACAACTTGACGTTAGGCGGATTCTGCAAGACGCGCAGCGACCGCCCGGCACTCAACACGACCGCCATATCCCCGCCCCTCCCGTAATAACCCGCCGCGCGCCAGTCGTCGGTCAGCTCCGGTCCTGCTTTCGCATGCGAAACATTCGCCGGTTGTGCCGCGCCCGGTTTCGCCTGGTTCGCGGCCACCGCTGCCTTGTTGTCTTTCGGTTTGGGATTGAAGAACGAGAACACCACATAAAACGCGCCGAGCATCACCAGGGCGCCGACCGGCAGCACGACCTTGAAAAGCGCCCCCCTCAGGATGTTGCCGCGCCCGTCGATGTTCTCCTCGACGGCATCGGCATCCCCTGCTTTTTTCTGGCTGTGCGACTGGTAGAAAGCGAACTTCGCCGGATCGTAGCTGCGCTGATGGCTGGTCAACGGCCGCCGCGTGAGGCGGGTTTTTTGGAAACAATCGACGCGATAGCGACTATCCGAGCCGATCGCCGTCAGCTTGGTCATCTGGTAAGTTTCCTCGATCACGCCGCGCACCGATCGATGAATGTCGGCCGGGTCCTGCGTAATGATGGCGAGGTCACAGCAAACGCCGGTGACAGGGTGCAGCATCTGCCGGTGCATGCGGATGAAGTTCATCACGCGATCGGGCCGCTTTTCCTTGCCGTCCTCGCTTTTCGGGCCGAGGCCGTTCCAGAAGCGCCAGATTTCATCCAGGGCCAGCAGGTCGCCGCCCTGGATGAACGCCTCGATGTCGTCCTCCTGGTCATGGTCGGTGCGCCAGAACTTCGGCTCGAGCACTTTCTCATGAGGAATGCAGACCAGCTCACCGATGCGGCTTTCCTCGACCCCTTCGCCCAGCATCGCGGCCTTCATCGCCTCGAAGTTCAAACCGGCGATGTTCGACACAACGCGCCGGCCGCGCTTCAGCGCGTTGTAAATGACGACGGTAACGACTTCGTAGGTTTTGCCGGACCCCATGATTCCGACATAGGCTTTAATGGACATACCCTAAAGCCCCAGACGCCGAAACACCTGCCGCAAGCGCAACGCCAACCACACATCGCCGGCGATCGAGAACACCGCAGCCACCCACACCCACCAGGGCGGCTCTAACCAGACAAGCAGCGCAACGGCAAACATCGTCAGACCTTGATGCGCTTGATTTTTACGGAAGCACGAGGCCACGCATCCAGAGCGCGCGCAATATCCTGTGCCTCCCCAACCGTCTTGTAAGCACGGTACGGCTTAAGGTTCTCCCCCGGCGACAGCATCGAACCGAGGAACACCACAAACGCCTCGCCGCGATCCTTGGCAAAACTCCGGGCGCGCGCGAGCACCTTTTGCACCTCGCGGCCCTCATCGTAGGTTTCGCGGTATTCCGCGCCGCCATCATCATGGTCTGAATTGCGTTTGCTCATGACATCACCCTATGAACGGCAAGCGCCGAATCAGGAACCGCGAGACGCCGGCCGAGATCATCAACGGCACGCCGTAGCCGAGTTGGAAGAAATCGAGGAAGTACCAGACGCCCGACCCGACCGACGCAAACGCACTGCTCAGGCCCGACGTCCCGATGAAGCTGCCCAGGTAGCCGACCGCCTTCGGCACCAGGAACACGACCAGCGCAAAGACCGCGCTGAACACCATGAACTTGACGATGACGTCCCGAAAAATCCAGGTCACCAGCGGCGCCAGCAAAAGCGGCATAGGCATATCAGGCCCTCAGAAGTAGGAACAACGCCGCCACAGTCCACACCACGGCCATCGCTGCAGACAGCGTTCCAAAATGACTGTTGATCAGCTGGCAATGACTATCGATTGCGTAAGTGCCACCATTCCAGGCAAATGAGCCCGTCGGACACTCGCTGCTATGTGCTGGCAGCTGCCAGCCGAGCAGGTTGTTAAACGTGCCCGAGAAGAACGCGTCATTGAAGATCGATTCCTCCGGCAACAGCGGGTCTACCGGGTCATCGCCCGTATTCGTGATCGCGTCGATCTTCGGGCCGAGCGTGTTGCTCATCGACTGCGCGGCGCTGGCCGCTTCGCCCGCCCTGGCGTAATCGCTCGGGAATACGATCGGCTCCGACCCCGCACCCGTGCCCGCCGCTGCCGGCGCGTAAGTGCTGGTCGGCGCCGCCGTTACAGTCATCGTGCCCGTCGTCGCGTTGTATTCAAGCCGCTGCGCCGTTGACGTAGTGCTCACTGCATTGACCGCGCCGGCCGCACTGACCTGGACTATCTTGTTTTCAACATACGAATTGCCGTTCGCGTCGACTCTCTGAGTCCTCGTCGTGATCAACGAACCACCGGTTGACACCGCTTGCACCGACACCTGGCGAGGATTGCCGTCCGCGTCGGTCCCCACCGCACTTACCGTGTCATTGGCTGCCGACGTTGAGCTGACCGCGCCTTTGATCTTCGTCGGCGTGTCATCGCCGCTGTATGGCGAAATCGTGGTACCGGTGCGCTGGTAGTCCGCTTTATTGTCCGGTACCGCCGCCCGAACATTGGACACCACACACGAGCCACTAACGAGCGAATACCCGACATCACACCCATCCCGGTAATCCAACGCCGCCACGCTGGTCTGATCCGTATCAAACACAGTACCGAGGGGCGGACTCGATCCGCCGCTGTCCGACGTAACTTTGCACGACCGACCGCCCGTCAGCGGCTGATAATTCACAAAGCACGCGCTACAGGATTCGATCGTTCCCACGGTCGCCCCATAATCCCCCGACCGCCCGCACGAAGTCGCGTCATACGCAGCCTGAGAGTATGGCGCCGGTATCACCGGCACTGTTGGCGCCGCCACAGGTGCCATTGCAGTCATCGCCGCCGTCGATCCGGTCGCCGTTGATAGCGGCACGCGAACCTGACCATTCTCCACCGGCGAATCACCAGGTGTTAACAGGATCGCCGCCATCGCGATGCCGCCCAATACAGCGGACCCCGCCGCCACGGTTGCATCAGCCATCAACACCGCGCCAGCTGCATCCACCAGCGCAACACCGATCGGAACCGCCAACGGCAGAATTGCCCGCGCCTCGCGATACGGCATCACCGTCAACCACACGGCCACGATCGGCAGCAACAGACGCGCCACCAGGCAACGACGGGCGTTAATCACTGGAAAGCCCCTTGATCATCGCCCAGGCGGTCAGCATGCCGTACAGGGCGAAAACGAGATACCACGCATCAGACGAGTTCATTGCCGGCGATCGAATTCAGCTTCAGACAACACCGGCAAGCCGGCCGCGCGATTGTCCCGCGCGTATTCCGAATAGCTGTAATCCTCGTAAGGGTCGAAGCCCTCCGGGTCCAGCTCGTAACCATCGCCACCACGGACGGCCGCAAGAATCATCTTGACGCCCTTCACGGCGACATAGACGTAAACCAACGCGATAGCCACAAACAGCACCGTTTCCACAACAGTCGATAAATCGACCATCGCAGTCACTGCAGATAGATCGGGACCGGCCATGATTTACCCCTTGTAATTTCGCATGCGAAACGCGGGAAGGCGTGCACACCCCCCCGCTGTTCGTCAGGTATTAACCGCCACGGACAGCGGCGATGACCATCTTGGCGCCCTTCCAGGCGATGTAGACCACGATCAGCGCCGCGGCCACACCCAGGACAGCGGTGGTCACCGTGCCGAAGTCCACGGCGGTGGTCAGCGTGCTCAGGTCCGGACCCACGGCGTGCGCCGAGAAGCCCAGCATGGACAGGCCCGCGAACAGAAGGCCGACCAGGTACTGCTTGGTTTTTGCAAACATGGTGTATCTCCCTACAGGTGCGCGGATGCCGCCGCGCCGGTTTTGGCGAACTCGCCAGAAATCGTTACCACTTCTTTACGGCCTCGAGGATCAGGCCGACGTTTTGCGACAGGAGCCAAGTCATCGACACGCCCAGGAAGAAGAAGGCGAAGACCCCGCCTGCCGCGACTGGATCAAAGTCCGGCGCGTCGGGCGTGCTACAGGTCGCCAGTTGGATCGAGCCGGTGCGACTATTCAGGCCGTTGCCGGTCATTGCCCGCGTTTCGACGGAATAGCTCAGGTTCCCCGTTCCGGTGATGCTCGACGCCACATGCCCGGTCCACTGCACTTCACCAATCACCGGGAAGGTTGTCTGGAAAGCTTCCAGGGCTTCCTCGGCGGTGGCGTAGCAATGGCCGGCGTAGGCGAAGAACATCAGGTCTTACTCGACCAGGCGCAATTTGATGTCGGCGGTCTGCACCGACTCGATAACGCCGTCCTCGTCAGGTTTCTTGTTGTAGCGCCGGCCATAGCCGGAGAGCCGACAGCGCGCCGTGACAATCTCGCCCGGTGCGCCGAATTTCTGATCTGACATAACTTCGACCGTTCCCGGCGCTTCGAACTCATCGCCACTCGCCGGCAGACGAACCAGAGTGAAATACAGCTTGCGCTTGTCTTTCGTGGTTTCACCACGGACCCCCGTGACCTTGCCGTAAATCACGACTTCGTTATTTACAACTTCCACCTTTTTGCCTGCTTCCAGCTTGGTTACAGCGTTCATCACACTTCTCCTTTAGGCCGCAGCCCGTAATTGGCCCCACTCAACAGGGCATTGGTTGAACAACGAATGATTGGACACAGGCGAACGGCATAGACGCGCATTGGTGCGCAGCGGCGCGAAGTCGCGCGGCAATGCAGCTTCATTGGCGATGATGATCACGTTCGACGCGAGCCACGACACACCGGCATCCACCAGGCGGCGGCGATTGACGTAAAACTGGCTGCGACCGTATTCGGTCTGCACAACATCTTCGCCGCGCGTTGTCATCTGGAGCCAGAAGGCAAACAGGCCATTGGCCGAGCGCTTGCCATAGATCGAGTTAAGCCTGGCTTTCACCTGGTCATGCGTGCGCACAGTTTCCATTTCCGTTTTCCCTTCCCGTAGCAGCTTGAATACTTCGTGGTCGTGAATCTTCTTCAAATACTCATCCGTGATTTCTGACACCAAAGGAAAATGACCGAAGTCGTACATGAGCTTTTCCGCATTGATCTGAACTTCCGCACGTAACCTGTTATCCGCTAATCGCTGTAATGCCTTGATCCGCTTTTCCACTTGCGGGCGGTAGTTGCCAACATCGCCGCCCTCTTGACCTCTGAACCAATCGTTGACCTGCAATCGCTCGCCGCGCTGGCGCTGGTAGTAGAACGAGAGCGCTTTGCGCACTCTCGGAATTTCATGCTCTTTGAATTCCGGCCCCTTGTGATAAATCCGCAAGGTGGTGAAGGACCCCGGGAAGTGCACCGAGTTGATGCCGTACTTGGCCGACTTCGCCGATCGGCGCGGAAACTTGCAATGGCTGATCCCCCGAAAGAATTCGCCGATCGCGGCCGGCGTCAGGCGGAACACTTCGGCCCAATCGACGCGGCGGACTTCCCACCGATCGGCCGAGGGGAGCGCGCCTTGCGGATCGCCGAACTTATCCACCGGACAGCGGAACAGTTCACCCAGAAGATCGATGAACAGCCGGCAGCGCCCCGGGAAGTTCTCGACCTGGCCGAACACGTTCTGGCCGTAGAAGACTTTATGCAGCGATGTCTCGACCAGAATGTAAGGATCGCAGTCGACCAACTCCGTGCGACCGGACGGACCTGCCACCCAATCCTTGCGCATCACGTTGAAGCTGATCCGGGAATCCCACGAGCCCTCGAGCTGGCCGTTCGTGATCGCGTACAGCGTTTCGCCGGTCGAGAGGTCTACGCCGGTCTTGAGAATGGTCTGGTTGTAGAGAAAGTCAGCGAGACTTTCATCAATCGTGGGCGATCGAAGCTTCACTGTGTCAATGCCCATCCGGGAAATCCTCAAAATCCGGTAAACCGGACTGATCTGCGGTGCTACACCGCCGCAGATCAGAAAACCCAAGGTCAAAACCGGTGGGCTTTTCTTTGGTTTGGGGCGCCGAGGCCATCGCCGGCTGGCTGTCCGTCCTCGCTTCGCTCCGGGCGGGCAGGCAGGCGGCGACGGCGGCCGCCCATTCGTTCAATTGACCAGGTACGCCGTACATCAGGAATGACCTCGATTGACAACAATCGAAGCGGCCGGCCGACCGGCGCCGGTCCGATCGGGGACCGCAAACGGGGATTTTTGTCGGAATTGTTGCTGCCATCGCAACGAACGACGGCGCAGAAGGATGCCAAGCACTTTCATCGCGCCAGGCTTCAATGGCTGGAACTGACAGAGCTGCAGGCCGATGCGCGCCCAACGGATAGCGCCACCACTTCGTAGACCGAACATCAGCGAACACCCGGCAGCGCGAGCAGCTCGCGCAGCGTGAGATACGGGAACGGCGAGGGCCCCTGTTCCGGGCGTTCGTCCAGATCGAGGCCTTGCCACATCGTGCCAACGCAGCGCGCCCAAAGGTCCAAATCCATTCTCAGGCCCATGAAGCCTCCTTGAAAGATGGGGCGGCATGCCCTTGGTATGATGCGAGTTCCACGTCATAAACACACCTTGGGAGCCGCCCGTGATCGAAAAGTACATATTCGGCATCGTCGTGTTCGTAATACTGATCAGTGCCGCAACAGTTGTGATCTACGTCGAACGCCAAAGCAAACGACAAATCAGCCTTCCGGCCTACAACCACCGAAGGCTCATGACATCCATCGAAGTCTTGTTCTACGAAAAATTGCGTGCCGCGCTGCCCGAGCTCGCGATATTTCCGCAAGTCGCCCTTTCGGCCATCGTTGACACAATCAAACAGCCCGGCGAAATCACTTGGCGCAACAAGATCGCAAACAAGGTGCTCGATTACGTCGTTTGCGTTCCCGGAAGCTATGAAGTCATCGCCATCATCGAGCTCGACGACAACACGCATAAGCGACCGGCGCGCGTCAAAGCCGACGCTGACAAGAATGCGGCTTTGAACGTCGCCGGCCACAGGCTTTTTCGTTACGAAGCGCGCCAAATGCCATCGCCGGAACGAATCCGAGCCGATTTCTCCAACGCACCCAGCAGAACGTGACAAACCCACGCGACGTTTCCCCTTGACTGACTCGGCCCCGATCGGGCAGAGTGCGCATAACCCAAGATTGGGTATAACCAAAATTGGCTAATTGGACGCGATTAGAACTAACCAAAACTGGTTAGTCAAGGAGAATTTGTAATGGAACTGAAAACCTATATCGCTAAAGGAATAGAAGCGGCACAAGGACCCGCAGCACTGGCGCGCCTTATAGGCGTTCGCCACTCAAGCCTAAACGAAGCGAAACACGGCAAGCGTGGACTACCCCCCGTCGCTTGCGGAAAGCTCGCCGATCTACTAGGCGTCGATCGTTGGGATGTAGTCGCAGCGTCTGAAATACTGACCGAGAAGGACGAAGCGAAGAGGCGGTACCTGCTCCCTTTTGTCCTAGAGATTGTGACGTCTGCCAAGAACCAGCCTGCCCGGATCGCGAACAGTAGTAATCTATAATATTCAAAATTGCCGCGACAAAAAGCTGGATAAATCACAATTAGGGGTAGCACGGCATGAATACAGCGATCAACGAACTGATAGGAAAGCAGGAGCACATAGAAACGGCCGCAAGGGCGCTGAAGGCGATTTCGCATCCGCTGCGCCTGAAAATCCTCTGCGTGGTGGGTGACCAGGAAACCTGCGTGCAGGATATCGTCGAGGCCGTCGGCACTTCACAGAGCAATATCTCGCAACACCTCGCCATTTTGCGCGACAAGGGCGTCCTGCAAACCCGCAAGGATGCCAACCGGGTTTTTTATCGTATTGCCGACCAGCGCACCCTTCAGCTCATCGCCATGATGCGCGAGGTGTTCTGCGGCGTTTCGGCACACAGGGACTAGACGACAATGGAATTTGTGCAAGAGAACATGATTTGGGTGGCGCTGGCCTTGGTCAGCGGCGGCATGCTGTTGTGGCCGATGGTGGCAGGCGGCGGTGTCGACAATCTGACTCCGGCGCAGGCGACCCTGCTGATGAACCGCGAAGACGCGCTGGTGCTGGATGTGCGCGAAGCCGCAGAGTGGAGTTCCGGCCACATCACCGGGGCGCGCCACATCACTCTCGGTCAGCTTGAGAAACGCATGTCCGAACTGGAGAAATTCAAGGACAAGCCGATCATTGTCATCTGCGCGTCGGGCAACCGCTCCTCGTCGGCCTGCGGCCAGTTGAAGAAAAGCGGCTTTGCCAAGGTATTCAGCCTTGCCGGCGGAATTGCCAGCTGGCGGGATTCCAGTCTGCCCCTGACTACCAAGTCCTGAGCTGGGAAACTCAAATGGCCAAAGTTTTGATGTATTCCACCGCCGTCTGTCCTTACTGCGTGCGCGCCGAGCAACTGCTGACACGCAAGGGCGTCACCGAAATCGAAAAAGTCCGCGTCGACCTCGCGCCCGACCGGCGCGAAGAAATGATGCAGAAGACCGGCCGCCGCACGGTGCCGCAGATCTTCATCGGCGAGACCCACGTCGGCGGTTGCGACGATCTCTACGAAATGGAGCGCCAGGGCAAGCTCGATCCACTGCTGGCCGCGTAGAATTCGACCCTTTCCCTCACTATCCAATTCATCATGAGCGACGAGCAGCCGGTTTTCAGCATCGAAAAGATTTACGTCAAGGATCTGTCCATCGAAGTGCCCAACGCACCGCAGATCTTTCTGGAGCGCGAGACGCCGAGCATCGAGGTGCAGATCCAGAGCGCAGCGGTCGCCATCGGCGAGGGCATGTTCGAAGTGGCGCTGACGGTCACCGTGAATGCAAAGGAAGGCGAAAAGGCCTTCTTCCTGGTCGAGGTGGTGAAGGCCGGGATATTCCAGATTCGCAATGTGCCCGAGCAGGACATGGAACCGATACTCGCCGTGGCCTGCCCCAACATCCTGTTCCCCTATGCCCGTGAAACGGTCTCCGACGCGATCAACCGCGCGGGCTTTCCGCCGGTGATCCTCGCTCCCGTCAACTTCGAGTCGCTTTATCAGCAGCGCCTGATGGAACAGCAGCAGGCCGAGAGCAAGATTCAGCTGCAATAGTTGATGATGGCGGCACGCCGATTTACAGCGTTTGTAGTCGGTCTGGCGGCCCTGGCCGCCGCGCCCGCGGCGCATGCGCTGGATTACCTGTCGCTGGCCGAGGCGGCGCCGGCCTACGACGCGCCGTCGGCCAAGGCCCGGCCCCTGTTCGTGGTGCTCGCCGGTACCCCGGTGGAACTCGTGGTCGGCCTCGACGGGTGGTCCAAGGTACGCGACAGCCGGGGCGAACTGGTCTGGATCGAGAAGAAACACCTGACGGACAAGCGCAATGTGATCGTGCGCGTGGATCGGGCGCAGGTCCGCGCCGCCGCCGAAGACCAGGCTGCGCTGGTGTTCGAGGCCGAACGCGACGTGGTGCTGGAATTCGTCGAATCCGTTCCGGGCGGCTGGGTCAAGGTCAGGCATCGCGACGGACAGAGCGGTTTTCTCAAGGTGCCGCAAGTCTGGGGCCTGTGAAGTCAGCGACAGGGATGCTGCAAATGAAGGATGCGCGATGCGGATAGCGGTGCTGGGCGCCGGTGCCTGGGGTACGGCGCTGGCCATCGCTTTTGCGGCACGGCATCAGGTGATCCTCTGGGCGCGCGATGCGCAGCGCGTCGCGGACATGGCCCGCCGCCGCGAGAACCAGCGCTATCTTCCGGACTGCCCGTTTCCCGCCGACTTGCAGCTCACCGCCGATTTCAGGGCAGCCCTGGCCGCCGCCGATCTGGCGATCCTCGCCGCACCGCTGGCCGGCCTGCGTTCCCTGCTCGAGCAACTCAAGGCCGACGCGCCAGCCCTGCCATTTCTCTGGGCGTGCAAGGGGCTCGAAGCCGGCAGCGGATTGCTGCCGCATCAGGTGGTGGCCGAAGTGATGGGAGATGCGGCCTGCGGCGTGCTCACCGGACCGAGTTTTGCCCTCGAAGTGGCGCGCGGCCTGCCTACCGCCATCACCCTGGCGTCGAGCGATGCCGCCTTTGCCGAGGCCACCGCGCAGCGCCTGCACGGCGGCAACCTGCGCATCTATGCCAACCCCGACCTGATCGGTGCCGAAGTAGGCGGTGCGGTGAAGAACGTGCTGGCCATCGCGACCGGCATCTGCGACGGACTCGGTCTCGGGCTCAACGCTCGCGCTGCCCTGATCACGCGCGGCCTGGTGGAGATCACCCGATTTGGCGAGGCGCTCGGCGCCCGACGTGAAACCTTCACGGGATTGGCCGGCATGGGCGATCTGATCCTGACCTGCACTGGCGAGCTTTCGCGCAATCGTCGCGTCGGCCTGCTCCTCGCCGAGGGCCGGGCCCTGCCCGAAATTGCCGGCGAACTGGGGCATGTCGCGGAAGGTGTTCCCGCCGCGCGCGAGGTGGCCCGTCGTGCCGCCGAACTCGGCATCGAAATGCCCATCACACGCGCGGTGACCGCCGTACTCGACGGTCGCATCACGCCGCGCGCCGCCGTGGAACAACTGATGGCGCGCGAGGCGAAGAACGAGTGAACTGCTCATCCCCCAGCCCCTTCTCGGCGAGAAGGGGTGACTTTGGCTCGCTACGCTCGCGGTGACTACGACGGCCTGCCTTGGGGCGGCCCGGCGGCAGGCTAGACGCCGCCGGCGAATCCCTGCTGTCGCCAGGCCTCATAGACCATGACCGCCACGGCGTTCGACAGATTCAGGCTGCGATTTCCAGGTATCAAGGGCAGGCGCAGGCGGTGGCCTTGCTCGATGTCGGCCAGTACCGCGGCCGGCAGTCCGCGCGATTCCGAACCGAAAACGAAGACGTCGCCGGGCTGAAAGGCTTTATCGCAGTGAGGGGAACTGCCCTTCGTCGTCAGCGCAAACAGCCGGGCATCGCCCAGCACCGAGCGGCAGGCGGCCCAGTCGGGATGCACCGAAACCTTCACCAGTTCGGCGTAATCCATACCGGCGCGGCGCAACTGTGCTGCCGACAGGTCGAAGCCGAGCGGTTCGACGAGGTGCAGCCGGGCTCCGGTGTTGGCGCAAAGACGAATCACATTCCCGGTGTTGGGCGGGATTTCCGGGGCCACGAGGACAACATGGAACACTTGCAGGGACCTCCGAAAAACACTGGTTCAGAAGAATCAGCTGATTAGCCAAAAACTTTCGTGCAAAATCACAAAATCAAGGCCAGGATTCTAAGGCCGCATTGGAGATAGCCTGATGGCACGTCCGGAAAAGATCCGCCTTGGCGACATGCTGGTGCAGCAGAACCTCCTTACCGGAGAGCAGCTCAAGCTTGCGCTTGACGAACAGAAACGCTCGGGTCGCAAGCTGGGGCGGGTTCTGGTCGACAGCGGTTTTGTCACGGAAGACGGCATTTCCGTCGCTTTGGCGCGTCAACTCGGCACGGATTTCGTCGATCTCAAGACCTTCCGCCTACAGCCCGAACTGATCCGGCTGTTGCCCGAAGCCCAGGCGCGCCGGCATCGTGCCCTGGTATTGAGCGAGCGTGCCGGGATGCTGGTGGTGGGCATGGCCGATCCGACCGATCTTGGCGCGTTTGACGAACTGGCGCGCAATCTCAAGCGCGAGATCGACCTTGCCGTGGTGACCGAAAGCCAGCTCCTGTCCGCGATCGACCGCGTCTATAGTCGCGCGGCCGAAATCAGCGGTCTGGCCAAGGAACTCACGGCCGACATGGGCGACGTGTCGACCGAGTTCGGCAACATCCTGGGCCTGACTGCCGGTGCCGAGGATGCGCCGGTGGTCAAGCTGCTCAACACGGTGTTCGAAGAGGCGCTCAAGATGCGCGCCTCCGACATCCACATCGAGCCGCAGGAAGCATCGTTGCTGATCCGCTTTCGCATCGACGGCGTGCTCCACGTGCAGACCGAAGCAGATGCGAAGATTTCAACGGCGCTGGTATTGCGCCTGAAGCTGATGTCCGGCCTGGATATTTCCGAAAAGCGCCTGCCGCAGGACGGACGCTTCAACATCAAGCTGCGCACTACCGCGATCGACATTCGTATTTCGTCGATGCCGACCCAGCACGGCGAATCCGTGGTCATGCGTCTGCTGGCGCAGAATACCGGCCTGTTGCAGCTTGACCGCCTCTATATGCCGCCGCGCATCCTGGAGCGCTTTCGCCACGCCATCGCGCGGCCGTCGGGCATCGTGCTGGTCACCGGCCCGACCGGATCGGGCAAGACCACCACGCTGTACGCAGCGCTGAACGAACTGAACACGCCGGAAAAAAAGATCATCACCGTCGAGGATCCGGTCGAATATCGTCTGCCCGGACTCAACCAGGTGCAGGTGCACGAAAAGATCGATCTCTCCTTCTCGCGTGTGCTGCGCACCGCCTTGCGCCAGGACCCGGACATCATCCTGCTGGGCGAAATGCGCGACCAGGAGACTGCCGAGATCGGCATGCGCGCGGCCATGACCGGCCACCTCGTACTCTCGACCCTGCACACCAACGACGCGCTCTCGACGCCGATTCGCCTGCTCGACATGGGCGTGCCGCGCTACATGGTGGCCTTGTCGATCCAGATGGTGCTGGCGCAGCGCCTGGTGCGCGTCACCTGCCAGAACTGTTCGGTTCCCTACGCGCCGAACCCGCACGAGCATTTGTGGCTGAAGGCCGAGCTGGGCGACCATGTGGACGGCGTCGAGTACAAGCATGGCGAAGGCTGCAGCCACTGCGCCAACACCGGCTATCAGGGCCGTCAGGCGGTGTATGAGATTCTCGACATGAACAATGCATTGGTCGAGGCGGTGAATCGCGGCGATCCCAACGAATTCATGCAGATCGGACGCGAGCAGATGGCCGGCAATACCCTGCGTCGGGATGCCGTACGGCTGGTCGTCAGCGGCCGCACCACCATCGAAGAAGCGATGCGCATCAGCACGCAGCTCGACGAGTAGCAGGCGGATGCCCAACTTCGCCTATCGCGGCCGCAATGCCGCCGGGGAAATCGTGCAGGGCATCATGGAGGGCGCGACCGCCGGGGCCGTGGCCGACCTGCTGGTCGGCAAAGGCACCACGCCGATGGAGATCAAGCCGACAACGGCCGCCCTGAACCGGGCCGACAACGATCTCGGCATGAACCGAAGTGTGTTCCGGCAAAAAGTCGAGCACATGGATGTGCTGCTGTTTTCACGGCAGATTCACACCCTGCTGCGCGCCGGGGTGCCCATCATGCGCGCGCTGGCCGGCCTGCAGGAATCCAGCACCAATTCGGCGATGAGGGAGGTCTTGCAGGATGTGCGCGAAAGCCTGGATTCCGGCCGCGAACTGTCGCTCTCGCTGGCGCGCCATCCGAAGGTTTTCTCGCCCTTTTACCTGTCCATGGTGCGCGTCGGCGAAATGACCGGCCGCCTGGAGGAAGTCTTCATCCGCCTGTTCGATCACCTGGCTTTCGAGCGTTTCATGAAGGATCAGGTGAAGTCGGCGCTGCGCTATCCCTCGTTTGTCATCGCCGCGATGGCACTGGCCCTCATCGTCGTCAATATTTTTGTGATTCCGGCCTTCGCCAAGGTATTCAAGGGCTTCGGCGCCGAACTGCCGTTCATGACACGGCTGCTGATCGGCTTTTCGGATTTCATGCTGAACTGGTGGCATGCGCTGCTGCTGGGCATCATTGTCGCTGTGCTCGCCTTCAATGCCTGGCGCAAGACACGCAAGGGCCGCTATGACTGGGACCGATTCAAGCTGAAAATTCCGATTGCCGGAAAGATAGTCCGCAAGGCTACATTGGCGCGCTTTGCGGCAAGCTTTGCCCTGGCATCGCGCAGCGGGGTGCCGATCATCCAGGCCTTGACCAATGTCGCGGAAACGGTGGACAACGCCTATATCGCCGACAAGGTGGAAAAGATGCGGGACGGCGTCGAGCGCGGCGAAAGCATCCTGCGCACGTCGATTGCCGCGGGGGTGTTTACGCCCGTGGTGCTGCAGATGATTGCCGTGGGCGAGGAGTCCGGTGCACTGGACGACATGATGAAGGAAGTCGCCGATATGTATCAGGGCGAAGTCGAATACGAACTGAAGACCCTGGCGCAGCAGATCGAACCGATCCTGATTATTTCGCTGGGCATCATGGTCCTGATCCTGGCGCTCGGCATCTTCCTGCCGCTGTGGGACCTGGGCAAGGTGACCATGAAAAAGTGAGCGTCGACATGAAGCGTCAGCGCGGGGCCAGCAAGTTCGAATTCGCCATCACGGTCGCGATCCTCGGCGTCCTCGCCGCTGCCCTGCTGGTACGTCTGGACGCGATCCAGGCCGAGGCGGAGCGTACCGAGGTCGCCCTGACGGTGCGCAACATGCGCGTTGGCATACAGTGGGCGATCGGCGAGCGCATCATGCGCGGCGAGGAAGGTCGCATCGGCGAAGTGGCGGAGGCCAGCCCGATGGATTTTCTCGGGCATCGCCCGCCTGGCTTCACCACAGGGCGGGTCGCCGAGACTCCCGGGCAGTGGGCCTACGATCCGCTTACCCGCGAACTCAGCTACCTGCCGCGCCTGCCGCAGGCTTTCGACCATGCCGGGGAGTTACGCTGGCGCTACGTGGCCCGCGTCGACGCGTCGGGAAAAACCGTTGGCGCCAGCCTGGTGGGCCTAAACTGAGTGTCTCCGGGGCCGATAATCGCCTCAATGACTTCGATCCGATCTGCTACTTTTCGCCAGTCCTCGAACAGAAAGTCCCCGCGACCATGAAATCAGGCTTCAGTACTCAGCAGGTACGTGGTTTTACGCTTATCGAACTGGTGATCGTGATTACCATCATCGGCATTCTCGCCGCCGTGGCACTGCCACGCCTGATCGACGCCCAGCGCGACGCGCGGGTGGCCAAGGCCAACGCGATCTATGGCTCGATGCGTTCCGCGGTGGGCCTGGCCCGTTCGCGCTGCGAACTGGATCTCGCGGGTACCGCGCCCAGCCTCACCCTGACGAATTGCACCTCGACCCCGCCCAAGGTGAACATGGACGGCCTGATGGTCGATATCGTCAATCGCTATCCGGCCGCCACGGCGACCGGCATCGATGCCGCGGCGGCCCTCAACCTCGCGGCGGACGGCTTGACTGCCGGAGGCACCGGAACCGCGCGGACCTTCGACGTCTCCGGCGGCACCGTGCCCGACTGCCGCATCACCTATCAGGAGGCGACGCTCAGTGGCGGCGTCATCGTCGCGCCGGTAATTTCGGTGGTAACTTCAGGTTGTTAGCGCTAAACTAACCCCATAAAGATTGTGGTATTACTAAGGAGATAGCAATGAAGGCAAGAGGTTTTACCTTGATCGAACTGGTCGTAGTGATAGTGATTCTTGGCATTCTGGCGGCGACGGCGTTGCCGAGGTTTGTCAACCTGACGGGTGACGCCGAGCAGGCAGCGGCCGAAGGCACGGCAGGGGGGATTGCGTCCTCGGCGGCGATTCAGTACGCGGCGAATTTGGCATCGTCCGGCAGAGGCTACTCGGCGGGCGCGGCATGTGGCGGTTCCTATATGCAGACGCCGATCAGCGCCAACTGCCTTACCGCTGGCGATGTTAATTGCACCGTTACCTGCGGTAGCGGTTCATCGGTGGTCACGCTGCCGAATTGATATGGATTTCGCGGCAAGGCTGGTGCAGTCGCGGCGTAGCGGTTCGGGTGGGGATTTCCCAAGCCTAGCTTGACGCGGAATTCAGTTGCCTGCCCGGTCGTGACGACAGCGGCAAGTCTTGGCCTGCTCGCCCTGATGGTGAGCGGGCCATTTCTTTGGCCATTCCACAGCGATCCCCTGCCGGGCTTCTGGAGCGAATGGTGGGCCGCAGCCCTGGGGCTGGCGGCAGTGACGACCGGCTTGGTCGTGATTCGCGGCCGCGCCCTGACGCTGCCCTCGGTGCTGCTGCTGCCGGCCGTCCTGCTGCTGGCCCTGTTGCTCCAGTTCGGACTGCAGCGCCTGGCTTTCCCGCAGATCGGGCTGCTCTATGCGGTCTATCTGCTGTGGGCCGGGATGCTGATGGTACTCGGGCGACATCTGGCCGCAACGCTCGGCCTGGTCCGCCTCGCCGATGTCCTGGCCGGTGCCGTGGCGCTGGCTGCGCTGATCGGCGCGGGAATCGCCCTGGCGCAGTGGCTGGGTGTCGGCGCGGGCCGGGAATGGATATTTCCCAAACTGGGCGGCAGCATTTACGGCAATCTCGGCCAGACCAACCATCACGCGCACTACTCCTGGCTCGGCATCGCCTCGGCGTTCTACCTGCGCGGTCGTGGACTGCTGTCCAGGCCGCTGTTATGGACAGTGATTTCGTTCGTCGCCTTCGGCAGCGTACTCAGCGGTTCGCGCAGCGTGTTCGTCTACCCGCTGGTGCTCGCCGCCGTGTTCGGCTGGTCGCGATTGCGGCAGGCTGACGGCGCGGCGGCAGGCCTGCTGGCCGATGCGGTGCTCCTCCTGCCCGTGGTGATCGGCCTGAGCATGCTGGGCGCCTGGGCGACGCCCCACCTGGCCGAATTGGCGCCCCGGCTCGGTCTGGAACCCGCGGGCGGTCCGGCCTCGATCACGGCAGGCTCGCGCTTGTACGAAATCGCGTCCGGACCCAGCACGCGCTTGGAGATCGCGCGCTCGGCCTGGTCGGCTTTTCTCGAACAGCCCTGGCTGGGGCAGGGTGCAGGCAACTATGCCTGGGCGAGCTTCGTCGCGGCCTCCGCTCATGTTGGGGCCGAGCACTATGCGGTGACGGAGCACGCGCACAATCTGATCCTGCAGATGCTGGCGGAGTTCGGCGCACCGGTGACGGGATTTGTCCTGGTCGTGCTCGGGATCTGGCTCAAGGGTTTTTTCCGCAAACCATGGGAGCTGGAGCAGTCCTGGTGCGCGGCGGTTCTGGCGATTGGCGCGGTCCATGCGTTGCTTGAATATCCGCTGTGGTATGCGTATTTCATGGGGCCGACGGCGCTGCTGCTGGGTGCGGCCGACAGTCGGTCGATCATGGCCTTGTCCGCACGGCGCGTGGCCGTCTATTTGTGCCTGGTTGCCGTCGCGGGGGGGATCATACTTACCGGTTTGCGCAAGGACTACGCCACCCTCGAAGTGGCTGTCTACGCGCCCCTGGCCGCGCATCCGGAGCGGGAGCAGGCCTGGCGCATCACCATGGACCGGCTGCTGATGCTGCATCAGGAATCCCTGCTCTCGCCCTGGGCCTTGCTCGGCTTTGCCACGCTGGCCGAGCCGAGTCGGCAGCAGGCGCAGCATCGGGCGACCCTGTGCGAAAAGGGCATCCGCTTTTCCCCGGCCCGCTGGCTGCTGCTGCGCTGCGCCATGCAACTGGCGATCGCGGGGCGGGAGCGGGATGCGCAGGAACTCGTCTTGAAGGTTTTGCGTGCATTTCCGGCGCTACGCGACACCAGCATCGATGAGTTGGCCAAAGCGGCGCAGAAGCATCCGGAAATCGTGCCGCTGCACGAATTGAGCTTGCTTGATTTGGACCCGGGCCGCAGGAGCCCCAGGCCGCCCGGCTAGCGCAACAGGCCATGCGGAACCTGCAGGAAATCCTGCAGTAATTCCGAATGGACCAAATACAAGCCCTTAGGCCTTGAAATCGGCGCTTGCCTTATGCCTTACCGCCAGTATAGTCAGACGAAAATGGCTCCCAATGCGTCCAGTGCCAAAACTTGTCAAATCGAGAATTGAACCAGGCTGGTTATCCGTGGCGATGCGGGGGGAGCGCGTCGACTTGATCCACATCTGCCGTGAGCCGGGTCGTCAGCCGCGTGTGTTGTTGGCGAATTCGGTGCAGGCGGGAGCCAGCCCCGAGGCAACCCTCGGCGCATTGAGAAAACCGATGCGCCTCGACCGCTATCGCTGCACGGCCTTGCTCCAGCACGGCAGCTATCAGTTGATCCAGACCGATGCAGTTTCCGGTGCGCCCGACGAAGCACGCGAAGTGGCGCGCTGGAAGCTCAAGGACCAGGTCGAGTTCCCGGTCGATGCGGCGGCCATCGATCTGTTGCCGATCCCCTCCGATGGCCGGGCGCCGCAGGTGTTTGCTGCGCTGTCGCCCGAGTCGACGGTGGCGCCCTTGATTCAGGCGTTTCAGGCGGCCAAGGTGCCGCTGGCGGCGATCGACCTGCCCGAAATTTCGCAGCGAAATCTGGCGGCCTTGTTCGAGGAAGAGGGGCGTGGCCTGGCCACGCTGATTTTCGACGATGACGAGGGCCTGCTGACCTTTACCGTGCAGGGTGAATTGCTGGTCGTGCGCCATGTCGAAATCACTGCGCAACAGTTGATCAGGGCCGATGACGACCGCCGCGGCATGCTGTTCGAGCGCATCGCGCTGGACGTGCAGCGCTCGCTGGATAATTTCGACCGCATCTACAGCACGATTACCTTGTCCCATCTCCTGGTGGCGCCGATTCCGGGTGTGGATGGTTTCCTTGGCCATCTGCGCGCCAACCTGACGGTTCCGGTCGTGTCCTTGGACCTGTCGGGTGCACTGGATCTCGGCGCCGTGCCGGCCTTGCTCGATCCCCTGCGTCAGTTTCAGTGTTTGCGCGCGATCGGCGCAGCGCTGCGCGACGACCCGGCGGCTGCATGAGCGCCCCGCACGGTCGCCCGAAGTGGCGCAATCCAACACTTGCAGCCGCGCAGAGGCGAACTACCGTTACCCCCTGCCTTGGGGCGAAGGCAGGGTTTCGCGGAGCACTGCTCCGCGCTGCCGTAGCCGGCCGGCTATGCAGAGCCGGCCGTGGTGTCGGGGCTGGGGGGAGTGTGGTCCAGTGAGCGCCCAGATCAATCTCTATCATTCGCGCTATCTCAGGCAGCGTGAGCTGCTCACGCTGGGCAATGTAACGCTTGCGGCGGCGGCGGTGTATCTGCTGCTGGCCGCGGCGGGCGGCTGGGCCTGGCAGAACGCGGCGACGCGAAGTCAGGCCGCGACTGCCGCCGAGGTGCAGCTCAAGGCGGTGAAGGGCCAGGTCGACGCCGCGACCAAGGCCGCCGGCGTGCGCAAACCCAGCCCGCAATTGATCGGCGAACTGGAGCGCGCCGAAGGCATGCTGCGCCGGCGCAGCGACATCGCGCGCCTGCTCGAAAGTGGAGCCGTTGGCAACACGGGCGGCTTTGCCGATTACCTGCGCGGCTTTGCCCGCCAGGCACCTGAAGGCCTCTGGCTGACGGGTTTTACGATCAAGTCCGGCGGCAGCGACATGGAAATTCGCGGCAGCATGCTGGACCCCGTGGTGTTGCCCGAATACATCCGCCGCCTTGGCAACGAGAAGGTGTTTCAGGGACGCAGTTTCGCTTCCTTGACCATGAACCGGGCCGAGCCGTCTGCTCCGTCACGACCCGCTGCGCCGGGCGCCGCCGCCGTGGCGCCAGCGCCAACTTCCGGACCGCGTCCGATCGACTTTGTCCTGATGCCAAAATTGGCTGAGCCAACGGGGGGCGGACAATGAAGGCGCTGGCCGCCCGGTGGGCGCAGTGGAACGCGAAGTTCGCCGCGCTGACGCGCCGTGAGCGGGTGATCACCGCCGCGGTGCTGATACTTGGCGGCGGCCTGCTGATATTCAATTTCGCAATCGAGCCGTTTGTGCTCAAAGCACGCAGCGCGGTCCGCGCCGAAACTACGGCGCGTGCCGAACTCTCGCGGCAGCAGGCGCAGGCGGCCGCACTCGGGGCGCAAAATGTCGATCCGGATGCCGCCAACCGGCGCCGGTTGACGCAGGTGAAACAGGAACTGGCGGCGGTCAGCGAGCGGCTCGCGGACTTCGAGGCCGGCATGGTGCCACCCGCCCGAATGCAGGCTTTTTTGCAGGGATTATTGGCAAGGAATCGGGCCATCGAATTGCTCGAACTGAAAACTCTGCCGGTGACGCTGGTCGGGGCGTCGCCCAAGATCGAGATCCAGGCTGGAACGTCCGCGCCGGCCGCCAAGGATGCCGACAAGGAGAAAGCGGCGCAAGAGCAAGCAGACCCAAGCTCGGGCGGCGGCATCTACCAGCACGGCATCGAAATCCGGCTGGCGGGCGATTACAATGGTCTGTTGAATTATCTGGCAGAACTCGAGCGCATGCCGCAGCGCCTATTGTGGAACAGCGTTCGCTTCACTGTGGAAAAATATCCGCGCAACATCATGGTGGTACGGGTGTACACCTTGAGCCTCGACAGAAATTGGTTGGTTGTATGATGGGGCGCGATCTGCTCGCGGTTTTCCTGGCGGGTCTCGTTGGATCGAGCCTTGCTGTCGCTCAGGTGCCGGATCCAACGCGTCCGCCCGCAGCCGTGTTCGATCAGGAGGTGGGTGCTACTGCGGCCGTGGCGGCAAAGAGTGGGGTGCAGACGGTGATACTGCGTCCCGGCGGCAAGTCGGCTGCCGTGATCAACGGACAGTACGTCGAGGAAGGGGACAAACTCGGCGACAAGCGGGTGTTGAAGATCAGCGAAAAAGAAGTAGTGCTGATAGGGGAGAGCGGGCGCGAAGTCATCGAGACGACGCCCGCCATTGAAAAAGTGCCGACCAAGAAAACGGGTGCAAAACGGCGGATGACGGGAACCACCCAAAAATGAGACACGCAATCCATGCGCGTTGTGTACTGCTGCTCCTCACCGGCGCCCTGGGCGCCTGTGCCGCGCCGCCACGCGCTGGTAACCCGGTGCTGACCGAGATCAACGACGTGCTGTTGAAATCCGCAACGGACCGCAAGCTGCATGCTGTCGATGTCACCGACAAGTCGCTGATGCCGCCGCTGGCGCCGCAGGCGGCGGTCGATGCCGCCGTGGCGGAGACCCGCTTCGATCTCTCGGTGGTCAACGCGCCGGCCACGCAAGTGTTCATGGCCCTGGTTTCGGGGACCCGTTACAGCATGCTGCTGCCGCCCGACGTAAGCGGCAGTCTCACGGTCAATCTCAAGGATGTGACCGTGATCGAGGCGCTCGAAACCATCCGCGACCTTTACGGTTACGAGTATCGCATCCAGGACAAACGCATTTTCATCGAGCCCAACACGGTCAAGACGCGGGTCTTCCACATCAATTACCTGTCGAGCCGACGCCAGGGCAGCAGCGACCTGCGGGTTACCGGGAGCTCGATGACGGCAGCCGGCGCGGCGGCGCCCGGTACCGCGGGCGGCACCGCAAGCTCGACGACCGGCCAGACCGCGCCGACCGGCACCGGGACGCCGACCGCGGCGCGCGGCAGCGACACCAGTCGCGTCAGCATGACCAGCGAGAGCGATTTCTGGGGCGACCTGAATCGTGCGCTGGCGACCATCGTCGGCACCAGCGAAGGGCGCAGCGTCGTCGTCAATTCGTCGTCCGGCGTGGTGCTGGTGCGCGCGCTGCCGCACGAACTGCGCAACGTCGAGAAATACCTCAAGGCGACGCAGCTGATTGCCGAGCGGCAGGTCATGCTGGAGGCCAAGATCATCGACGTGACGCTGTCGGAGGATTTCCAGGCGGGCGTCAATTGGGGGGCCTTCGCGAGCGGCGCCAACAGCCGACTGGGCATCGGCGTGGCACAGCCGGGCGCCACGATAGGCGCCGGCAATGCCACGCAGACCATCGGTGCGCCCAGTACGCCGACGCTTACCGTGACACCCGGAGAGCTGGGTTCGATCGCCGCTTCGGTGCTGGGGAAAGGTTTTATCGGCCTCGCCTTCCGGACCTCGAACTTTGCCGCGCTGCTGAATTTTCTTGAAACCCAGGGCAGCGTATCTGTCCTTTCGTCGCCGCGCATCGCCACGCTCAACAACCAGAAAGCCGTGCTCAAGGTCGGTACCGATGAGCTGTTCGTCACCAATGTCACTTCGGCGACGACGACCACCGCGGCGGGTTCGGTTTCATCGCCGAGCGTGACGCTGCAACCTTATTTCTCGGGCATCTCGCTCGATGTCACGCCGCAGATCGACGACGACGGCAACATCATTCTGCATGTGCATCCGGCGGTCAGCACCGTGGCCGAGAAGGAAAAAATCATCGACCTGGGTTCGCTGGGCATCTTCAGGCTGCCGCTGGCTGCCAGCAGCATCAATGAAACCGACAGCATCGTCCGGGTCCAGGACGGCAACATCGTGGCGATCGGCGGCCTGATGCGCCAGGAACAGGCCTCCGACCGCTCGCAGTTGCCCGGCGCCACGGGTTTCATTGCCAACGCGCTGGGCCAGCGTTCCTCGGCCTTGCGCAAGCGCGAACTCGTGATACTGATCAAACCGACCCTGATCGACAATGACCGCGTCTGGGCGCAGGACATCAAGGACGTCCAGGAGCGCGTACGGGCTTACCCGTCGAGTCAGTCGGGCCAGTGATCCTGCGCGGCGAGCCATGTATCTAAATCACTTCGGGCTCCATGAACTGCCGTTCGGCATCACGCCGGACACCAGCTTCATCTATTCGGCCGACGCCCACCAGGAAGCCCTCAACACGCTGCTGATCGGACTCAACACGGGCGAAGGTTTCATCAAGATCACCGGCGAGGTCGGTACCGGCAAGACCCTGCTGTGCCGGCGCTTCCTGGCGACGCTGAGCGAAGACCAGGTGGTCGCCTACCTGCCGAATCCGATGCTGGAACCGCGCATGCTGCTGCTGGCGATCGCCGAGGAACTCGGTCTCAAGCTGCTTGGCCACGACAATCAATTCAGCCTGCTGAAGCAGTTCAACGGACACCTGCTGGACATGGCGGCCCAGGGCAAGAAAGTCATCATCTGCATCGACGAGGCACAGGCCATGCCGCTGGAGAGCCTGGAAGCGCTGCGCCTGTTATCCAACCTGGAAACGGAAAAGCACAAGCTGCTGCAGGTGGTGATGTTCGGCCAGCCCGAACTGGACCAGAAGCTGGCGAATCCCGCGGTGCGCCAGTTGCGCCAGCGCATCGTGTTCCATTACCGGATGCCGGGGCTACGCCAGCACGAGGCCGGACATTACCTGGCGCACCGCCTGCGTGTCGCGGGTCATCGTGATGGCGAGGTGTTTCCGCCGGCCAGCACGCGCTTGCTGTATCGCCTGTCCAGCGGTACTCCGCGCCTGGTCAACGTGCTCGCGCACAAAGCCATGCTGCTGGCCTATGGCGAGGGTAAGACCCGGGTCAGCCGCGACCACGTCAAGCTGGCCGGCCGAGATACCGAAGGCCTCCCCGCACTGCACTGGTGGCAAGGTTGGTGAGAGTGAGCACCCTCCGCCGGGCCGCCCCAGAGCGGCGCTGCCAAGCTATGGAGCCGCGCAGCGGCAAACCGCCGTCACCATCCACGCTTGGCGAGGGGGCTGGGGAGAGGGTGGTTCGGTGAGCCTGGTCAACAAGATGCTGCGCGATCTGGATGCGCGTCGCGCCGGCAATGGCGAGCGTGCGGCGCTGCCCGCTGCAGTCACGCCCTTGGCCGCGCGCCAGGAGCCGCGTGGGGTGCGGACGCCAATCTTGCTCGCAACGGTTCTGTTGCTTGCCGCGTTGGGTGCCTGGTACGCAGGCAGCGAGCAATCCGCGGCGCCGGCCGTGACTACGGCAGTACCCGCGGCACCCGTGCCAGCAACGCTTGCGGCTCAGACAGAGCCTGCCGCTCCCGCTGCGCCGGCCTCGCTTCCCGCCAATGCGCCGGCGCTCGCCGCCCTGTCGTCCTTGCGCATGGCCGATCAACTGGCCGCCGCGCCGGCGACGCTCCCCAAGACGCCCCCCAAGACGGAGTCCAAGGCGCCGGCCATAGCGACGAGTTTGCCGAAGCCGCCGCCGCAAGCGGCTGCGGCTGCCGTGGCCGCCAAACCGGTGGTCAAGGAGCCCACCGAGCCGATGGAGTCCCGAATCGACAAGCAGGTGCGCCTGCCGTCGGCGGTCGAGCGTGCCGAGGCGGATTACCGCCGGGGCCTGCTGGCGCAGCGCCAGGGCAATGCGGACGGCGCGGCGGGCAGCTATCGTGCGGCGCTGGAGAATTATCCGGAACATGCGGCGGCCCGCCAGACGCTGGCGGCGCAGCTGATCGACGCCAAGCGTTTTGACGAAGCCGAGGAGCTCCTGCGCAAGGGCGCCGAACTGCCGCCGGTGCGCCTGGCTTCGACGCTGGCGCTGGCCCGCCTCAAGGTCGAACGCAACCAGGCTGGGGCAGCACTTGATCTGCTGCTGAAAAATGCCGCGTCGGGCGAACGTAGCGCCGAATACCAGGGATTTGCCGGGGCGCTGCTGAATCGTGCCGGCCGCACCGCCGAAGCGGTCGAACACTATCGGGCGGCCACGCACCTGGCGCCCAACGAAGGCCGGTGGTGGGCCGGACTCGGCATCGCCCTCGACGCGGCGGGCAAAGGCCCGGATGCCCGCGAGGCCTACCAGAAGGCGCGCGCCTTGCCCGGCTTGCCGGCCGATCTGGCACAGCACATCGAGCAGCGCCTGCGCTAGGACGTTCGGCGCGCCGTTCAGCCGGTTTGCTGTTCCAGCGCCTGGAGCTTGTTGTATGCCCAGGTACGCAGATGTCCCAGCGGGCCGGTGAGATTGGTCCATGAATCCAGCATGGAGCGCTTGAGTTTCTCGTGCTGGTATTCCTCGGCGCGGGAAAAATTCTGCAACTGCTCCAGGATCAGTTCGCGCGCCCGGTCTTCGGCACGCGTTTGTACCAGCCGCAGCCCGTCCCTTGCCGTGTCGTCGTCGGTGAGGGAAAACGGCAGTGAAATCAGGGTCGCCAGCCGCGAAATTTCCCGCAGCGTATCGGCGCGCTCGATCAACGAGACTTGCCCGTCGCAGCGTGCGGCGAAGCGTCGCGCTTCCATGCGCAGCATGTTCTTGTCGACGGGATCGCGGAACGCCATGAAATTGGTCCGGGCTTGAGCAACCGGGATTGTACCGTCGCCGTCAATCCTTCAGCGCGCGCGCCAGCACGCTGTTCTCGACCCGTGTTGCGCCGTGCGCCTTGAGCGTGCGGGCCAGTTCGTCGAGCGTTGCGCCGGTGGTCATGACGTCGTCGACCACCAGCACCGTCTTGCCCGTCAGGTCGATTTCGCATTCGAAGGCACGGCGGATGTTGCGCTTGCGTTCCTTCCACGGCAGGCTGGCTTGCGGCGCGGTGTCGCGGCGGCGGTGAATGCGGCTAAGCTCGAGCGGCACGCCGAGTGCGCGTGCCAGCGGTCGGGCAAGTTCCAGAGCCTGATTGAAGCCGCGCTCCGCCAGCCGCGCCGGCGCCAGCGGCACCGGCAGCACCAGGTCGGGGCGGAGCGGGGCTGCCAGCTGTGCCAGCGCCCGTCCGAGAAAGTTGGCGCTGGCGAGACGGTGAGCGTACTTCAGCGACTGGATCAGGCGATCGAGCGGGAACTCGTAGCGGAAAACCGCCTGAGTGGCGTCGAAATGCGGCGCCTGTTTGAGGCAGGCGCCGCAGACGGCGGCCCCCGGGGTCGGCAGCGCACAGAGCGGGCAGCGCTCAGCACTCAGATAGGGCAGGCCGGCGCTGCAAGCGGGGCACAACAGGTTGTCGCCGCTTGCCGCGGCGCAAAGGAAACAGTCCTGCGGCAGCAGGGCGGCAGCGGTGTTGCGCCAGGCTTTCTTCAGATCCGCTGCAATTGACAAGCCGGACTCCTTCCACCAAGATTCGCGCCTTCCTGCATTCTAGCGAGTCCGCTGCGATGACCGCCACTACTACCGTCCATCCCGCTGCCCCCGCCTTCGTTCCGGCTCCGCGCTGGACCATCGAGGCCCTGGTTGCCCTGTTCGAACTGCCCTTCAATGATCTGCTGTTCCGCGCCCAAGAGGTGCACCGCGAGCACCACGACGCCAATGCGGTGCAGCGCTCGACCCTGCTGTCGATCAAGACCGGCGGCTGTTCGGAAGATTGCGGCTACTGCTCGCAGTCGGCGCACCACGGCGAGGCGCAGCGCGAGGCGCTCTTGGAAACCGAAGAAGTCGTCGCCGCCGCGCAGGCTGCCAAGGACAAGGGCGCCACGCGCTTCTGCATGGGCGCCGCCTGGCGCGGGCCGAAGGACAAGGATCTCGATCGAGTCACCGACATGATCGGCGCGGTCAAGGCGCTCGGGCTGGAAACCTGCGTCACGCTGGGCATGCTCAAGGACGGTCAGGCCGAACGGCTTAAATCCGCCGGGCTCGACTACTACAACCACAACCTGGATACGGCGCCGGAGTTCTACGGCCAGGTCATCAAGACTCATGCCCAGAGCGAGCGCTTCGATACCATCGACAAGGTGCGCGAGGCGGGGATCAAGGTCTGCTGCGGCGGCATCGTTGGCATGGGCGAAACGCGCCGCCAGCGCGCCTCCTTGCTGGTCGAGCTGGCCAACATGAACCCGCCGCCCGAGTCGGTGCCGATCAACGAACTGGTGCCGATGCCCGGCACGCCGCTGGAAAACGCGCCGCCGCTCGACCCTTTCGAGTTCGTCCGCACCATCGCCGTGGCGCGCATCAGCATGCCCGGCTCGATGGTCAGGCTGTCGGCCGGCCGCCAGGAAATGAGCGACGAGTTGCAGGCCCTGTGTTTCCTCGCCGGCGCCAATTCGATTTTTTACGGCGACAAGCTGCTGACGGCCGGCAACCCCGAGGCCGACCGCGACGAGGCGCTGTTCGCGCGGCTGGGGCTCAAGGCCGCTTAATACCTCGTGCGCAGCGACTTCGCCGGAGCTGCGGAAACCTACGACTCAGCCGCAGTCCTCGCCCGCGAAGTGGGCGCTCGCATGGCGGTGCGGCTCGACTTGGTAAAGATCGCTCCGCAGCGCGTGGCCGACATTGGCTGTGCGACCGGCGACGGCATCCGCGAACTGCAGCGGCGCTATGCCAAGGCGCTGCCGCTGGCCCTCGACTACGCCCTGCCCATGCTGCGCGCCCTGCGTTCCCGCACGCCGCGCCTGCAACGATTCACCGGACGCGGGCCGCGTCTGCTCAATGCCGACGTGCGCGCCTTGCCGCTGGCCGCTAATTCCCTGGGCCTGGTCTGGTCCAATTTGATGCTGCACTGGCTCGACGATCCGCTGCCGGCCTTGCGTGAATTACACCGCGTGCTCGAAGTCGGCGGCCTGCTCTGCTTCGCCACGCTCGGCCCCGACACCTTGAAGGAGTTGCGCGAAGCCGGGGCAAGAGTTGGCGCTGGCGGGCCTTGCCTGCCGGGAATGGCGCTTCGCGCGCCGGCAACGGTGCGGCGCTTTCTCGACATGCACGATCTGGGCGACATGCTGATCGCCGCCGGCTTTGGCGATCCGGTGATGGACATGGAGATGATCACCCTGAGCTATCCGACGCCGCGCGCCTTCCTCGCCGACCAGCGCCACCTTGGGGTGCGCGATGCGCTGCTGGGTCGCCTGGGCTGGCGCGACTGGCGTCGGCTGCTGGGCGCCTGGTCGCAGGATGCCGAGCGGCGCCTGCCGGCCACTTTTGAAATCGTCTATGGCCACGCCTGGAAACCCGAGCCGCGACAGCTTGCCGACGGCCGCGCGGTGGTCAAGTTCCATTCGCGCTGAAGCGCGCCGGCCGCGCCCGACAGCAGGCGGCGTGGCCGCTTTGTAGTCAAGCATGTGCCAAATTTCGAAGGCCGGCGGCAGGGAGCGTTTCCCCCCTGTCGCCGGCCTTCGGCTTTCGATCGTGGAAATCCACATATTGCGTATCGTGAAGTGGTGTTTTACAATGCGGAATCACTGCAGTATGTCGTTTCATAAACTAGGTCACTGCTGTCCGGTTAAATTGAAGGTGGAATCGCTGTAAGCCATGACTGACA